>NZ_SPVG01000023.1 GCF_004614165.1 Duganella callida | reverse complement strand
GGCGATGCGCGCGGCCGCCAGCCGGCGCGGCGCGGAGGTGACGATGGCCCAGCGCCCCGCCGGCAGACTGGCCAGGAAGTCGGCCACGCCGGTGATGGCGTCGATACCGTCGACGTCGTTGATTTCGGCCAGGGTGATGCGCTGCGCTTCCACCACCGGATCGATGCCCGGCAGGTTCTGCGCGCGCACGGTGTCTTCGGAACGCTTGCCGTGGATGGTGGGCAGGAACTTCTGCACGTCCAGCCCGTGGGCGGCGGCCCAGATGCCCCACACGCGTTCGGCCGATTTGATCGAGGTGAGGATGGTGCCGTCCATGTCGAACAGGAAGGCGTCGAAGCCGCGCCCGGGCAGCGAGACGGTGCTGACCTGGCTCATGCTGGCGGCAGGCCCAGCAGTTTGCGGCGCTGGTCGTAGGCGTAGCGGATGCAGGCGTCCAGGCGCGCGCGCACCACCGGCTCGTGGTACAGGCGCGAATACCAGGCGTGGATGCACAGTTCGTTGCCGCGTTCGTCGAGCACGATGCTTGGCTTGCCCAGACCGGTCGGGGCCGGGTCGAAGGCTTCCCAGGCATGGTTGTTCAGGAACAGCGGCCGCAGGCCGGCCAGCAGCAGGTCGGTGAAGAACGGGTAGTATGGTTCGAAACCGTCGAACTCGAACGGCAGATCGAAGTAGCGCTGCAGCGGCGCGAACTGACGGCTGGTGGCCACCATGGTCGGGATGTCGGTGGTGACCTTGGGCACCGCCTGGACTTTGGCGACGTTGAACACGAAGAAGAACGGGTTGAACATCACCGGGTTATGGGCGCGCAGGTTGCTGGCGCCGTCCTGGATCGCGGCCGTGTCGTAGCCCGATGCTTCCATGTGGGCGATCAGCTCCACGATCGCCTGCGGGTTGATGACGAAGCAATCCTCGTCGACGTTGACGGCCCACTTGGTCTGGATGTCGAGCGTCTTGAGCTCGTCGAAATGGCGCTCGGGGTTGCCGTCCTTGACGATCACCGGCCACTCGGGCGGAATGAAGGCGCGCGCAAACGCACACAGTTCCGGATTCATCGAGGGGAAAATAATTGTAGGGACCATGTACGCTCCAGTTGCACCCTGCGATGCGGATTGCGCCGCGGCCGGCCGGCCCAGCGATGGGCCAGTTTACCAAAGATAACTTATTTAGTCTCGCGCTGCGGCGCCACGCGCGGCAGCAGCATGCGCACGGTAGTGCCGGCGCCCGGCGCGGATTCGATGGCGATGCGCCCGCCCAGCACGCCGGTGACAATGTTATACACGATATTCATGCCCAGCCCGGTGCCGCCCTGGCCCATCTTGGTGGTGAAGAAGGGATCGAACACACGCTTGAGCACGTCGTCGATCATGCCGCAGCCATCGTCGCTGAAGCTGAGCTCGACAATGTCGTCGTAGGTGATCTGCGCGCGGATGCGGATGGTGCCGCCCTGGCGGCTGTCGAACGCATGCGCCAGGGCGTTGGTGATCAGGTTGTTCAGGATCTGGTACAAGCTGCCCGGATAGGAATCGAACATCACGCCCGGCGGGATCTCGAGCACTACCTCGCACGGCACCCGGCGCAGGCGCGGCATGTAGGTGGCGATGGTGTCCTGCACCGCGGCGCGCAGGTCGAACGCGCGGCGCTGGTCGTTGGTCTGGTCCACCGCGATCTGCTTGAACGACGAGATCAGCTCGGCCGCCTTGTGCAGCGAGCCTGAGATCAGCTCGCTGGCCGTGCGCACTTCCTCCAGGTGCGCGCTCAGCTCGGAGCGGCGCAGTGCGCCCGCGGCCATGCGCGCGTCGAATTCGCTCACGCGGTCGCGCAGCGCGGTCGAGGCCAGCAGGCTGTTGCCGATCGGCGTGTTGAGCTCATGCGCAATGCCGGCCACCAGCGAGCCCAGCGACGCCATCTTTTCCGACGCCAGCAGTTCGTGCTGGGTGTGCTGCAGCGTCTGCAGCGCCGCGCTGAGATCGGCGTTGGCACGCTCCAGCGCGGCCGAGCGTTCGCGCACGCGGGTTTCCAGCGAGGTGTTCAGCTCTTTCAGTTCGCGCTTGGCGTTGAGTTCCTCGGTGAGGTCCAGCAACGCCCAGATGATGGCGGGATTGCCGTCCAGCGTCAGCGACGACGACCAGATCGCCACGCTGCCGACGCTGCCGTCTGGCAGCAGCACGCCGGCCACCGCGCCTTGCACCGCGCCCTCGTCGCGGTACATTTTCCAGATGCGCTGGCGTTCCAGCGGGCTGGCCCAGAACGGCACCTGGTCGCTGCGCTTGCCGATCAGGTTGTCGGCGGCCGGGCCGAAGGTGGCGCGCAGCGCGCGGTTGGCGGCCATGATGTGGCCATCGCGGTCGGACACGGTGAGCGGCAGCGGCGCCATCTCGAACAGGGTCTTGAAGCGCGCCTCCGATTCCGACAGCCGGTGTTCGGACTGCTCCAGCCGGGCGATGCGCTCGCGCATGGCCTCGCTCATGGCGTTCAGCGTGCGCGCAAACAGGGCGATTTCGTCGGTGCCGCGCACCGGCAGCGCCTCGCTGTAATCGCCCAGCGCCACCTGCTGCGCCTGCCCGGTCAGCGCCTGCAGGCGTTTGCCGATGCCATGGGTGAACACGTAAAACATCAGCACGCCCAAGGCGAAGCCGATCAGCGCGATGGCGCTGCCCTGCATCATCACTTCGTCGCGCGCCTGCTTCAGATCTTTGGTGCTGAGGCCGAAATTGATGCTGCCGACGCGGTTGTCGGCCAGCAGCAGCGGCGAGCGCGCGTGCAGGGTGGCGCCGTCGATCACGGTGCGCACACCCTTGTAGCTGGCGGCGGCGGCGCTGCGCAGCACGGCCGGCAGCGGCATGTCGCGCCGGCCGACTTCGATGATGGGACGTTCCTGCTCGTCGAGGATGGCGAGATAGCGCAGATAGCTGTCGTCCGGATCGGCCAGCATCTCGGCGAGGTGGCCGGTCAGCTCGGGCAGGCGGCCGCGCGTGGCGTACGGACTGAGGGAGAGGTTGAGCGTGACCGCGTATTCCTGTGCGACCCGTTCGGCATTGGTGTGCACCGCGTGGTTCATCAGCCGCAGGCTGTTCCAGATCAGCAGGCCGACCACCAGCGCCTGGATCACGGCGCTCAGCATCAGAAATTTCGCGCGTAGCGACAAGCTCAAAACGTACTCTCCTCATGGGCGATGCCAGGAGCGTACGCCCCCGCCATCCGGTGCGGATGGCGGGGTGGACCAACTGGCGTTAAGGCAGGGTCAGGATCACTTTGACGGTATCGTCAACTGCCGACTTGTCAATATACCCGATTGCCTTGGGATCGGCAGCAACTGCTTTCTTCACGTCAGCGCTGTTCGGATATTCCTTGGGCGGCGTGGCCTTGCCGGTGAACACCAGCTTGGACCACAGGGCTTTCACCTGGGCCGCGTCCTTGTCCGCCACCTTCTTGTAAAACTCGTTGCGGATCGGCGAGCCGTCGGCCTGGTCGACCGGCGTGAACAGGTTGGATTTACCCAGGAAGAATTGCGACGCCTGTTCCGAAAACATGCGCGTGGCCGGGTTCTGCTTGCTGACGATGACGACGATTTCCGCCGACGCGGGCAGCAGCGCGCCACCCAGGGCCGCCAGGATCAATGCACTCAGGATTTTTTTCATTTTTATCGTCTCCCCATCAGAATACGAAGTCCAGGCCGGCGGCAACGACGGTGACGTCCTTGTTGTAGCCGGCGGCCGGGGTGTGGATCAGCCAGCCCGACTTGGCTTCCGGCTTGACGCGGTCGACCTGCACTTTCAGGGCCAGCGACTTGGCGAAGTCCCAGCGCACGCCGATCAGGTCGCTGCTCTGTTGCGACGAGGTCAGCAGGCCGGTGACGGCCGCGTTCAGCGTCGGCACCTTGGCCAGCGCCGATGGCACGCTCACGCTGCTGCCTGCGCCCTTGGACGAGGCGTGGGCGTAGTACGGCAGGAACTGGCCGATGCGGTAGCCGACCATGGCGTACCAGGCGTTGGTGTCGGCCAGGTAGACCGGTTCCTTGGCGCGGCGCTGGGCGTATTCGGCCTGGGCCACGATGTTGTTCCAGTCCATGGTGCCGCCGACCGAGGTGAAGGCGACTTTCTTGCCATCGTTGAAGCCGAGGTCCTTGCCCAGCTGGGCGAAGCCGACGCTGGTCAGCGTGCTGGTCAGACTGTTGATCGGTTGCAGGTCGTTGATGGTCATGTCGGCGCGCGCATGCGCCACGCGGACCATGAACGGACCGTATTCGCCGGACAGGCTGATGCCGGCGTCCGGTGCGCGGTAGGTGGCGGTCGAGCCGGAACCCGACGACACGAACAGCTTGCCGCGGCTGACGCCGACGAAAGCCTGGGCCGTGAAGTTGAGGTCGCCGAAGGCGTGCTGGTAGTTGATGTCGGCGCCGTCCGAGTTTTCGATCGGAGCCTGGCCGTACATCTCGATCGGCGGACGCATCATGGTGTTGGCATAGCCGACGTTCTGGTAATCGGAAATCAGGAAGGTCGGCACCACCACGCGGCCCACGCGCACCGAGATTTCATCGTTGATGCGCGCCTTGAGGAAGGCCCAGGTCAGGTCGGTGCTGAAGTTGGGGCTGGTGTTCTTGCGGGTCAGCACCTGCGCGGTGCCGGACAGCCAGTCGTTGATTTTATAGGTGGCCTGCAGGCCCAGGTTGGTATCCAGACCCAGGCGGACACTGTCGCCCACGCCTTCGGCCTGATTGTAACGGGCGAACTGGGCTTGGTCGGTATTACTCTTGGCGACGCCCAGCGTGCCGAAGCCGCTGATGCTCAGGTTGCCCTGGTCGAGAGAACCGGCGTGCGCCATAGCGGCGGCAGCCGCCATTACAGCAGCGACTAAAAGTTGCTTTTTCATGTGGTGGTAGTCCTTGGGGGTTGTTGTGGTCAGACGGTTATGCCGTCTTTGTTGTCTCTTGTAATGCGGGGATTGGGCATTGGTTGTTACCCTAGACTAATTTCCATACAGCATGAAATGAGAAAACGTTAAACCGCGCGGAATCTGAAACAAGGTTCTAAAGTTTTGTGGCTTTTGCGCAAAAAAGCGCGTGAAAACAACAAGTTGTACGGTATCGCTACAGTAGCTTTTTGATCAATGCGAAAGTTTGCCACGCGTACCGCAAGTCACAAACCGCGCAGTGCGCGTGTCAGGCATTACAATAGCGGCTCCCTCTTTCCACCCACGAGATCACGAATATGGCCGTCAATTCCCCTCTGCCCATTGCCTCCGAACTGAAGCCCGTCGCCGGGGTAGAAATCGGCTTTGCCGAAGCCGGTAT
This sequence comes from Duganella callida, assembly GCF_004614165.1. GTDB lineage: Bacteria > Pseudomonadota > Gammaproteobacteria > Burkholderiales > Burkholderiaceae_D > Rugamonas > Rugamonas callida. The sequence goes on along the minus strand of NZ_SPVG01000023.1, from coordinate 99,773 downwards.
CAAGAAGCCGAACCGCAAGGATGTGCTGGTGATGAAGCTGGCGCCGACCGCCACCGTGGCCGGCGTGTTCACCCTGAACCGCTTCTGCGCCGCGCCGGTGCAGATCGCCAAGGCCCATCTGCAGGCCGCCAAAACCAGCGGCAAGCCGATCGCCGCGCTGCTGGTCAATACCGGCAACGCCAACGCCGGCACTGGCGAGCTGGGCTTGTCGCTGGCGAACCAGACCTGCAGCGCGCTGGCGTCGCAGCTGGGCGTGGACGCGGCGCAGATCCTGCCGTTTTCGACCGGCGTGATCCTGGAGCCGCTGCCCGCGGCGAAAGTCATCGCCGGCCTGCCGCAAGCCATCGCCGGCCTGAAGGCCGATAACTGGTACAACGCGGCCGAAGCCATCATGACCACCGATACCCAGCCGAAGGCCGGCTCGCGCACCGTCACCATCGGCGGCCACAGCGTGACCATGACCGGTATCTCGAAAGGCGCCGGCATGATCAAGCCGAACATGGCGACCATGTTGGGTTACCTGGCGCTCGACGCCAAGGTGGCGCAGCCGGTGCTGGATGAGCTGGTCAAACACGCGGCCAACCATTCGTTCAACTGCATCACCATCGACGGCGACACCTCGACCAACGATTCGTTCATGCTGATCGCCACCGGCGCCGGTACGCTGGCAATCAGCTCGGTGGAGCAGCCGGAATACGCACAGCTGCGCGACGCGGTGACCGAGCTGGCGCTGTTCCTGGCCCAGGCCATCGTGCGCGACGGCGAAGGCGCGACCAAGTTCATGAGCATCATCGTGGAAGAGGGCGCCAGCGTGGAAGAGTGCCGCAAGATCGCCTACTCGATCGGCCACTCGCCGCTGGTCAAGACCGCCTTCTTCGCCTCCGATCCCAACCTGGGCCGCATCCTGGCGGCGATCGGCTATGCCGGCGTGGATGATCTGGATGTATCCAAACTGAACCTCTACCTGGATGACGTGTGGGTGGCCAAGAACGGCGGCCGCAATCCGGACTACAAGGAAGAAGACGGCCAGCGCGTGATGAAGCAGAGCGAGATCACCGTGCGCGTCAGGCTGGCCCGCGGCGCGGCCAGCGCCACCGTGTACACCTGCGACCTGTCGCACGATTACGTCTCGATCAACGCCGACTACCGTTCGTAAGATGTCGGCGGCCCTCGAACAATTCCTGGCGCGCGCCGAGGCTCTGCTGGCGCGCGTGGAAGCCATCCTGCCGCCGGCGCGGCAGCAGCCGGACTGGCAAGGCGGTCACGCCTTCCGCTGGCGCAAGCGCGGCACCGCGCCGGGCTACCTGCAGGCGGTGGCGCACGTGTCGCGCATCGCGCTGGACGATCTGCGGCACATCGGTCCGCAGAAACAGCAGATCGAAAAGAATACGCGCCAGTTCGTGCTCGGCAAGCCGGCCAACAACGTGCTGCTGACCGGCGCGCGCGGCACCGGCAAGTCGTCGCTGATCAAGGCTTGCCTGAACCAGTTCGCCGCCGACGGCCTGCGTCTGATCGAAGTGGACAAGGCCGATCTGGCCGACCTGCCTGATATCGTCGACCTGGTGGCGGGGCGGCCGGAGCGTTTCGTAGTCTTCTGCGACGACCTGTCGTTCGAGGAAGGCGAGAGCGGCTACAAGGCGCTGAAGGTGGCGCTGGACGGCAGCATCGCCGCGCAGTCGGACAATGTGCTGATCTACGCCACCTCCAACCGCCGCCACCTGCTGCCGGAGCGCATGTCCGACAACATGAGCTACAAGCATGACGAGGATGGCGATCTGCATCCGGGCGAGACGGTGGAAGAAAAGATTTCGCTGTCCGAGCGTTTCGGCCTGTGGCTGACCTTTTATCCGTTCAAGCAGGCCGATTACCTGGAAATCGTCGGTCACTGGCTGGCCTCGCTGGGCTGCACGCCCGAGCAGATCGAAGGCGCGCGCCTGGAGGCGCTGCAATGGGCGCTGCAGCGCGGCTCGCGCTCGGGCCGGGTGGCGTGGCAGTTCGCCAAGGATTACGCGGGGAGGCTGGCATGAGCAAACCGGTCGATGTCGCCGTGGGCGTGCTGATCAAGCCGAATGGCGATGTGCTGCTGGGCCAGCGCCCGGCGGGCAAGCCGTATGACGGTTACTGGGAATTCCCCGGCGGGAAGGTCGATCCGGGCGAAACCATCCTGGACGCCCTGAAACGCGAATTTGTGGAAGAACTGGGCCTGACCATTCACAGCGCGGAAGAGTGGTGCGGCGTCGAGTACGTCTACCCGCACGCCCACGTGCGGCTGCACTTCTACATCAGCCGCGACTGGTCGGGAGAGCCGCAAAGCCTGGAAGGCCAGGCGTTTGCCTGGCAGGGCACGGTCGCCGTGGAACCGCTGCTGCCGGCCACCATCCCCTTGCTGGAGTGGCTCGAGCAGGTGCGCTACATCTAACGACTTGGGGACAGACCACGATTTTGCAACTTCGTTGCAAAATCGTGGTCTGTCCCCAAGGGGTTATTCTTCGTCGTGGGCGTCTTTGGGCGGCGCGGCGGGGATGACGTATTTTTCCTCGGCCCAGGCGCCCAGGTCGATTTTCTTGCAGCGTTCCGAGCAGAACGGGCGATATTTGTTTTCCGGCTTCCACTCCACCTTGGCGGCGCAGGTCGGACATTCAACTACAGTGGTCATGAGCTTACATTAGAAGTTGCACAGCGTGAGCTCGAATGGTACATCATCTTCCAGCGGCTTGGGTTTCAGGTCGCCGCCCTGGGTGGTGAAGCGTACCCACAGCATGTACTTGTTGGCCGAAATCTCCGGGATCGCGCCCTGCGCCTCGTCCAGCGTCAGCCGCAGCATCTGGTACACCTTGCCCTGCAACATCTGCTGGTAGCTGCCGGCCGCCGCGATCATCTTGACCGGGCCGCCCGAATCGCGCAGCAGCCGCAACACCAGGCCCAGCGCGTCGAACAGCGGCGCCAGCGGCGCGAACCAGTTGGCGATGTCGTTGAAGCGCTGCTCGGCCGGCCGCTGCTGCCAGGCGTAATAGGAAGGCAGATCGAATTCGCAGGCGCCGCCCGGAATGATGGTGCGGCCGCGGATGCTCATCAGCCACTCATTGTCGCGCACATTCTGGCCGGTCTTGCCCTGGGCCGCGACCAGCGCGCTGCTGACGCCATCGACCTCGGCCAGGATGGCATCCAGCATCTGCGGTTCCACGTTGGGATTCATGCGGTAGCTGAGCAGGGTCTGGCGCTGGCGCTCGAGTTCCTGCAGCAGGTCGGATTTCAGGTCGGCGCGGCCGGCCACTTCCAGCATGTCGAAGATGGTGGCCAGCGCCACGTGGTGCTGCATGGGATGTTCTTGATGCACAAAGAACTTGAATTTCTCGTACAAATCCTCCAGGCGCAACAACGTGCGGATGCGCTCGTTGAAAGGATATTCGTAGACGATCAAAATAACATCCCTCTATAGATGGACCTGAATTCCCGTGATTTTGAAGCAAGCCAAGCAAAATTACAAACGTTGCGAAGGCATTATTGCCGTTCTACGAGAAAATGCCAGCGAATTTGCTAGATATAAGTCGTGCAAACGCGCAATTTGCGGCGCCAGCGCGTCCAGGCCCGCGCCATTGTCGATCACATCGTCGGCCGCCGCCAGCCGTTCCTCGCGGCTGACCTGGCTGGCGATGATGGCGCGCACCTGCGCTTCGGGCAGGTGGTTGCGGGCGATCACCCGCGCGATTTGCACTTCGACTGGACAGTCTACCGCCAATACGCGCGCAACCCGTGCACGCCAGGTTCCCGACTCGATCAGCAGCGGCACCGCGTAGATCACGTAGCTGCCGGTGGCGGCGGCGCCGGCCGCCAGCGCGGCGTCGCGGATGCGCGGATGCAGGATGGCTTCGAGCCGGATTTTCGCGCCGGGGTCGCTGAACACCAGCGCCCGCATGCGGGCGCGGTCCATGGCGCCGCTCGCATCGACAAACTCGGGGCCGAACTCCGCCAGGATCGCCGGCATGGCCGGGCCGCCCGGCGCGGTCATGCTGTGGGCGATCTGGTCGGTGTCGACGATGCTGGCGCCGCGCGCGGCGAACATGTCCGCCACCGTGCTCTTGCCGCAGCCGATGCCACCGGTCAGGCCAACCGCAAACACGGGCGCACTCATGGCTGAACCACGCCCATGGTGAAGGCCGCCAGCGGCGCACCGTACAGCAGGACGATCAGCCCGGCCGCGGCCAGATAGGGGCCGAACGGGATCGGGTTGTTGCGGGCGCGCCGGGCAAACACGATCAGGGCGACGCCGACCAGCGCGCCCACCACCGACGACAGCAGGATAATCATCGGCAGCATCGCCCAGCCCAGCCACGCACCCAGCGCGGCCAGCAGTTTGAAGTCGCCATAGCCCATGCCATCCTTGCCGGTCACCAGCTTGAACAGCCAGTACACTGACCACAGCGCCAGATAACCGGCAGCCGCGCCGATCACCGCGTCGCGCAGCGGCACGAAAGTGGCGTTGATGTTGATCAGCAGGCCGGCCCAGATCAACGGATACGTCAGGTCGTCCGGCAGCAGCTTGGTGTCATAGTCGATGAAAGTCATGGCGATCAGCGAGTACAGGAAGAACAGCCCGCCCAGGCCGGCGCCGCCGCTGCCCAGCTTCCACACCACCAGGAAGGACAGGGCCGCCGTCAGCAGTTCCACCAGCGGGTAGCGCGCCGAGATGGGCGCCTTGCAGCTGCTGCATTTGCCGCGCAAAGCCAGCCAGCTGAGCACCGGGATGTTTTCCATGGCCGTGATCTGGTGGCCGCAATGCGGGCAGGCCGAGCGCGGCACGACCAGGTTGTAACGCGCCGTGTGCGGATGCGGCTGGCCGCTTTCTTCGGCCACGTAGTTGTCGGACTCCCGCTGCATCATGATAGGCAGACGATGAATCACCACGTTGAGAAAGCTGCCGATCAGCAGGCCGAACAGGGCGGCGATCAGGCTGATGGGCAGGTCGCCAGGCGCGGCGAACAACAGGGTCGATTGCAGCATGGGTGTGGTGAGCTAGCATAAATTGGCACGGCCCCATCTTAAAGCATTCGCACTCCCTTGCGGATGCTTATTTCTGGTTGCACTCCCTCGTCAGAGAGATGGTAATAAGATTCAATTGGTGGCAATGTGATGCCTCTGCTTTTCCGCCCGGAGCTTCGTCTTGTCGTCCACCCCCTTAATCATGATGCTTGGGCTGCTGCTCGCGTGCCTGATGCTGGGCTCCGTCTTTCTGGTTTGCCTGCGCCGGCTGCGGCGCGATTATGCCTCCCACGTTCGCTTGCTGTCGGAGCGCGAACGCGTGGCCACCGGCCTGCACGATACCTTGTTGCAAAGCATGCAGGGCATGATCCTGCGCTTCCAGGGCGTCAGCGACCGCCTGCCGCACGACAGCGCCGAACGCGCCACCATCGAACACATCCTCGACCAGGCCGACGAGGTGCTGGCGGAAGGCCGCCACCAGATCCTGGCGCTGCGCATTCCGGTGGTTTATGGCGACAACCTGGCCCAGGCCTTGGCGGCGGTCGGCCAGTCGCTGCGGGAAAACTTCCATGCGCGTTTCAGCATGCTGGTGACCGGCGATGTGGCCCAGGTCAATGGCGACCGCGGCGAAGAGATCTACAGCATCACGCGCGAAGCGCTGTACAACGCCTTCCGGCACGCGCAGGCCGACCATGTGGAGTTGGAGCTGGTTTATGGCTGCGAGTTCCTCACCGTGTACGTGCGCGACAACGGCCGCGGCATGGCGCAGCCGCCGCGCAGCTTCGCCGCCTTGCGCGAACGGGCGGCGATTCTGGGCGGTACGCTCGATCTGATGAGCCTGCCTGAGCGGGGCACGGAAGTGATACTGCGCGCATCGGGCCGGATCTGCTACCAGGTGCCGCGTCCGCTGGGTTGGCAGCACCGGCTGGCGGCGTGGCTGAGCCGCACCGAGCAGCGCAGCTGACCGCCCGCCTCGCCGTTCCCCTTTCAGTCCGCCGGCCTTGCACCAGCGATGCGTTGGCGGCCGCCGTCATTCTGCGGTACCCGGAAATGTTCGACCAGGAAATCGATGAACGCGCGCGCGCGGATGGTCTGGTTGCGCCGGCTCGGGTAGTAGACGAACAGGTCGGCAGACGGCAGCGTAAATTCCGGCAGCACGATTTTCAGGCGGCCGCTGTCCAGGTATTTGGCCAGATCCCATTCTGAACGGATGAGAATGCCGTGCCCGTCCAGCGCCCAGCCCAATACGATGTCACCGTCATTGCTGGACAACATGCCATGCACTTTCACCACCTCGCTGTGGTCGTGGTACGTGAAGCGCCAGATGCCGTAGGCGTCGTCGTTCTGGCGGTGGATGATGCAGCGGTGCTGCGCCAGGTCCGCCAGGCTGGACGGCGTGCCATGGCGCTCCAGGTAGCCGGGCGAGGCGCACAGGAAGCGCCGGTTGGACAGGATGCGGCGCGCGTTCAGGCGCTTGTCGGGCAGGGCGCCGAAGCGGATCGCCAGGTCGTAGCCGCTTTCGACCAGGTCGATCGGCCGGTCGGTGACGTCCATCTGCAGCTCCACTTCCGGGTAGCGCAGCGCAAACGCCGACATCAGCGGCGCGATGGTGGTGCGGCCGAAGCCCAGCGTGGCATTCACGCGCAGCAGGCCGCGCGGCGTCGCGCGCGCCTGCGACACCGCGTCTTCCATTTCCCTGATTTCGGCCAGGATGCGGGTGGCGTGGCGCAGATAGGTTTCGCCCTCGCTGGTCAGGCTGACGCTACGCGTGGTGCGGTTCAGCAGGCGCACGCCAAGCCGGCTTTCCAGCGTGGCCAGCCGCTTGGTGGCGGCCGGCGGCGTCAGGTCGATGGCGCGCGCGGCCGCGGACAGGCTGCCGTGGCGCGCCACCAGCACAAAGAATTGCATGTCCGAAGTCGGCTCGGTCTTCATCGGCATTCAGTTCAGTATTGAATTGAAGTGAATTATAGATGGGTCGGCCGGGATTAATCTACGGTTTTTCCAGACACACCCAGGAGACACTCCATGAAAATCGTCGACATCCGCGAACAGACCATGCCGATCAGCTCGCCGATCCGCAACGCTTACATCGACTTCAGCAAAATGACCCTGAGCCTGGTCGCGGTGATCACCGACGTGATCCGCGACGGCAAGCCGGTGGTGGGCTACGGCTTTAACTCCAACGGCCGCTATGGCCAGGGCAAGCTGATGCGCGAGCGCTTCATCCCGCGCATCATGGAAGCCGATCCTGCCTCGCTGGTCGACGACGCCGGCACCAACCTCGATCCGCACAAGATCTGGAACTGCATGTTCACCAACGAGAAGCCGGGCGGCCACGGCGAGCGATCGGTGGCGATCGGCACCATCGACATGGCGATCTGGGACGCGGTGGCCAAGATCGAAGGCAAGCCGCTGTTCCAGCTGCTGGCCGAGCGCTACGGCGACGGTCAACCGGACCGCAAGATCTTCGTCTACGCCGCCGGCGGCTACTATTATCCGGGTCAGGACCACGGCAAGCTGAAGGACGAGATGCGCAGCTATATCGACCGCGGCTACACCGTGGTCAAGAAGAAAATCGGCGGCGCATCGCTGGACGAGGACCTGCGCCGCATCGATAGCGTGCTGTCGGTACTGCAGGACGGCCAGAAGCTGGCGGTGGATGCCAACGGCCGCTTCGACCTCGACACCGCCATCAAGTATGCCAAGGCGCTGTCGCAATACGACCTGTTCTGGTACGAGGAACCGGGCGATCCGCTCGACTACGAGCTGCAGGCCACGCTGCGCAACTATTACAAGAACCCGATGGCGACCGGCGAAGACCTGTTCTCCATGCAGGACGCGCGCAACCTGATCCGCTACGGCGGCATGCGCGCCGACCGCGACTGGCTGCAGTTCGACTGCGCGCTCAGCTACGGCCTGGTCGAATACCTGCGCACGCTGGACATGCTGCGCGAGCACGGCTGGTCGCCAGCGCGCTGCATTCCGCACGGCGGCCACCAGATGTCGCTGAACATCGCGGCCGGCCTGGGCCTGGGCGGCAACGAGTCCTATCCGGACCTGTTCCAGCCGTACGGCGGCTTCCCGGATGGCGTCAAGGTCGACAACGGCTACATCACCATGCCGGACCTGCCGGGCATCGGCTTTGAAGGCAAGGCCGATCTGTACGCGGAAATGCAGAAACTGTCCGCCTGACCGCGGACCGACCATCCACAGCGCCCGGCATACAAGAGGCGCGGTCTCCAACTCATCCGTAGTGATCGACGTAGCAGCGCCGCCGGTGCTGTTACGCGCTCGCGTTTGCCATCAGCATTGCAAGGAGACATGCATGCGACACCTATCCAAACTCTACGTTCAGGTCTTGATCGCCATCGTAGCGGGGACCATACTCGGCCATTACATGCCCGGCCTGGGCGAGCAACTGAAACCGCTCGGCGATCTGTTCATCAAGCTGATCAAGATGCTGCTGGCGCCGATCATCTTCGCCTCCATCGTGGTCGGCGTGGCGCGCATGAACGACGTGCACTCGGCCGGCCGCGTCGGGCTGAAGGCGGTGCTGTACTTTGAAGTGGCGTCCACCTTCGCGCTGGCGATCGGGCTGGTGGTGGTCAACCTGTTCAAGCCGGGCGCCGGCATGAACATCGACCCGGCGCACATCGATGGCGCCTCAGTGGCGACCTATGCGCAAAAGGCGCACCAGCAGGGCGGCGCGCTGGACTTCATCATCAATATCGTACCGAACAGCGTGGTCGGCGCGTTTGCCAATGGCGACATGCTGCCGATTATCTTCTTCGGGTTGCTGTTCGCGATCGCGCTGGCGCGATTGGGCAAGCCGGTCGAACCGTTCATCGACATCCTCGACATGTTTTTGCACGGGATGTTCGGCGTGGTGCGCATCGCCATGTACGTGGCGCCGCTGGGCGCGTTCGGCGGCATGGCGTTCACGGTCGGCAAGTACGGCATCGGCACGCTGGCCTCGTACGGCGAGCTGATCCTGTGCTTGTACCTGACCTCGATCGTGTTCATCGTGGTGGTACTGGGCACGGTGATGCGGATGTGCGGGCTGTCGCTGTTCAAATTCCTCCGTTACATCAAGGATGAATTGCTGGTGACCTTGGGTACGGCTTCGACCGAAGCGGTGCTGCCGCAGATGCTGGTCAAGCTGGAGCGCATGGGCATTCCGAAACCGGTGGTGGGCCTGGTACTGCCGACCGGCTATGCCTTCAATGCCGACGGCACGGCAATCTACCTGACCATGGCTGCCATCTTCATTGCGCAGGCGCTGAATATCGACCTCAGCTTGTGGGACCAGCTGGTGCTGCTGGGTGTGCTGCTGTTCACTTCCAAGGGCTCGGCCGGCGTGGCCGGCGCCGGCTTCGTGGCGCTGGCCGCGACCCTGGCGTCGATGCACAAGATACCGGTGGCGGGGCTGGTGCTGCTGTTGGGCGTGGACCGCTTCCTCAACGAAGCGCGCGCGCTGACCAATCTGGTTGGTAATGGCGTCGCCACCGTCGTGGTGGCTCGCTGGGAGAAGAAACTGGACCTGGCGCAGGCGCGGGCCGTGCTGGACCGTCGCGAACTGGCGCCGGCCGGCACCACGCCCGCCAGCGAAACGCCAGCTTACACCTCCGTCGTCCCGGCGAAAGCGGAGGGCCATAGAGCCTGAGCGCCGCTCCGGCTTAGAGCGAAGAAATCAGCTTGGCACCACAGGCGGTGAGGTCGTCCTGATAAGCATAGGGACGGCCCTCATGCCTCGCTCCTGCACCGTCCGGCTTGATCGGGAACTTGCCCTTGCAGCGCGGGCAAAAGGTCAAATCGCCGTCCAGTGCGGCAAGGCGGCCCATCACCGTGGTGCCCGATGATGCGGAAACCACCTCGCCGCCATGGTCGGTTTTATCATTGACGCGGATGACGCCGCGGCCTTCATGTCTCATGAAATATTCCTTCACTGTGAATCCCGCGATGGGGGCAGTGGCTGATTGATATTGACTGGCGTGTCATCCATCAGGTGCCAGGTGATTTTCAAGTCGGGCAGGTCGAGCCACCAATCGGTTTTAGGCTGAGGGAAAGGCTGGCCGGCCACCACCCACGCCTGCCGCCAATGCTGGTTGATGAGCTGCGCGAGCGGGTGATCAGCCGGCACCCAAGGCTGCCAAGTGCCTGTTCGCGGGCAGGGCTGGTCTGACGCACTGCTGACAAACGGAGTAGGACGGGGCACGACGCGGATCAGATCCTTCGGCGCACGGGGTTCCACGGCTTCCCGGTCGCCCCAAGTCGTGATCCAGTATTCCCAGCGGATATTTTCAATCGGCTTTGCGGGTTTGCTGTGCGGGAGGAAAAATGACGTGAAGGTTTCGTTTTGTTTGTACAGCCCTGGCCGGACAGGCTTGCCTGATTCGTCAATTACCGGCTGCTGATCCGGACCAAGCGGTCGCCAGTACCCTTCCTTCGGCGCCTGCTTGGCGTCGGTAGTTTGGTGGGTATTGTGGAGTGCAAATGGCGGCTGCACATCAAAGCGTGATTTGCCCGGGAGGATAGACTCATCAAAAAAGTGTACTGGCGTTACACCCATGGCGGCGTTAACCAAGGTGTCGCGATCACCGTTCCATGGTGGTAGCGGTGCTGGGGGTAGTGGTACCACTTTGTCCAGATTTGGAAACCGAAGAAAATGGTCGAATTCAAGAGCTTTTCCTAGCGTGAAATAGCGTTTTGCGCGCGCCTCATCAATAAACGGGACTATCATCTCGTCAAGGTCAAAAGGATTGCTAAATTGTAGGAATAGTTTATTTGCGCATTTTTCACAGCCAAGCCTGACTCCGTGATGCGTAGCGAGTAATGCGTATTGCTTTTCTTCCCTAGTCGCCGCGCGGTCCGGTTGTAACGCATATCTGAAGGAAAGGTTATAGGCTGCATCACTGTTGCCTTGAGCGATAGCGCAAATTAGCATTTGCAGCGAAACCTTCCGATTTGCCCAGAAAGTCCCATCGGTGCTGTCATGGCTTGCGTTGAGCTTTTCACCAATGAAGGCTTGAGCCGAAGGACTTCCCATCTTTGCAGCCTTTTGCCAAAGTGCATAAGCACGAGTTGGGTCTGCTTTCACGTAGGTACCAGTGCTATAGTAGGTTCCCATGCGGTCGTACGCGGTAGGTATTCCTAATTTGATCCCGGACTCTATTAAAGTCTTGGCGTATTTTTCGTCTCGTTGAGAATTATTGTCATCGAGGTACAACGAGGCAAGGTTGAGTATGGCTTTCCAATGATGACGGTTAGCGGCTCTAGCCAACAACTGAGTGATTCGCTGGTAGTCGCGATCCCGAAAAAAGATCTCGGGCGAGTATAGACTCTGGGCATTTAAGAACCAGGCTTCCGCTTGTGCATCTACCGGAGGAAGTTGTTGAGCTTCGTATGCGCATTCGAAGGACTGCATGTGCGGGTTGAATAACGGTATCATATTTTTTGATAAATAAGGTTCAGTTCGTATCATGAATTCTTTGTGATATAAGGTAAAAAAAATGGCGATAAATATGATCGATCCCGTGGTATAAAAAACACCTAGAGTTAAACGGCGCATTATTATCCTAAACGAATTTTCGTGCTGCGCTCATCTTCAAACGGAAAAATAAATCCGGTGGTCATTTTATTTAATTTTTTTTATTTTTATTTTCTGTCATTAATTCACACCAAGCTATGTGCGCGAAATTAATGTCATTAAGGGATAAATATCTATTCATTTTTTTCTGGCTGAGAGATAACCAGATGTTCTTACGTAACTCGTCGGTCAGTGTTGGGTTCACAGTGGCTAAATTTATCTCACTGTCGACCGCCATGCTTCGGGTGTTCAGGTTCGCGCTGCCGAGTGTCATGAATGTGTCGTCGATGAGCATAAGCTTGGAATGGATATATATTTCGCGATATCGATTGTGACCATCGACAAATGCGCAGGTATTGAGCATGGCAACGCTCACCTTCATGCGCAGTTCCGTTTCTAAAAACTCGGTGCTTGGCTTGCTGATCTCATTTGCGTGGACTACCACGTCGTCACGCGGGCCTTCCCCGCTGATTGGAGTGCCCATCGCGTCATACTGGTCAGCAGAGGCTGTTTTATTGGCCGCTTCAATCATGCGGTCTTGCCCGACCATGCCCGCCTGCTGTCCGAGCACCGCCAGCGCGTCGTAGGTGCGCGGCACCATCTGTTTGCGCTCTGGGACCGGAATGACGATCATCACGTGCAGCATCGGCATATCCTTCATGCTTTTACCTGCCTTTGCGCAGCCACGTTTCCAGCCCTCCACCACGCGCGCCCGCGACTCCATCAGGCGGCGCGACCAGGCTTCGTATTGGAAGTACTGGTTCTCGATGTAGATGTAGCCGGCGGCCATGGTGGCGATGTCGGTCGCCTGGAAATACACTTCGCGTATGCTGCTGTCCTGTTCCTCCGGTTGGGTGCGGATGATTTGCACGCTGCAATCACCGGGCTGCGCGGGGCGCGTCAACGCCTTTGGTATGGTGTCTTCAAGATGCTCGCGGGTCGCGCGGGCCATGGCTGCTTCAGTACCGTTGCCGCTCACCGCCGCACGATGCCAGGCTGAGACAAAATTGCGGTGGATCGCGATCAGCGCGCCACCGCCATCCAGGCGACAGGCATAGTCGCGGTAGGGCTTGAATGTCTGAAACCCCCGGTCATGTTCGTATCCTTGCAAGCATTCCTTTTCCTCCCTGCGTCCACCTTGTTCCCGCTGTGGGTCTTCCAGCAAATGTTTCTCGGTGTCCCAATAGTCGGTGACGGAATTCAGGCCCATGATGTAGCCGACTGCTTTCTCGCCATCGTTGTAGGCAAAGTCGATGAGGATCGGCTTTTGGTGGTGGGTCGCCACTTTTTGCAGGCCTTCACTTTCCAGCCACTCGAGGCGCGACCGGGGCAGATCTGTGTCATGCTGGTCGAGGCCAGCCGTGGCCGCAGTCTGCTTCATCAAACGCGTCAGTATTTCGATGTTTTCAAGATGTCCGTCGAACGCGGCGTTGTACCAGCTATTGCAGTATTCTTCCCGCGCCAGTACGGGAATCTCGTCTGGCTGAATCCGGGCGGCGCTGGAAGCAAACAATAGAATGTGCTCCTGTTTCATCCTTGCCAGACCGAACGGGCGCTTAACGTAGTCTGCCAGCGTGTCGCGGCTGTGTTGGGCATTGATCTGGCGCGCGGTGGCCCAGTCGCGCTGATGCATGCACCAGGTCAGCCGGCCATGGCTATAGCCGGGCATGGTGTTGGCGCCGACCGCAAGCACGTCATACCAGACCAGCAGCCGCACTTTGACGCCGCGCCGGCCGGCCGCGATCAGCAGGTCGCCGTAAGTGTCGCCGCGTGGCCAGGTAGCGCCTTTGTTACGGATCAGTTCCATGCCCGGATCGAAGCCCCAGCAGCACAGGTCGATGCTTTCCCGGGCGCGGGCGATTTCCTTGGCAATGTCGGCAAAGCCTTTTTCGCCGCAGATAAACATGGTCAAGCGGTTGTTGTGCGTGATCGGGTGGGTCGCTTGACCGCGCTGATTGCGCATTTCAGCGAACCATTGCACGGTGCTGGTCGCCGCACGGCGGACCTCGTCGATATGCGTGACTTCCTTGCGCTTGACTGGATCGCTCATCGTGTGCTCCATTGGTCAATGATAGCGACGTCCCGTGGTGGCGCTGTCCAGCGCGCGCCAGCCCGCATTGGAAAGTTGTTGTTCGTCGTGACCGTCCCGGCCGCCATCGGCGAAGCGCGGACTGACGGTCAGCACGAAGCGTTCGCCGGGCGCCAGCACGACCTGGTATTCGGGTGTGCCGTCCTGGTGCGCGATCACGATGCGGCCGTGCTCATCGGTGATGCCATCCTCCAGTTTGGTCTCGCCGCGATACAGCGTGTAGGGCACATTGGCGTAGCATTTGCCGCCGACATGCGCGCGCAGCGTTTGGTGTAGCTCGCCATCGGTTGGCGCGGACGCCGGCTCCGGCGCGGGTTGCGGGCGGTTCTTCGGCGCCAGCGTTTCGAGGTTGCCGTGGAACAGCGTCGGCGACGACGTGTAAAACTGTACCTTGTCGCTGATTTCGATCATGCAGTTGTTGCCATGCAGGCGCACCCCCTGGCGACCACGGATATCGACCCAATCCGCTTCGCTGATCAGGCGCAGCACTTTGTTGGCAATCACGTCGACGTCGTCGGTTTGCGCCTGTAGCGTCGCCTTGCCAGCGGCGGCAATCAGCTTCATGCCGGCCTTGTGGACGAACAGGCGCAAGGTTTGGGCGATGCTGGCAAACAGGCTGTCGCCGGCAGCGATCGAGACCGAGCCGCCGGTGGTCAGCGCCGTGTGCACTTCGCTGGCGATGTGGGTCGATTGCGCGCTGCTGGTCTCGATGCCGGCCGGACTGGCAAGCACCACGTGCGCGGCGGCCAGCTCCGGGAAATTGCCACCGCTGCCCTGAAGTTCACTGCACTGTTGTTGCAGAACGGCTGCCACGGCCGACTGTTGCCCTGCGCCTTCCTGCGCCTTGTGCTGTCCGGCCTGATTGGCAGACGCGCGCTGCACCGCGCTGGCGGCCTGCAGGCGCGCCACGGTTTCAGCCATGGCTTTGGCGGGGCCGGCGGCGCCTGGCCGCGCTTCGCTGGTGATCAGCATGCCCTGTGCCGCGCGCAGCACGCCGTGTCCGTCGGTGCGCAATTCCCAGCCTTGGCCGCGCGCATCGCGGCGGCCCGAGTGGTCTTCCACGCGCGTGATGTGGCCCAGCGCCAGTTGGCTATGCTGGTGATCGCTGCGCAATTGGGCCTGGATTTCGCCGGCGGTGTCATCCAGCAGCAAGTGGTTGCCGCGCTGATTCGCGCCCAGTTCGGCGCTGCGCACGCCGGTGAGCGCCTGTTGCGACGGCAAGTCCCATGGCGGCGGGTTGACGGCGTTGTGGACCACGCCGATGACGATGGGACGATCGAGGTTCCCTTCCAGGAATTGCACCACCACTTCCTGGCCGACGCGCGGCAAACCGCTTTGTCCCAGGTGCCAGCCGGCCAGCGGCATCATGACGCGTATCCATGGCGAACTGTTATGGTCGTACTGGCCGCGCCGATCCCAATGGAATTGCAGTTTGATGCGGTTCAGATCGTCGGTATACAGTTCGGTTCCGGATGGCCCGGTGACGATCGCGGTTTGCACGCCGGTGAAGCTGGTGGCTGTGCTGTTGTGTTGACGTCCCGGCCGCCAGCGCACGTCCTTGCTGACACAAGTGAAATGGTTGTCGTAGTGTGACAATCCCTGTGCGCCGGCCTGATAATTATTGCTGGCGCTGTGCTCGACGCGCAATAGCAGAAACTCTCGTCCGGCGACGTCGGCGTGCTCGTCTCCGTCAACCGCGGGCGCCTGCGCGGCGCCGCTGAAGTGACCGTCGAGTCTGAAAACGCGGCCGGCCTGCGCGCTCCGGTCGTTGCCGGCGCCATCAAAATACTGGAGGTTGGCATCGCGTTCGTCCATGCGTCGCTGCGACAGCAGAGCGCCATCGTCGGCATCGTGATAGCCGTACGCGCCGGCATACTCGGCCCACTCGAATTCGGCTACAGCATCCTGATGGTTGCGGGAGTAGGCGCTGATGTGCCGCGGCGTTGGTTGCTTGTAATCGAAGCTGCTCAGCACCGAGCTGCCGGGACCCAGGCGGCGTACCGCCTGCCATTCGCGCACGCCATCTCCTTCGCGCGCGCCCGATTCGCTGCGGAACACCATCATGCCGCCCGCAGCGTCGATTGACGGGCACAGGCTGCTGTCATCGCCCAGCCAGAGTGTGTGACCATCAGCCTGATGTTCGTACCAGTAATGCAGGCCATGCGCTTCCCAGCGCCGGTGCAGATGGTTATAGTCGGTCTCGTTATATTGGTTGGCGCAGCTGACCTGCGGGTATTCCCGCTCCAGGCTGGTATTCCATGCATGCTGGTCGTAGTTGGCGAACACCGTTTCGGTCAACTCGATCACGCTCAGATTGAGAAAAGACGCGCAGTTCTGGCGCAGTCGGGTGAAAGTCAGCCATGGCGCCAGCCGCATGCGGTAGAACGCGAAGCCGCCGTCCGCGCGGACGAAGCGGAACTCACTGACATAGCCATTGAAATACCGCAGCGTGCCGTCATTGCGCAGCAGGGAAATCGTGACCATGCGCGCCATCATCGCTGTGAGTGGAATGTGTGCGTCATCCGACAGAACCTCGACGTCGAACTGGAAGTCGCGCGAGATTTCCTCGCGGGCAGTAAGGGTGTTGACCAGCATGACGGTATTGGCGGGCCCATCACCGCGTGGAAAATCCATGCGCAGCAGTCGGCCACCCTGCGAGCTCAATCCCAGCACGGACAAGGCCGCGAAACGGGATGGCGTTGCCAGTTGTTCCATCTACTCTCCTTGCGTAGTGCTGCCCATCGACAAACTATAGTGAGGGAGCGCGCTCGCGGTCTTGAGCGTCCGCAAGACCGCGCTAAGCGCTCAGGCCGGATCCAGCTGGTAGCACAGCGTCTTGGCTGGCTTGGACTGGGGGCCAGCCAGCAGAAAACTGTCCCACCCCAGACGTTTCCTTGCGCCGAGCTTCAGCGGTGTGACGCAATCCGGCGCAAGCAGCACCTGCAGCTCGTAAATCAGTCCGGGCACCGAGAGCAAGGTCAGCAAATGTGCCAGCGTGCGGCTGGCATCGCCTCGCGGCAGGAAGCGTTCGAGGGCGTCCGCATCCAGCGGACCGACAAGCAGTCGCAGGCGCCGGTCCTGGCGCCACATGCGCACACCCAGCGCTGCGCCATACCCCAGCGTCGGACCGCCAGGGCCCAGCGTGCTGCGCAGAGGGGCAGGAATGTGGTCCCAGCCGCCGACGAATTGCCGCACCTGCACCGGCACGTTAAAGTAGCCTTGCACGATATTGGCGAGGGCGCTGGCGGATATGGGCCGGGTGCGCAGCAGCCCCGCATAATGGGCTGCCGCATCTGCCGGGATCAGGCGGTCGGCCAGTGCCTGGCGCGGCGTGCCGGCCAGCGACAGCAGCAATTCCAACTGCCGGTCGGTTCCGTCCATGGCGGCCGCGTGCTCGAGCCGATGCCGCTCCCAGGCCTGGCAGTAGAGCGCTACCATGCGCTGGGAGAGTACATCGATGAAGGCCCGCGCCGCGACGGTCTTTTCCCGGTACGCATGCGCGACGATGCGCTCGGTGTACGACCAGGGCAAGGTGCCGTTGACACCCAGCAGGCCGATCAGCCTGGGCGTGATGTCGATACGAACCGATCCCTGGGCTCGCAGCACCGACGGTACCTGCTGCCAGTCATTGACGCCGGTGAGCTGGATGCCTTCGATCTCGCTGGGCGGAAAATTCAGGCACGTGCTGTTGTGGAAACGCAGCACATATTCCCAGGCGCGCGAGCGCGGAACACCATGCCGGCTCAACCATTGCAGCAGCAGGCGTACCGTGGGAATCAACTGGAAGCGGTAGGGCGCGTCCAGCAAGCGCGCCATCACACTGGCGGCAGGACGCCGGTCATCGGTTTGCATCGGATCAGCTCCTCGCCAGATTGGTGGGACACTATGCTCAGCTCGATAAAGCTGTTGGCTTGCACGTACAGCGCCAGGAATTCCGACAGCACCCGCACGAAGACGGCCATGCCGCTGCCGACAAACGCGTCTTCGTCGAGCGTGAGGCGCAGTGCCATGCCATGCGCCAGCGATGCGCCGCGTGGATGGCGCAGCCAGGTCGTCGCGGGCGTCTGCGCCAGTCCGACGATGCCGGCGATCTGCCGTCGCGACACCGGCGACTGACGGACGTCGTACAGTGCCAGCATTTCGCGGAACGCCGGCAAACCTTCCTGGCTCAGCGCATGATGGTTCAGCGCCAGATGGGAAATCAGTCGCCAGTGGGCACCGTTGCCGCGCGCGTGGCTGCACGGCGCGGTGGGACGGCGCAGCAGCCGGATGCGTAGCTTGTCTGTCGCATCGGCCTGGTGCAGATCGCCGTCCGGCTGACCATAAGGCAGGCGCGCCGGCAGATCACGGTTGGTGCAATTTAATTCCAGCGACAGCGTGGCCAGGCCCGGCCGTTGCGGATCGAAGTCCGCATCGACCAGGCTGATGCTGGTTTCGTGACCGGGACTGTCGATGGCGAGCTCGTCGTCGCGCCGCGCGATCCAGAACATTGGCGCTGCCTGCTGCTCCTCGCCATGGTGGAGCGAGTAAAACGGCCGTACCGTCACCACGCGCTCGCCGTGGCCCTGGGCGCGGTAGGCCACCGACGCAATCGAATACACTTCGAAGTTGGCCGGGAAAACCGGATGACATCGCACCGGATAAGCGCTTTGTTGCTGGTTGACGGTGATCGGTTCACCGTGCTGGCTGAACAGATTCACCACCGGCGTGCAGCCCAGCAGCAGGTTATCGGCGGACAGGCTTTCGAGCAGGCGCGCGGCGCGCGTATCGTGACGCAAGCCGGCCAACATCAGGTGCAAGGTGACGCGTCGGCTGGGCTGGGGTTGTGTGGCGTGGAGCGCCGCCAGATCGAGCCGGATGAAGTTGAATTTCTCGGGGAACGCGAAATATTCGGTCAACAGGCGGTAAGCGGGGTGCGAGCGTGGCGGAAACGGCAGCAGCGCTTCCTCTTCGCGCATACCGCCGACGCTGATGGGTAACGCGCGCAGGGCGGCCCAGTGTCCATCTTCAGGCTCCACATACGCGCCCACGGCGCGCATGAACAAACTATCGCGCAAAGCGGCGCAGAATGACGGCTCGCCGTCGATGAAAATGTCGACTGGCGCCGGCGACGCCAGCGGCGCGGCCGGAATATCCAGCGTGATGCTGATGGCCGCCGTGGCCCCGTTGGGTGGAAAAATGCCTGGTGGCGGCGTGATCAGCGGGACGAATCCGGCGTTGACGATACGCACCGGCGCAGCCTCCAGCGCCAGCGTGGTGACAAAGGTGCAGGGCGTGCCGTGTACCGGCGCCGACACCAGCCGCGTGCCGCGCGGCACCGACGGCACGCCGCCCGCAGCACCTTGGCGCGCATCGCGGTGCTCGAAGCGCACCACGGAGCACGCCGGAAACGGCCGCAGATAATGCGGGAACAACATCTCCAGCAACCCTGCGGTGAACTGCGGGTAATCGTCATCCAGACGCTTGGCGATACGTGCTGCCAGCCATGCGGTGGATTGGATCAAACGTTCGACATGCGGATCGGCGCAGCCGTCGCGCGGCATTTGCAACTGTGCAGCCAGCTTGGGATAGTGCGCCGCAAATTCACGACCCTGCCGTCGCAGCAGGGCGAGTTCGCGTTCGAAGTAGGGCAGCAACTCTTCCATGGACACTCCCCGGCAGCGTGAAGTGATCATTATTGTTGAGTTGCGCAGCGCCAATTTGTTGTGGCGCAAGAACGATGGCGGCCGGATCGGCGACGCTGGCAACGGTCGAAACGAAAGGGGGAAACATGGGACTGCCATTGAAAGTGCGCTGGATCGAGGGACTAACGCTGGGACCGCAGCAATTGCAACTGCAGGACGCGTACCACGAGGCGCGCCTGCAGCGCTTTGCCGGCACGATCAATCCGTATCTGTGGGGCGTGCGGGAAGCGCAGTGGAATACCGACGCGCTGGCCAATAATGTACTGGCGGCCGATTTGCTGTCGCTGATCTTCCAGGATGGCGAAATGTATGAGGCGCCCCACACCGATGCGCTGCCGGCGCCGGTGGATCTCGGCGCGATTCCTGCCGAAGTGCAAAGCGTGACGTTTTATGCGGCGTTGCCAACCTTGAAAGCGCACGGCGGCAATGTCGCACAGGGCACGGCAACACGCAGCCAGGCCCGCTACCTGCCAGTGGAAAAGGAAATGCCGGACCTGTTCGGCGAGGCGCTCAGTATCGACGTCGGCTGCCTTGCCAGGAGCGTGCACTTGCTGTCCAGCCTGGATTCGCGCGCCGACCATCTGAGTTTCCCGGTGGCGCGCGTACGGCGCATGGTCAGCGGCGGTTTTGAACTGGACCGGTCTTTCTTTGCGCCCGGCCTGTCGATACGGGCCGCGCCCGGGCTGTCGCTGATGCTCGACAACCTGCTGGCGAAACTGGGCGCCAAGGTGGAGGCGCTCTATCAACGCCATCGGCAGCCCGGCAATCACGTGGTCGAAATATACCAGGGCGATCTGGCATCGTTCTGGATGCTGCATGCCGTGTGCGCCGGCACCGCCGGCTTGACCCACCTGGCCCGCCAACGCCAGCATCATCCGGAATATTTATTCGACCGCTTGACGGCCTTCGCCGGCGGACTGATGGCGTTGTCGACCAGATATGCGCTGGCCGAATTGCCGGTGTATGAGCATGAGAATGCCGCACCCGGATTCATCCGCCTCAACGAAATCATCCGCGATCTGTTGGACACCGTCATTTCGTCGCGCTATTTCGCCATTCCGCTGCTCGAAGATGGACAGCGCAGCCGGCATTATCGCGCGCAGCTGGACCCCGCCAAGGTGGACCAGCGCACGCGGCTCGGCGTGGCGGTCAGCGCCAATGTGCCGGCGCTGGAGCTGGTCCAGATCGTGCCACTGCGGTTCAAGATTGCTGCACCGGATGACATCGACAGTATCGTGAACTCGGCGCTTCGGGGTATCGAACTGGTGCATCTGCCGCAGGTGCCGGCCGAGGTACCGGTCCGGCCCAACACCTATTATTTTTCGATCGTACCCAAGGGCCAGCTGTATGAATCCATGCTCAAGGCGCAAGCCATGACCATTTTCGTGCCGCAGCAAGGATTTGACGGACTACAACTGGAACTGTTCGCACTCTCCGGTTGACGCTGGCATTATCAGACCACCGAACCGAGCTTGAAGATCGGCAGGTACATGGCCACCACCAGGCCGCCGATCAGCACGCCTAGTATCACCATGATGGCCGGCTCCATCAGGCTGGCCAGCGAGGCCACGGCCTCGTCGACCTCGTCCTCGTAGAAGTCGGCCACCTTGCCCAGCATGGCATCGAGCGAGCCGGATTCCTCGCCGATGGAGACCATCTGCGTGACCATGTTGGGGAACACGTCGGCGTTCTGCATAGCCACCGTCAGGCTGGTGCCGGTGCTGACTTCGGTCTGGATCTTGCGTGTGGCGTCCAGATAGACGGCGTTGCCGGCGGCGCCGCCCACCGAGTCCAGCGACTCGACCAGCGGCACGCCGGCGGCGAACATGGTGGACAGGGTGCGCGTCCAGCGGGCAATGGTGGCCTTGCGGATCACTTCGCCGAAGATCGGCAGGCGCAGCATCAGCTTGTCCATGAAGCGCTGCATTTGCAGCGAGCGCTGCCAGGCGCGGAAAAAGAAGTAGATCGCCGCGAACAGGCCGCCGAAGATGATGTACCACCACTGCACGAAGAATTCCGACAAGGCCATCACGAACAGCGTGGGCGCCGGCAGGTTGGCGCCGAAGCTGGCGAACACGTCCTTGAAGGCCGGCACCACCCAGATCATGATCACCGCCGTGACGATGAAGGCCACCGCCAGCACCGCCACCGGGTAGGTCAGCGCCGACTTGATCTTGGCCTTCATGGCCTGGGTCTTTTCCTTGTAGATCGCCAGCCGGTTCAGCAGGTCTTCCAGGATGCCGGCCTGTTCGCCGGCGCCGACCAGGTTGCAGAACAGCGGATCGAAGTACAACGGGAACTTGCGGAACGCCTGGTTGAGGCTGGTGCCAGTCTCGATGTCGGCGCGCAGGTCCATCACCAGCTTGGACACCGAGGGATTGGCGTGGCCCTTGCCGACGATGTCGAACGATTGCAGCAGCGGCACGCCGGCCTTCATCATGGTGGCCAGCTGGCGCGTGAACAGGGTGATGTCCTTGTCGGTGACGCGCTTGCCGGAGCGGTAAGCCTTCTTGCGCACCTTGGTGACCATGATGCCCTGGCGGCGCAGGGTGACGTTGACCACCGCCTCGCCGCCGGCGCGCATTTCGCCGCGCACGGTCTTGCCGGTCTTGTCCTTGCCTTCCCAGGCGAACACCGATTCCCTGACCTGACTGCGCGTGCCCGATGTCGCCATGATGTGTCCCGTTATTCGTTGGTACAGCCCAGCACTTCTTCCAGGCTGGTCAAGCCTGCCTTGACCTTGACCAGGCCGGACTGGCGCAGCGACTTCACGCCTTCCGCCTGCGACTGGGCGGCGATCTGCATGGCGTTGCCGTGCGCCAGGATCAGCGCCTCGATGGCCGGCGTGATCGGCATGATCTGGTAGATGCCGACGCGGCCCTTGTAGCCGCTGCCGTTGCAGCGCTCGCAGCCGACCGGGCCGTAGGGTTTCCACGCGCCGTCCAGTTCTTCGGGCGCGTAGCCGGCCTTGAGCAGCAGCTCCGGCGCGATCTCGACCGGCTGCTTGCAGCTGCACAGGCGGCGCGCCAGCCGCTGCGCGGTAATCAGGATCACCGACGAGGCGATGTTGAACGGCGCCACGCCCATGTTCATCAGCCGCGTCAGGGTCGACGGCGCGTCGTTGGTGTGCAGGGTGGAGAACACCATGTGGCCGGTCTGCGCCGCCTTGATGGCGATGTCGGCCGTTTCCAGGTCGCGGATCTCGCCGACCATGATGATGTCCGGGTCCTGGCGCAGGAACGACTTGAGCGCGACCGGAAAGGTCAGCCCGGCCTTGTCGTTGACGTTGACCTGGTTGACGCCGGGCAGGTTGATCTCGGCCGGGTCTTCGGCGGTGGAGATGTTGATGCCGGGCTTGTTCAGGATGTTGAGGCAGGTGTACAGCGACACCGTCTTGCCGGAGCCGGTCGGCCCGGTCACCAGCACCATGCCGTAGGGCCGCTGGATGGCGTCCAGCAGCAGCGCGCGCTGGTCGGGCTCGTAGCCGAGCGAATCGATGCCCATCTGCGCCTGGGTGGCGTCGAGGATACGCATCACCGTCTTTTCACCGAACAGCGTGGGCAGGGTGGAGATACGCAGGTCGATGGTCTTCGTCGGCGAGACGATCAGGCGCATGCGGCCGTCCTGCGGCACGCGCTTTTCCGAGATGTCGAGCTTGGCCAGCACCTTGATGCGCGAGACCAGCTTTTCCTTGATCGAGATCGGCGGCTGGGCATGCTCGATCAGCACGCCATCGACGCGGAAGCGGATGCGGTAAAACTTCTCGAACGGTTCGAAATGCAGGTCGGAGGCGCCCAGGTTGACCGCGTCCATCAGCATCTTGTTGAGGAAGCGCACCACCGGCGCGTCTTCGACCTCGTTGGCGGCCGCGTCGGCCACATTGGAGGCGGCCTCCTCTTCCTCGGCAAACTGGATTTCCGCTTCCTCGCCGGCCAGCTCGGCAATGCTCTGTTCGCTGTTCTTGCTGATGCGCGCCAGCAGCTGCAGCAGCGCGTCGTGGGCCACGATGACCGGCTCGACCGTGGATTCGGTCTGGAACTTGATCTGGTCGAGCGCCTGCAGATTGGTCGGATCGGAGATCGCCACCGACATCTTGTTGCCGCGCTTGGCCAGGGCGATCACGCGCTGGGCCTGCATCAGCTTGTTGTCGATGATCTTGGCGGGCAGCGCCTCGGGACTGAGGGCGCCGAGGTCGAGCAGGGGATAGGCGAAGGTTTCGGCGCAGAATACGGCCAGCGCTTTCGACTCGATCGCGCCGCTGGACAGCAGGACATCGATGAAAGCCTGCTTCTCGGCCACGGATTTTTTTTGCAAGGCTTCGGCCTGGGTGGCGGAAAGCCGCCCCGCTTGCATCAATGCCCTCGCCAGCCCTGGCATGGGGCCGCCTGGCGCTGCGTTCGGTAGGACTGCTGCCATAGAGACGTCTGTCAGGTGGAAGGGAGCCGATCACAGAATAATGCTCTCGAGCATTATTTTTGTAAAGCACCTGACAAGGATTGTACTCCGCTCTGTTGCGTTAGCCCACGCGATTGCGCTGGATCAGTGCGGCGCCAGTTGTCGCAATTTCACGACTTTGATGGCCTGGTCGTGCACCTGCACCACTTCGATGATGCACTGGTCGACCTTGATGCTGATCGGCGCCTCGGGGATATCCTGCAACAGTTCCAGCAGCATGCCGTTCAGCGTTTTGGGACCGTCGAGCGGGAAATTCAGGCCGAGGCGCTTGTTGACGTCGCGCAGCGGGGTGGAACCGTCGAGCAGGCATTCGCCCTTGGCGTCCCAGCCGGTGAGGCTGTCCGCGCGGGCGGCGCTGGGGGCGGAGGTGGTGAATTCGCCGATCATCTCTTCGATGATGTCGTCCAGCGTGACCAGCCCCTGCACTTCGCCGTATTCATCGACGATGATGCCCAGGCGTTCCTTGTTCTCCTGGAAGTACTGCAACTGGGTGAACAGCCGGGTGTCCTGCGGGATGAAATAGGGCGTGGTCAGCAGCTGGCGCAGGTGACGATGGCTGAGCTCGTCTTCCTGATTGAGCAGGGCCACGGCCTTGCGCACATGCAGAATGCCGACGATGCGATTGATCTCGCCCTCGTAGACCGGCAGCTTGTTGTGGTAGCAGGTGGTCAGCTCGCGCATGATTTCCTCGATCGGCAGATCGAGGTCCAGCGCTTCGATCTGCGAGCGCGGGGTCATGATGTCTTCGACCGAAATGGTTTCCAGGTCGAACAGGTTGAGCAGGATGCTTTTGTGCTTTTGCGGGATGAAGTTGCCGCCTTCCAGCACGATCGAGCGCAGTTCTTCCGGCGACAGCCGCGGGTCGTGCGCGTGCGAGCCGGCCTTGATGCCGAACACCTTCAGCAGCTGCGACACGAACAGGTTGACGAACCAGATCACCGGCTTGGCCAGCGCCATCAGCGGCTTGAGCACCATGCTGGTCGGCTTGGCGATGCGTTCCGGGAAAGTGGCGCCGATCACCTTGGGCGCGATCTCGGCGAACACGATCAGCAGGAAGGCCACTACGCCGGTCGACACGGTGATGACGTTGTCGTCGTGGCCGAAGGTCTGGATGGCGATCGAGGTGACCAGCGCGGTACACATGGCGTTGATCAGCGTGTTGGCGATCAGCACCAGCGACAGCAGCTTGTCGGTGCGGTCGAGCAGCCACAAGGTGGTGATGGCGCGACGGTTGCCGCGTTTGGCTTCGTGACGCAGGCGATAGCGGTTGGCCGCCATCAGCGCGGTTTCAGCCATCGCGAAGAAGGCTGAGCAGAGGATCAGGAGCGCGAGTGCAAGGAATTGCACCCAAAAGGGCACGGTATCCAATGGGTCACCGTAAAGAATCTTGCATGGGGAAGTGGTCGGCCGCGAGGCGACAACAATGGGCAACAGTTTCAGATTCTAAGGCAATGATGGCTGACGTGCAAGTTCGGCCAGAAGTCAGAACAGCTCGTCCAACTGTTCGAAGAACGTGCGTTTGGCGGCAACATCGGGGCGGTCCAGCGCCGCCAGGAATTGCCGGGCGCTGCGCGGGCTGACGTCTTCACGCAGGTTGCGATGGACAAAGGCGATGTCGAGCCAGCGGTCGGCCTTGCCTCCGCGGCCGAGATCGATGAAATACAGTTCGTCGCGCTCGCTGACGAAGATATTGCTGTCGCCCAGGTCTCCATGTGAAAACACCAGGTCTTCCTGTGGGGCGGAGGCGTGCAGATGGGCGAGCAGATCCTGAGGCGTGCTCAGCTTCGGCCAGGCGCTGAAGTCGTAGTCTTCATCAATCAGGCCATGCCCGAGCAAAAATACCAGTTCACGCAAGCGGGCGGCCGCGCCGGAATCGAACGGACAATCGGCGATGGGCACCGCCTGCACCTGCCGCAACGCCTCCTGAAATAATGCCAGCACCGGCCGCTTGTTCTCCACCAGCGAGGAGAGCGGCACGCCAGGCACGGCGCGGGTGATCATGTATTCCTGTTGCTCATCTTGTGCCGTCAGCACTACCTCCGGCACTTTCAGTTTCCCCGACAGCCACTGCATCACAGCAGCCTCGCGCAGAACGCTGTAAGTCGTGTCCGCGTACACCGCTGGCGACGTCTTCAAAAAATAAAGTTCGTTCCCGCGCCGAAAACGCTGGACCCGGCAAGGCGACTCGCCGACATCGTCAAGTTGCAGTTCGGCGTCGCCGATGAATTCTGGAATCGGTCTCATGGAATCGGAATCAGTATCGGATGATCAAGGGGAGGGCAGGGCGAAAGTCTTTGCTCAGGCCACGCATGGCGTGGTCGAAGGTGATGGCGAGGAGGTGGGCTGCTCCTTGCTTGAAACTGATGCGGCTGGCGCGGGCGGCTGCGGAAAGCGGTGCCGTTTGCGGCACAGTGACCTCGACCGCGGTGATGTTTTGCGCGCCGACGGGGTGATGCACGGGTTCGACGCCGCTCGCCGCCGGTGCCTGGGCCGCAGCGAAAAAGAACCACATGGGCTCCGCCAGCGGAGCGTCTTCGGCGAAGTCGATCTGCATGCCCGGCGGCAGATATGCCGGACGGTACGGCCAACAGGGGAAGGCCGCCGATTCTCCTGCGCCGGAGGGGCGAAAGCAGATGCCGAACGGGCTGGTATCGTCTTGCGTCAGGCGCTCATACAGATGGGTTGGCGCGGTGATATCGCTGGTGGCTTCGGCTACATCGGTGAGCCATAGAAGTTCGAGAAAGGCATTGGCGAAGAAGAAACGGCGGTTGGCCGTTCCCTGGCCGGGATGGCGGTTGCCGGAACCTTCGGTCAAACCGAACTCGCGCAGCGCGGCGGCTTCCGGCGCGTCCGGCGTGGCGCGGATGAAGATGTGATCGATCACCATGGGCTAGGGGCCACCGTCTTCAGTGTCGCATCCTTGCTGTAGCCTTTACTGATCGCGTCCAGCCCGCGTACGAAGTCGTCGAGCAGGGCGGGCTCGGAAAGCAGATGCAGAGTGATTTCGTTGGCGACTTCATCTTCGCCGAATGCGAAAAATTCGGTCTGCAGGTTGACGGTCAGGTGCAGCTTGCCGTGCTTTTCGAAGCGCAGATGCGCGAGAAAGGCGCCTGAGCCGAACTCGGGACCGAATACGCCGAATTTCAAATCATAAATTCCGCCATGCATCTGGTCTTTGAATCCCTGCAAGCCGCGGACGGCTTCTTCCAGATGCCTGTGGCCGACATAAATTTTGTTGGAGAAACTGGCTGCGCCATCGCTGGCCAGCACCTGGAATTCCGCCATATCTTCGTCGGACCAGAGCTGCACCAGTTCGATTTTGGATTCCATGGCGTTGCTCCTTATTTGGTGAGGATCAGTGCATGTGCTGCGATGGGGTGGCCGTTTTCCTGCCGCGCTTCCAGCGCTTCGGCGGCGAGGACGGTGAACCCGGTTTCGGCCGCCAGGCGTTGCAGATAGTCTAGCGTATGTGCATAGCGATTGGAGGGACGCAGGACGTAATCGCCATCGACGCCCGCCTCGGCCGAGAAGCAGAGGCGGCCGCCGGGACGCAGCGCGGCGTGCACGGCGCGGAATACGGGCGCCAGATCGCCGATGTAGACGAATACGTCGGCCGCCACCGCCAGATCCCAGGCGCCGTCGCGGCCGGTCAGATAGCTGACCAGGTCGGCGCAAGCCAGGCTGTCGTACACGCCGCGCTCGCCGGCCTTGTCCAGCATCTGCCGCGACAGGTCGACGCCGTCCAGCCTGCTCGAGTACGCACGCAGGTACGGGCCGCACAAGCCGGTGCCGCAGCCCAGATCCACCGTGGCCAGATCCGTGGCCGGCGCCACGCGGCGCAGCATCTGATCCAGAAAAGCCGGGGTGCGATAGCCCAGCACTTCGGTCAAGTGCTGGTCGAAGTGATTGGCGTACTGGTCGAACAGCGAGCGGATATACTCGTCCGGCAGCGCGGCCGGCGTCGGACCAGCGCCGACCGAGGCCAGCGCGAATGCGATGGTTTCCGGATCGTCGCCATGCGCCAGCGCGGCGCGGTAGGCCGCAATGGCTTCCTCGCGGCGGTCCAGCGAACGCAGGGCGTTGCCACGCTGGTAGTGCGCCAGTGCGTAACCGGGCTTGTGCTTCAGCGCCTGATCGAAGCTGTCCACCGCGGCGCCGAATTCGCCCAGCTTGTGCAGCGAGGCACCCTGCGCGCTATACGCTTCCGCCCAGTCGGGGCGCAGATGGATGGCGCGATCAAAGCTTTCCACCGCTTCCGGCAGGTAGCGCAGGCAGTGCAGGGCGTGGCCGCGCGCCAGCCAGGCGTCGGCGTAGCGGTCTTTCAGATGCAGCGCGTCCTCGGCAGCGCCCAGAGCGTCGAGATAGCGGCCCATGTCCTGCAGCGCGATGGCGCGGTTGCAGTGCGCCTCCGCGTACTGGGGCTGGATCTGCAGCGCGCGCTGGTAACTCTGCAGCGCTTCCTCCAGCCGCCCCAGCTTGCGCAAGGCGTTGCCGCGATTGCTCCACGCCAGTGCATAGGAAGGATGCAGCGCCAGCGCGCGCTCATGGCTGGCCAGCGCGTCGTCGGCGCGGCCGGTATCCATCAGCGCCACGCCAAGGTTGCAGTGCGCGCTGGCTTGCGCGCCGTCGATGGCGATCGCGCGCGCAATCAGGTCGATGGCGCCGGCCGCGTCGCCCTGCTGGCGCGCGATCACGCCCAGCAGGTGCAGGGCGTCGAACTGGCGGGGATTGAGGTCGAGAACTTGCCGGTACAGTGCCTGTGCCGGTTCCAGCCGTCCCTGCTGATGCAGCTGAACGGCTTGTTGTAAAAAAGATGCGGCCAGGGAGTCAGTCATAGTGCCGGCATCTTAACAGAGCCCGTCTAGCTGCCGCGGTAAGTCGAATAAGCCCAGGGCGACACCACCAGCGGCACATGGTAGTTCTGGTCGGCGTGGGCGACGCCGAAGGCGATGGTCACTTCGTCAATAAAGCGCGGCTCTGGCAGCGCCACGCCCTGGCCGGCGAAATAGTCGCCCGCGCTGAACACCAGCTCGTATTTGCCCTGTTTCAGTGCGTTGCCTTCCAGCAGCGGCGTGCTGCAACGCCCATCGGCGTTGGTGACATCGTTCTTCAGCAGCTCACGGCCCTGTGGTGAAACCGCGTACAAGGCCAGTTTGACGCCGGCGCCCGGCTTGCCCTGGGTGATGTCGAGAACGTGCGTGCTGAGTTTGCCCATGATTGGTCCTATATTTGCTTGTGACAGGTATCTATTGTCTAAATCATATACCGCTGCGCGGCTGGGCATATATGATTAAGTATATATTCCCCATAGACTTGCCTGCGCCATGACCACTTACGACAACTACCCGCGCGACATGATCGGCTACGGCCCCATGCCGCCCCACGCACAATGGCCCAATCAGGCGCGCGTGGCGCTGCAGTTCGTCCTGAATTACGAGGAGGGCGGGGAAAACAGCGTGCTGCACGGCGACGCCGGTTCCGAGACTTTCCTGTCCGAGATCATCGGCGCCGCCTCGTTCAGCAACCGCCATATGAGCATGGAATCGCTGTACGAATACGGCTCGCGCGCCGGCCTGTGGCGCCTGCTGCGCATGTTCGAAGACCGCAAGCTGCCGCTGACCATCTTCGGCGTGTCGATGGCGCTGAAACGCCATCCGGAAGCGGTGGCCGCGTTCCAGCAACTGGGCCACGAAATCGCCTGCCACGGCCTGCGCTGGATCAGCTATCAGAACATGGACGAAGCCACCGAGCGCGCGCACATGAAGGAAGCGGTGGACATCATCCGCGAACTGACCGGCAGCGCGCCGCAAGGCTGGTACACCGGCCGCGATTCGCCGCAGACGCGCCGGCTGGTGATGGAGCACGGCGGCTTCCGCTACGACGCCGATCACTATGGCGACGATCTGCCGTTCTGGCAGAAGGTCGATTACACCAATGCGCAGGGTGTGGCGGTCAGCGCGCCGCAGCTGATCGTGCCGTACACGCTGGACACCAACGACATGCGCTTCGCCGCCGCGCAGGGCTTCAATTCCGGCACGCAGTTCTTCGATTATCTGAAGGATGCTTTCGATGTGCTGTACGCGGAAGGCGACCCGGATGGTCTGAACCGGCCGAAGATGCTGTCCATCGGCCTGCACTGCCGCATCGTCGGGCGGCCGGCGCGCGCGGCGGCACTGGCGCGCTTCCTCGATTATGTGCAGCGCCATGACAAGGTCTGGATCACGCGTCGTATCGATATCGCCGAACACTGGCACAAGACGCACCCACCGCAGTTTGAGGTATAAGAGATGTCCGAACCGATTCGTTTTTACTACCGTGGCGCCGTCCAGGAAATCCATGACGCCGCGCCGACCCGCACCGTGCTGCAGCATCTGCGCGAGGATCTGCACTGCACTGGCACCAAGGAAGGTTGTGCGGAAGGCGACTGCGGCGCCTGCACCGTGGTGGTCGGCAGCCTGAACGCCGCCGGCCAGCTGGAGATGAAGGCGGTGAACGCCTGTATCCAGTTCGCGCCCACGCTAGACGGCAAGGCCCTGTTCACGGTGGAAGACCTGCAGCAGCCGGACGGCGCGCTGCATCCGGTGCAGCAGGCGATGGTGGAATGCCATGGCTCGCAGTGCGGTTTCTGCACGCCGGGTTTCGTGATGTCGCTGTGGGGCATGTACCTGGACAAGGATGGCCAGCCGGCGCAGCGCAAGGAAATCGACGACTGCCTGTCCGGTAACCTGTGCCGCTGCACCGGCTATCGTCCCATCATCGACGCGGCGCAGCGCATGACCGAATTGCCGAAGGCGGACTTCGATCGCGCGACCGTGACGCTGCAACTGCAAGTCTTGCGGCGCGAGGCCGGCGCGACCTACACGGCGCGCGGCCAGTCGTTCCATGCGCCGCGCACGCTGGAGGAGCTGGTGGCGCTGCGCGATGCGCATCCCAAGGCGACGCTGCTGGCCGGGTCCACCGACATCGGCTTGTGGGTCACCAAGCAGATGCGCGAACTGGGCGATATCATTTATCTGGGCCACGTCAGCGCACTGCAAACGGTGCGGGAGCGCGACGGCATGCTGGAAATCGGCGCGGGCGTGTCGCTCAACGATGCGTATGCGGCGCTGTGCAAACTGTATCCGCTGGAGCTCAGCGAGT
The DNA here is from genome assembly GCF_004614165.1 of Duganella callida. Taxonomy (GTDB): domain Bacteria; phylum Pseudomonadota; class Gammaproteobacteria; order Burkholderiales; family Burkholderiaceae_D; genus Rugamonas; species Rugamonas callida. The sequence goes on along the minus strand of NZ_SPVG01000023.1, from coordinate 68,839 downwards.
TGTGGCAGCGGTTTGCCTCGCTGCCGATACGGAACGCGGGTACGCTGGGCGGCAATGTCGCCAACGGCTCGCCGATCGGCGATTCGATGCCATGGCTGATCGCGCTGGGCAGCGAGGTGGTGCTGCAGGGCGCCGCCGGTCGTCGCGTCCTGCCGCTGGAAGCGTTCTATCTCGATTATCAGAAAAAGGATCTGCAGCCAGGCGAGTTTGTGGCGGCGGTGCGCGTGCCGCTGCCGCGCGCGAATGTCCGATTCCGCACGTATAAACTGGCAAAGCGCTTCGACCAGGACATCTCGGCGGTGTGCGCGGCGTTTGCGTTCACGCTCGATGGCGATCATGTGGTCGATGCGCGCATCGCGTATGGCGGCATGGCGGCGACGCCACGCCGGGCGCCGCGCGCCGAAGCGGCGCTCACCGGCATGGGCTGGAACGAAGCCAATCTGCGCACGGCGATGGATCTGCTGCAACAGGACTTTGCGCCGCTGTCGGACATGCGTGCGTCCAGCGCCTACCGCATGCAGACCGCGCAGAATCTGCTGCGCCGTTTCTGGCTGGAGACGCGCGCCGATGCGCCTCTGCCGCCGCAGGCGGTCAACGCCTTCGCCGTCAGCGCCTGAAAGGAGCCATCATGAATCAACCCGTTGCTCCAACTGTGATTACCGAAGCGGCCTGGAAGGCGGTCGGCGTCGGCCGCAAGCATGAATCGGCCGAGCTGCACGTGCTGGGTCAGGCCACCTACACGGACGACATCCCCGAGCTGCACGGCACGCTGCATGGGGCGCTGGGCTTGTCGTCCAAGGCGCATGCGCGCATCACGGCCATGGATCTGGCGCCGGTGCGCAGCGCGCCTGGCGTGGTGGCGGTGTACACCGCGGCCGATATCGTCGGCACCAACGACTGTGGTCCGATCATCCACGACGATCCTATCTGGGCGGTGGAAGAGGTGATGTATGTCGGCCAGCCGATGTTCATGGTGGTGGCCGACACGCACGACAACGCGCGCCGCGCCGCGCGCCGCGCGCTGGTAACGTATGAGGAATTGCCGGCGATCTTCACGCCGCAGGAAGCCAAGGCCGCAGGCGCGTACGTGCTGCCGCCCATGCAGCTGAAGCGAGGCGACTATCAGGCCGCGTTCGAGAAGGCGCCGCATGTGGTGAAGGGGCAGCTGTTCGTCGGCGGCCAGGAACAGTTTTATCTCGAGGGCCAGATCGCCTACGCGATTCCCAAGGAAGACGATGCGCTGCTGGTGCAGTGCTCGACCCAGCATCCGAGCGAGATGCAGCACGTGGTGGCGCATGCCATCGGCGTCCATTCGCACAAGGTGCAGGTTGAGTGCCGGCGCATGGGCGGCGGTTTCGGCGGCAAGGAATCGCAGTCGGCCTTGTGGGCGGCGTCGGCCGGCATCGCGGCGTCCAAATTGCGCCGCCCGGTCAAGCTGCGTGCCGACCGGGATGACGATATGCTGGTCACCGGCAAGCGCCATTGCTTCTATTATGAATACGAAGTCGGCTACGACGGCGACGGCAAGATCCTGGCAGCGCGGGTGGACATGACCTTGCGCGCCGGTTTTTCGGCCGATCTGTCCGGGCCGGTGGCGACGCGCGCGGTGTGCCACTTCGATAACGCCTACTATCTGTCGGATGTGGATATCCGCGCCGGCTGCGGCAAGACCAATACGCAGTCGAATACGGCGTTCCGTGGTTTCGGCGGTCCGCAAGGCGCGATTGCGATCGAATACATCATCGATGAGATTGCGCGCAATCTGGGGCGCGACGCGCTGGATATCCGCCGTCTGAATTTCTACGGAAAGACCGAGCGCAATGTGACGCCGTATGGCCAGGAGATCGTCGATAACGTGATCGAGGCGCTGACGGCGGAGCTGGAGCAGAGCAGCGATTACCGCGCACGCCGCCAGGCAGTGGAGGCGTTCAACGCCGCCAGCCCGGTGCTGAAGAAGGGACTGGCGCTGACGCCGCTGAAGTTCGGCATCGCCTTCAATGTGACCCATCTGAATCAGGCGGGCGCGCTGGTGCATGTGTATGTCGACGGCTCCGTGCTGGTCAATCACGGCGGCACGGAGATGGGGCAGGGCATCAACACCAAGGTACTGCAGGTGGTGGCGCATGAGCTGGGACTGGACATGTCCCAGCTGCGCATCATGGCCACCGACACCAGCAAGGTGGCGAATACCTCGGCGACGGCGGCCTCCACCGGCGCGGACCTGAACGGCAAGGCGGCGCAGGATGCGGCGCGGCAGATACGCGAGCGTCTGGCGGCGTATGCGGTCAAACTGTATGGCGATGAGGATGGCCAGCCGGTGCGCTTCTTCGATAATCACGTTCATGTGAATGGTCACAAGGTGGCGTTTCCGGAGCTGGTGCAGAAGGCGTATCTGGCGCGCGTGCAGTTGTGGTCGGACGGTTTTTACGCCACGCCGGGCCTGCACTGGGACCCGAAGACCATGAGCGGCCATCCGTTCTCCTACTATGCCTACGGCGCGGCCGTGTCCGAGGTGGTGGTCGATACGCTGACTGGCGAATGGAAGCTGCTGCGCGCCGACGCCCTGTACGATGCGGGACGCTCTCTGAATCCGGCCATCGATATCGGCCAGGTGGAGGGAGCGTTTATCCAGGGCATGGGCTGGCTGACCACCGAGCAGTTGTGGTGGAATCCCGCCGGCAAGCTGATGACGCACGCGCCGTCGACTTACAAGATCCCCGGTATCTCGGACTGCCCCGAGGACTTCCGCGTCAAGCTGTTCGATAACAGCAATGTGGAGGACAGCATCCACCGCTCCAAGGCGGTGGGCGAACCGCCTTTGCTGCTGCCGTTTTCGGTGTTCTTTGCGATACGCGACGCGATTTCGTCGGTGGGCGGGCACAAGGTGAATCCGCCGTTGCATGCACCGGCCACCAGCGAAGAGATACTGCGGGCCATCTCCGCGGTGGAAATGGCGGCATGATGGACGAGTGGCTGACAGCGCGGATTGCGGAACCGGCGGTGCTGGTGACCGTGGCGATCGTGGAAGGCTCCGGCCCGCGCGAGCCCGGCGCCCGTATGCTGGTGACGGCGCGCGGCCAGTACGACACCATCGGCGGCGGCCATCTCGAAATGTGCGCAGTCGAGCAGGCGCGCATGATGCTGGCGAGTGCAGATGCCGCCGCCGATGCCGAGGCCAGCGCCAGCCTCGTTCAGCGCCATGGCTGGTCGGCCGCTGCACGGATCGAGCGCTATCCGCTCGGCCCGCGCCTCGGCCAGTGCTGCGGCGGTGTGGTGCACCTGGCGTTCGAGTTCGTCGATCCTGCGCTCGGTGCGGTGCTGGCAAGCTTGCGAGCGCGCCGCCGCGAAGACAACTGGCGCCTCAGCGCCATCGATGGCCCGTCAATGTCGCTATTGCTCGATGCCGATGGCGCCATCGTCGCCGGCCTCCCGGCGGCCGGGCGACCCAAGGCAGCGGACGGCTTCCCGCAGTCGGTGCATGGCGATCAGGCACGACCCGACCTGGCGCTTGTCGGCGCCGACATGCCACAGATCGACCGCCAGCGCGGCACCCATGTCTTGCGCGACGCCGCCGGCAGGCGCTGGCTTGTGGACCCCTGCCTCGCGCCGCGCGCGCATCTGGTACTATTCGGCGCCGGCCATGTCGGCGCGGCGATCGTGCGCATGCTGGGCGAACTGCCCTGCACCGTCACCTGGGTCGATGAGCGGGAGGACATGTTCCCCGCCGCCATCCCGCCCAACGTGACGGTGGAAGCGACCGATCTGCCGGAAGCCCTGGTGGCCGCCGCGCCGCCGAACGCCAGCTACCTGGTGATGACCCACAGCCACGCGCTCGATCAGCGGCTGAGCGAGGCGATATTGCGGCGCGATGATGTCGGCTGGTTCGGCCTGATCGGCTCCCAAACCAAGCGCGTGCAGTTCGAGCGGCGCATGGCCGCGCGCGACATCCCGCCGCAGCGCATCGACGCCATGGTGTGCCCCATCGGCCTGCCCGGCATCACCAGCAAACTGCCGGCCGCCATCGCCGCCTCGGTGTGCGCGCAGCTGCTGATGGTGTGGGAACAGCAGCAGATCGCCGCGCTGAACGCAGGCACGCCGGTACGTCTGGCCGCCGCAAGCTAATATTCGCATTCAAGTTCAAGAAAGACCTTATGACCTCCAACCTGCAAGCCTATCGTGGCAGCTTGCTGCACTTTCTCGCCGATCCGGCCTTCAGCGCACAGTCGCACGACTGGTTCGAAGACGGCTTGCTGATCGTCGCCGACGGCAAAGTCCAGGCGGCCGGCGACTATGCCGCGCTGCACGCCACACTGCCGCCCGGCGCCGTGGTGCACGACTACAGCGGCAAGCTGCTGATGCCGGGCTTTATCGACACCCATCTGCACTATCCCCAGACCGACATGATCGCCTCGCCGTCGGCGGGCCTGCTGCCATGGCTGGAGACTTACACCTTCCCGTCCGAGCGCCAGTTCGAGGACAGCCACCATGCCGCCAACGTCGCCGATTTCTTCCTCGACGAGCTGCTACGCTGCGGCACCACCACCGCCATGGTCTACTGCACCGTGCATCCGCAATCGGTGGACGCCTTCTTCGCCGCCGCCGAACAGCGCAACCTGCGCATGGTGGCCGGCAAGGTGATGATGGACCGGAACTGCCCCGACTTCCTGCGCGATACCGCCGAAACCAGCGCGCGCGACACCGAGGCGCTGATCCAGCGTTGGCACAAGCGCGGCCGCGCGCTGTACGCGATCACGCCGCGCTTCGCGCCGACCTCCACCGAAGCGCAATTGCAGCTGGCGGGTGAGCTGGCGCTCGCCTATCCGGACACCTTCATCCAGACCCATGTTTCCGAGAACGAGGCCGAATGCGCCTGGGTGCGCGAGCTGTTCCCCAACTCGCGCAGCTATATCGACGTCTACGACAGCTACGGCATGATGCGCCCGCGCGCCATGTATGGCCACTGCATCTGGCTCGATGAGCGCGACCGCCAGCGCATGGCGGAGACGCGGTCGGCCGCCGCCATCTGCCCGACCTCCAACCTGTTCCTGGGCAGCGGCCTGTTCGACTTCGAGCGCGCCGACGCGGCGGGCGTGCCGCTGTCGCTGGCCACCGATGTCGGCGGCGGCACCTCGTTCTCCATGTTGCAAACGATGAATGAAGCCTATAAAGTAGCGCGCTTGAAGGGCAGTTACCTGCCGGCCCTGCGCATGTTCTACCTGGCCACGCTGGGCGCCGCGCGCGCCATGCAGCTGGAAGGCACGGTAGGCAGCTTTGTCCAGGGGGCGGAAGCGGACTTCATCGTCATCGATCCGCAGGCCACGCCGCTGCTGCAGCGCCGGACGGCGCGTGTCAACAGCCTGGAAGAACTGCTGTTCGCGCTGGCCTTGCTGGGCGACGACCGCGCGATTGCCGCGACCTACGCCGCCGGCCAGCAGGTGCATGTCCGCGAAACCACTTAATTCGGATTGGAAGACTAATGAAGAATCACATCGCCAGCATCGCCACACTGAGGGCGGCCGCGCTGGCCGCCGCCGTGTTCTGCGCCATGCCGCAAGGCGCGCAGGCCGCCAGCGGCAACGAGGAAGCCACCAGGCGCTATTTCGCCTCGCTGGTCAACGCGAAGGAGCCGAAACTGGCCGAGCTGACGATGTTCTTCACCATGATGCCCAAGGGCGGCGACCTGCATCACCACTACTCGGGCGCGATCTATGCCGAGCAGTATCTGGAATGGGTGGACAAGCAGGGCTATTGCGTCAACAAGAGCACCTACCAGATCAACGTCGACAAGCAGGTGACCAAGGCCGATCAGGCGCGTCCCGCCGCCGACCGTGTCTGCCTGTCCGGCCAGGATGTCATGAACGACAACACCGTGCTGGCCAACCTGCTGCAGCGCTGGTCGGACAAGGACTTCTACAACCACGGTGCGATCCAGTCGCCGCCGGACCGCCAGTTCTTCGACACCTTCGCCTACTTTGGCCCGGTCGCCTCGACCAACGCCGCCGACGGCCTGCAACGCCTGAAGCAGCGCGCCATCCAGGAAAACCTGAGCTACATCGAAACCATCTACGAAATCGCACCGATCGCGCAGGACGTGGACTTCGACAGGAAGGCGCTGGCCGGCGGCGTCGGCGAGGCGGATTTCGCCGCCCTCAGCGCCAGGCTGGAGCAGGATCAGGCTTTCCAGGGCTGGATCGCCTCGTACAAGGCCAATGTCGATAGCGCAGGCGCGGGCATCGACGACGATAACTTCACGCTGCGCTATCAGCCGTTCGCGCTGCGCTTCCTGTCGCCGTCGCAGGTGTATTCGCAGATCCTGTCCAGCTTCGTGCTGGCGTCCAGCCATCCGAAGATCGTCGGCATCAACATCGTCGGCCAGGAAAGCGTCAACGTGTCGATGCGCGACTATGCGCTGCACATGCAGATGTATAAATTCCTGAAGGCGAAATATCCGACCGTGAAACTGGCGCTGCACGCCGGCGAACTGTCGCTGGGCATGGTGCCGCCGGAGGGGCTGACCTTCCACATCAGGCAGGCCATCGACGTCGCCGGTGCCAACCGCATCGGCCACGGCATGGACATCGCGCATGAATCGAACCCGCTGGCGATCATGAAAAAAATGCGCGATGACAAGATCGCGGTCGAGGTCAATTTGTCCAGTAACGACTTTATTTTGGGCGTAAAAGGGCAGGCCCACCCGGTCACCTTGTACCGCAAGTTCGGTGTGCCGTTCGTGCTGTCGACCGACGACGCCGGCGTGTCGCGTAACAACCTGTCGGGCGAGTACGTGCAGTACGCGGCCCAATATCAGCCCGATTACGCCGAAGTCAAAAAACTGTCATACGATAGCATCCGTTATTCCTTCCTGGCCGATGCGGATAAACAACGTCTTTTGAAGGCTTTGGACGGCAAGTTTGCCAAATTCGAAGCCGAGATCAGCACCGCCCAGCCGCGCGCCGGACGCTGATGCGGTCGGCCGGTTGTCGTATGGATCCCACAACCGGCCATCTTGTTACAAAAATCTGCCCCGCACAACGCTGTTCTTCGCGTTGTCACAAATGCCAGTAGTTATCAGGAGAAACTTCAATTCTGCTAACTATGTGGCCATCTTGCGACATAATTTAGTATGCGCGCTCGACATTATTATTAAATAGGCAATGAAAGGAATTCATGTTACAGCTTGTGACATATAATTCCGGCGTCCCGTTTTCCGCTTGTCACTTCCTGCATGAAATTGTTACCTCGGCATGACTTATTTAGACGTTTATCATCTGAATTGCCAAGGTAAATCGTATTTGTCATGCATTTTTGCTTAGTGGCATAGTTCGGAAAAATCGATCCAAAACAGCAAGTTTCTTGCCCTATTTATCCAGATTTCTGCGTCATCACCGTGACATATTGGCCATGTACACTCACCCGCTGCCCACTGGCACGCCGGGGTTTGGACGGTCGGAACCAGTTGCAGCAAACGTAAGAGGGGCTCTGTTACCGCAGGGTCTCAATAACTATTAGTCTTTATTGGGGTTATACAATGATCAATCATAAACGGCTCAAGCTGACGCAGATGGCGCTCAGCCTGTCTATCGCACTCGCGACAGTACCGGCCATGGCACAGAACACGACGTCGGCGATCGGTGGCCACATCGTCACCGGCGACGGCAAGCCGGCCGCTGGTGCGGTGGTCTCCATCGTGCACAACGAATCGGGTTCGGTCACCAACGTCGTCACCGACGCCGAGGGTCGTTATGTCCAGCGCGGTCTGCGTACCGGCGGTCCGTACACCATCACCATCACCAAGGATGGCGTGACCGAGAAGCGTGAAGGCGTGTACATTCAGCTGGCCGAAACCGCCAACGTGGACGCTACCCTGGGCGCGGCGATGCAGACCGTGACCGTGGCCGGCAGCAACAACCGTTCGGACAAGTTCTCGCGCACCGCGATGGGCGCCGGCACCAGCATCAGCGCCAGCGACCTGGCAATCCAGGGTTCGATCAACCGCAACCTGCAGGACTATGCCCGTGCCGACCCGCGCGTGTCGCAGACCGACAAGGAACGCGGCGAAATGTCCGTGGCCGGCCAGAACTCGCGCTATAACTCGCTGACCATCGACGGCGTGTCGGTGAACGACACCTTCGGTCTGGAAGCGTCCGGCTCGCCGACCGCCAAGCAGCCGATCTCGATCGAAGCGATCCAGTCGGTGCAGATCAACGTCGCCAACTACGACGTGACCCAGAAGGGCTACACCGGCGGCAACATCAACGCCGTGACCAAGTCCGGCACCAACACCGTCAAGGGCTCGGTCTACTACGTCTTCCGTAACGACAAGCTGGCCGGCGACCGCTACAACGCGTCGACCGACACCTACGCCGCACCGGCGCCGTTCAAGGAAACCACCAAGGGCGGCACCCTGGGCTTCCCGATCATCAAGGACAAGCTGTTCATGTTCGCCGGCTGGGAAAAGCTGGAATCGACCCGTACCGCGCCGGCCTTTGGCCCGCTGGGCAGCTCGGTCACCAACGTCGGTATCACCCCATCGGCCATCGCCTCGGCGCAAGCGATTGCCAAGAACACCTATGGCATCGACATCGGCAACAGCGACGTGCCCTCGGGTACCGCGCTGAACGTGACCGACAAGCTGGTGAAAGTCGACTGGAACATCAACGAGAATCACCGCGCCATGTTCCGCTACTCGAAGACCGACCAGAGCGAGCCGCAGTTCACCGGCCTGTCGGCCACCGGCATTTCGCTGAACTCCGAGTGGTATCAGCAGAACAAGACCATCGAGACCAAGGTCGCGCAGTTGCTGTCCGACTGGACTCCGACCTTCTCGACCGAGTTCAAACTGTCGACCCGCGACTATGACTCGCTGCCGAAGCTGAATTCGACCCTGCCGCTGATCGGCCTGCAGTTCTCGGGCGCGCTGCCGGCCGGCACCCCGTCGACCGTGTCGTCGGCCAACCGCTTCCTGAACTTCGGTACCGACAACAGCCGCCAGCGCAACATCCTGGGCACCAAGACCACCGACGCTTACGGCGCCGGCAACTGGTCGCTGGGCGACCACGAAGTCAAGTTCGGTGGCGACTACAGCAAGAACAAGGTGTACAACGCGTTCCTGCAGAACGTCTGGGGTAACTACACCTTCGGCTGTATCAACAACGTCAACTACCAGTTCCTGAACAGCAGCACCTTCAACTGCGCCACCGCCACCAACGCGCAGGTGGAAGCCGCCGTGCTGGAAAACTTCCGTCGCGGCCGTCCGACCTCGTACAGCGTGCAGGTGGCCAACCCGGGCCTGACCCTGGACGACGCAGTAGCCCAGTTCGACATGAAGAACTATGGCGGCTTCGCGCAGGATACCTGGACCGTCAACAAAAACCTGACCGTGAACTACGGCATCCGCTACGACAAGACCGCCGTCGGCGGCCGTCCGCTGCGTAACGCCACCGTGGCGCTGGCGCCCGTCGCCGGCAACCCGGCCACCGGCGCCCGTGCCACCGGCGGTTTCGGCCTGGACAACACCAACACCTTCGACGGCCAGGACCTGATCCAGCCGCGCGTGGGCTTCAACTACACCTTCGACAGCGAGCGCAAGATGCAGGTGCGCGGCGGCGCCGGCCTGTTCCAGGGTTCGGCACTGACCGTGTGGCTGTCCAACCCGTTCTCGAACACCGGCGTGCAGACCCGCACCGTGGGTTGCGGCATCTCGGGCTACGCGGCCTGCCCGACCACCGATGGCTTGTTCCGTGCCGATATCAACAACCAGGTCACCAGCTTCACCGGCTCGATCCCGGCCGCCAACGTCGACGTCCTGGCCCCTGGCCTGCGTCAGCCGTCGGTGTGGAAGTCGAACATCGCGCTGGAAACCGAACTGCCATGGTACAACCTGGTGCTGGGTCTGGAATACCTGAACACCAAGGCCAAGGACGCGATCTACTACCAGAACGCCAACCTGGGTCTGCCGACCAAGACCGGTACCGACGGCCGTCCGCTGTACTACAACGCGCAGGGCTACAACACGGCTTGCTGGTCGGCGACCGGTTCGTCGATCACCAACGGTGCTTGCACGGGCTTCACCGCCAAGGCACTGAGCAACTCGGCCTTCAACAACGTGCTGGTCGCCACCAAGACCGACAAGGGCGGTTCCAACGTGGCCACCGTGTCGCTGTCGCGTCCGATGATGAACGGCTGGAACTGGTCGCTGGCGTACACCTACACCAGTGCCAAGGAAGTCTCGCCGCTGACCTCGTCGACCTCGTCGTCGAACTACGCCAGCCGCTCGATCTTCAATCCTAACGAAGAAGTCAACGCCAACTCGAACTACCTGGTGAAAGACCGTATCAGCGCGCTGGTGAACTTCCGCAAGCGTCTGATCGGTTCGTACAACACCACCCTGGGTATCTTCTACGAAGGCCGTTCGGGCAAGCCGTACAGCTGGACCGTCAACAATGACTTGAACGGTGACGGCCTGGCCGGCAACGACCTGATGTTCATCCCGTCGGCGCCAGGTTCGGGCCAGGTGGTGTTCTACGGCGATACCGCGACCAACCACGCCAACGAAGACAAGTTCTGGAGCATCGTCAACGGCAATTCGATCCTGAAGAAATCGGCTGGTGGCGTGGTCGGCCGCAACACCGACTTCGCGCCATGGACCAACAGCTTCGACGTGCGTATCGCTCAGGAAATCCCTGGCCTGTTCAAGGGTAACAAGGGCACCTTCTCGCTGGACATCTTCAACTTCGGCAACCTGCTGAACAAGAAGTGGGGCCACATCAATGAAGTGGGCTTCCAGACCAACGGCGGTCTGGCACGCAGCTTCGTCGACTACCAGGGTCTGGATGCGCAGGGCCGCTACATCTACCGCGTGCGTGATGTGGAGACCGTCGATATCCGCCAGGTCAAAGGCGAATCGCAGTGGGCCATCCAGGCTACCGTCAAGTACGAGTTCTAAGCTCGGCACGACTGGTCTGATCCCTGTCTGACAAAAACGGCTGGTGGCAACATCAGCCGTTTTTTTATTTTGTAACGTAAAACTGCTGTCATTTTTGACGGCCCGGTTGGGCGGTACAATATTCGATTCACCTCCGCTTGCTAAGTAATGAAAAAATATCTGCGCCCGATGTGGGCCGCTGCATTGGCTGCCGCCTTGGCCGGTTGCGCTTCGCTGCCGCCCGGCGTGACCGAAGTGCAGCTGGTCGCGCTCAACGATTTTCACGGGAACCTTGAAGCCAGCCGCTATACGCTGGACAGCGTGTCCGGCCGCGGCGAGCGGGTGATCCAGGCCGGCGGCATCGACACCGTGGGCGCGGCGCTGCAGGCGTGGCGCAAACAGGATCCGGAACTGCTGCTGGTCGGCGCCGGCGATCTGGTCGGCGCCAGTCCGGCCATCTCGTCGATGTGGGCGGACGAACCGACCATAGGCGCGATGAATCTGCTCGGGCTGCGCGCGACCTCGGTGGGCAACCACGAATTCGATCAGGGCCGCGTCGAGCTGCTGCGCCAGCAGAAGGGCGGCTGCAAATCGCCGCGCGAAGACAAAGCCTGCAAGTTCGACGGCCCTTACGAGGGCGCCCGCTTCCAGTACCTGGCCGCCAACGTGATCGACATGCACACGCGCAAGCCGCTGCTGCCGGCCTACCAGGTGGAGAGCGCGCATGGCGTCAAGATCGGCTTCATCGGCGCGGTGCTGAAGGAAACCGCCGAGGCCTCGCTGGCCTCCGGCATCGCCGGTCTGGAGTTCGGCGACGAGGCGGACGCCATCAACCGCCAGCTGCCTGAACTGCGCAAGCAGGGTGTGGGCGTGTTCGTGGTGCTGATCCACCAGGGCGGACACACCACCGATAAATTCGATCAGCAGGATTGTTCGCACCTGAGCGGCGACATCGTCGATGTCGTCAAGCGCCTCGATCCGGCGATCCGGCTGGTGATCAGCGGCCACTCGCACCAGGGTTATCTGTGCAAGGTGGATGGCCGCCTGGTGACGCAGTCCGACACGGCCGGCCACCTGCTGGGCCGCATCCGCCTGCTGGTGGACACCAATACGAATACCGTGCGCGATGTCAGCGCGCGGCAGGAGGTGATGACGCCGGGCGAGTGGCCGGCCGATCCCGTGTTGTCGGCGTATCTGCGGAAGGCGCGCGAGCGCAGCGCCGCCGCGCTGGCGCGTCCGGTGGCGGCGATCGCCGTGCCGACGGTGAAGCGCGAAAAGGAACATGACCGCGAGTCGGCACTGGGAGACCTGGTGGCCGATTCCATGCTGTCCGCCGGCCGTCCGTTCGGCGCGCAGATCGCGCTGCAGAATCCGGGCGGCATCCGCCAGGATCTGGGCAGCGGCGAGGGCAATCGTGTCACTGTCGGCCATGCGCTGGCGGTGCTGCCGTTCTCGAACACGTTGACGGTGATGAACCTGCGTGGCGCGCAGATCGTGCAGCTGCTGGAAGAACAGTGGCTGGATGGCCGCGACAACAAGCGCGGCCTGCTGCAGGTGTCGGATGGCTTCAGCTACGAGTGGGACCCGGCCAGACCGGAAGGCGGCCGCGTGGTGCCGGACAGTGTGCGGCTGAACGGCATGCCGCTGCAGATGGATGCCAGCTACCGCGTCGTCACCAATAACTTTCTGGCCGAAGGCGGCGATGGCTTCCCCACCTTCACCAAAGGCGCCAACCGCGCGCCGACCGGCATCCGCGATGTGGATGCGCTGACCGCTTATCTGATCAGGCGCGAGCAGGAGCGCAAGCCGGCCGGCGCCGCCGCGCCGCTCACGCGCTACAAGAGCGTGCAATAACTTACTGGAGTCTTTATGCGTCGTTTTTTCCTTTCCGCCCTGGTGTCGGCCGCCGTGCTGGCCGCGCCGGCGCGCGCCGAGTTTTCCATTCCCGGCTTCGAGCTGGTACAGACCGCGCCGGTCGAGACGTCGCTGCACAGCGACGATCTGCGCGGCCCGGCGGTGGTGTGGAGCGAGTTGTTCGATCACGCCAAAAACGAAATCGTCATCGGCCAGTTCTACGCGGTGATCAAGCCGGGCAGCGTGTTCGACAAGGTGGTCGAGCACCTGGAGGCGGCCGGCAAGCGTGGCGTCAAGATCCGCTTCCTGCTCGACAAAAAGGGCGTGGGCCTGTCGGAGCAGCCGACCATAGACCGGCTGAAGGCGATCCCGAACCTGGAGTTCCGCATCCTCGATTACAACCAGCTGACCGGCAATGGCATCATCCATGCCAAGTACCTGGTGGTGGACGGCGCCACGGCGTACATCGGCAGCCAGAATTTCGACTGGCGCTCGTTCGAGCATATCCACGAAACCGGCCTGCGCATCACCGATCCGAAGATCGTCAGCCAGGTGCTGGCGGTGTTCAACCAGGACTGGCGCGCGCAGGCGCTGACCACGCAGTCCATGCAGGTGCCGGCGCTGAACCAGAAGACGGTGACGGCCGACATCCACCAGCCGCAGTTCCTGCTGTCCAGCCCCAACAAGTACAACCCCGCCGGCGTCGGCGATTCCGAGACCAGCCTGCCGGCGCTGCTGGCCGAAGCGAAGAGCGAGGTGCGTATCCAGCTGCTGGACTACGCGCCGCTCAGCTACGGTCCGAAAGGCACGCGGCCTTACTACGCGGTGATCGACAACGCGGTGCGCTCGGCCGCCAACCGTGGCGTCAAAATCAAGCTGATGGTGTCCAACTGGAACCTGGAGCAACCGGCGCAGGTCTATCTGAAGTCGCTGGCGATCCTGCCGAACGTGGAAATCCGCGTGGTGACGCTGCCGGTGGCCTCGACCGGTTTCGTGCCGTTCGCGCGCGTCATACACAGCAAGACCATGGTGATCGACAACCAGGTGGCGTGGGTGGGCACCAGCAACTGGGCCGGCGGCTACATGGACCTGTCGCGCAATCTGGAGGTGGTGATGCGCAACGAGAAGATGGCGCAGCGTATCGCCGCGCTGCACGAGCAGACCTGGAGTTCGGCCTACGCGCAGCCGCTCGACATCAACAAGCAGTATCCGAAACCAGCCAAAGGCAGCCCTGAATGAAAAAGCTCGCATGCATACTGGCGCTGAGCAGCGCTTTCGTTTCCGTCAACGCGTTCGCCTGGGGCTATGACGGCCACCGCGCGGTGGGCGCCATCGCCGATCAGCTGATCAGGGGCACCAGCGCCGGGCAGCACGTGCAGGCATTGCTGCTGCCGGGCGAGAGCCTGGAAAAGATCGCCACCTGGGCGGACTGCGTGAAAGGAACCTCCTGCGGTCCGCAGACGGACGAGATGGTGGCCTACACCACCGCCAACCCGCAGCACAGCGAATATCACTACACCGATGTGCCGTTCCAGCTGTCGCATTATGAGGACCACGGCGTCGGCACGGCCGATCACGACATCGTGCAGACGCTGAAGCAGTGCATTCTGGTGCTGCAGGGGAAGGCCGACAAGACCACCAATCCGCACAATTTCACGCCGCGCCAGGCGCTGCTGATGCTGACCCACCTGACCGGCGACATTGCGCAGCCGCTGCACGTGGGCGAGGGCTATGTCGGCAAGAGCGGCGGCTTCGTGATCCCGACCCGGAAGCAGCTGGACGACAAGGAAGCTTTCGCCACCCAGGGCGGCAACAACCTGCTGCTGGACGATGTCAAGCTGGCTTCCAACAGCACGCAATTGATCCCGGCAGCGCCGGCGGAGGACAAGCCGGCCGTGGCGCCACAGGCCAGCGCCGCTGCCGCACCTGCCGCCGCTGCCGCGCCACGTCCTCCGCAGACCACGCGCGCGTTCCATTCGTACTGGGACACGACGGTGGTCAACTATGCCTTCCGCCGCATCGGTGCGCGCACGCCGTCGCAGTTTGCGCTGCTGGTCATCGCGGGCAACCCGGTGGTGGCGCCGAACACCGGCGACCCGGTGAGCTGGCCCTACGAGTGGGCCGACCAGACGCTGGTGGTATCCAAGCTGGCCTATGCCGACGTGGTGCCGGGCGCGATGACGCAGCAGACCAGCAAGACCACGGGCGAGCAGTACAACGTCTGGCCGCTGGCGATTCCGGACAACTATCCGGTGCCATCCTCGGCCGAAGCCAAAGGGCAGCTGATCCAGGGCGGCTACCACCTTGCGGCCGTGCTGAAAGCCATCTGGCCATAACAGCGGTAACTTCGGGGACAGACCACGTTTTTGAAACATTGCAAAAACGTGGTCTGTCCCCAAGTTTCTATCATGAAACGACTTATTCTGACTGCATTGATGAGCGCTGTGCCTCTGATTGCCGGCGCTGCCGGTAATCCGGCTAACGGCAAGCTGCTGTTCCAGCGCTGCGCGTCCTGCCACGCGGTGGGGCCGTATGCAACCGCCGGCTATGGTCCGCAGCTCAACCATATCATCGGCCGCCGCGCCGGCGACACCAGGGACTACAAGTACTCGGAGGCGATGAAGAAATCGGGACTGGTGTGGGATGAGAAAACGCTGGCGGCATTCCTGCGTGCCCCGCACGATGTGGTGCCCGACACGAAGATGCGCTTCTGGGGAATCAAGGATGAACAGCAGATCGCCGACCTGCTGTCCTATATGAAGACGCTTTAACGCGACTTGACGAATGGCGTGCCGAGCGCTTTCGGCGCCACCGACTTGGCCATCAGGCCGGCCAGTACGATCACGGTCAGCACGTACGGCACCATCTGGATCATCGAGCCGGGCAGACGGCCCACCAGCGGCAGTTCCACGCCTTCGATCTGGATCTGCACCGCGCCGAAGAAGCCGAACATCAGACAGCCCAGGAAGGTGTACAGCGGACGCCAGTTACCGAACACCATGGCGGTCAGCGCCAG
This sequence comes from Duganella callida, assembly GCF_004614165.1. Lineage (GTDB taxonomy): Bacteria > Pseudomonadota > Gammaproteobacteria > Burkholderiales > Burkholderiaceae_D > Rugamonas > Rugamonas callida. The sequence continues at coordinate 53,045 of NZ_SPVG01000023.1, read as the reverse complement.
GTAGCCGGCACCAGCCGACATATCGCGCAGGAAGAAGCCGCTCTGCACGATCGACATGTAAGCACCCGAGAACGAGCACAGTACGCCGGCGATCAGCATCGCCATGTAGCGCTGACGCTCGACGCTGATGCCGGCCGCGTCGGCCGCGTGCGGGTTCTCGCCGCAGGCGCGCAGGCGCAGGCCGAAGCGGCTGTGGTAGATCACCCAGTGCACCAGCGGCACCAGCGCGAACGCCAGGTACACCAGCACCGAGTGGCCGCCGATCAGGTGCGCATACAGCCAGCCGACGAAGGGCACGCCCTCGATCGCGGCGGAGCCGGGCAGCACCACGTCGAACAGACGCGCCGAGCCCAGGTCCGGCGTGCGCCCGCCCTGCTGGAAGAAATACTGCGCCACCACGAAGGTCAAACCGCTCATGGCGATGTTGATGGCGATGCCGCCCACCAGCTGGTTGCCCTTCTGGGTGATGGCGATGTAAGCCTGCAGCGTCGCCAGCAGCACCGACACCAGCATGCCGGCCATGACGCCGTACCACGGGTTCTGCGTGGCGAACGCCACCGCCGCCGACACAAACGCCGACGCCAGGATCTTGCCTTCCAGGCCGATGTCGATCACGCCCGAACGTTCGGCGAACAGGCCGGCCATGCCGGCGAAAATCAGCACCGGCGCGTTGCGCACGGTCGATACCAGGATACTGCCGATATGGAGATCGTCAAAAGTCATCTCATCCTCGCTTCTTCAGGTTCAGCACTTTGGCGATGGCCGGGCCGTACAGGTTTTCCATGGCGCCGCAGAACAGGATGATCAGACCCTGGACCATGATCACGGTCTCGGGCGGGATGTTCTGCTTTTCCAGCGACAGATCGAAACCGCCCTGGGTCAGCGCGCCGAACAGCACCGCCGACAGGAAGATGCCGACCGGGTTCTGGCGGCCCATCAGCGCGATGGCGATGCCGATAAAGCCGGCGCCGCCGACGAAGTTGAGCGACAGGTAGTGGGTCGAACCCATGATGGAGTTGACCGAACCCAGACCCGCCAGCGCGCCCGAGATCAGCATGACGATGATGATCATCTTGCTGATGCGGACCCCCGCGTAGTGGGCCGCGTGCTTGTTCAGTCCCGTGGCGCGCAGCTTGAAGCCCCAGGCCGAACGCGACACCACCACGCCGTAGATCACCAGCGCGATGATGGCCAGGAAGAAGCTGATGTTGAGCGGCGTCTCGCCCAGGATCGGGAACCACTGGTTCAGGCGCGGCATCTCGGCGGCGGCGGCAAAGGCGCGACTGGCCGGATTCTGTTCGCCCGGCGGCACCAGCTTGACGATGATGGTGTTCATCAGCGCGGCGGCGATGTAGTTGAACATGATGGTGGTGACCACCACGTGGCTGCCGCGCTTGGCCTGCAGGTAGCCGGGCACGAAGGCCCACAGCGCGCCGAACAGCGCCGCGCCCAGCATGCCGACCGGGATCAGCAGCCAGGCCGGCAGCGAGGCGTCAAACGTCAGCATCGCCAGCGTCAGACCCAGGCCGGCGAAATACATCTGGCCTTCGGCGCCGATGTTGAACAAGCCGGCCTGCATGGCGATCGATACCGCCAGTCCGGTGAAGATGAAGGTCGAGGCGTAGAACAGCGTGTAGCTCAAGCCTTCCGGATTGACGACGGCGCTGTTGACCAGGATCGCCAGCGATTCGGTCGGGCTCTCGCCCAGCAGATGGATCACCAGCGCGGTCACCAGCAGGGCCGACAGCAGGTTCAGAACGGGCATGACAAACGCAGTGGCCCAGCGTGGCAAGTCTTTATTCATGATTTGTGCATCCCGCCCATCAGCAGGCCGATACGGGTGGTGTCGAATTCTTCAATTTCCAGTTCGCCGGTGATGCGGCCGCCGCACATGACCAGGATGCGGTCCGCCAGCGCGCGCACTTCCTCCAGCTCCACGGAGACCAGCAGGATGGCCACGCCTTCGTCGCGCAGCTTGAGCAGCTGGGTGTGGATGCTCTCGATGGTGCCGATGTCGACGCCGCGCGTCGGCTGGCCGACCAGCATCACCTTGGGCTGCGCCAGCACCTCGCGCGCGATCACCACCTTCTGCTGGTTGCCGCCCGAGAGCAGGCCGATACGCAGATCGTGGTTGTTAGGACGCACGTCGAAGTTCTTCATCAGGTCCGCGCAGCGCGCGGCGATGGCCTTGAAGTCGAGCAGGCCCCAGCGGTTTTTCAGCTTGTCCTGGTAGCCGAGAATGGTGTTGTGCATGACCGAGAAAGCCTTGACTACGCCGTCGCGCAGGCGGTCTTCCGGCACGTGGGCGATGCCCAGTTCGCGGAACACGCGCGGCAGGCCATCCGGGTTCGAGCGGCCGGCGAAGGGCAGGGGCTTGCCCTCGAATTGCAGCTTGCCCGACGTCGGCAGGCGCATGCCGGACAGGATTTCCATCAGTTCGCTCTGGCCGTTGCCGGAGACGCCGGCCACCGCCACGATCTCGCCGGCGCGCAGCGTGAAGCCGATATCGGCCAGCAGCTTGACGCCCTGGTCGTCCAGCAGCTGCAGGTTGTCGACTTCCAGCACCGGCGCGCCCGGGTTGTAGGGCTTGCGCGGCAGGTTGTTTTCGATCGGCCGGCCGACCATCATGTTGGCCAGGTCTTCCTTGGTGGTGCCGGCGGTCGGCACGGCGCCGATCACGCGGCCGGCACGCATCACGGTGACGGTGTCGGTGATGTCGAGGATTTCCTGCAGCTTGTGGGTGATCAGGATAATGGTCTTGCCCTGGTCCTTGAACAGACGCAGGATTTCGAACAGCGATTCGGTTTCCTGCGCGGTCAGCACGGCGGTCGGCTCGTCCAGGATCAGGATGCTGGCGCTGCGGTAGATCTGCTTGAGGATCTCGACGCGCTGCTGCGCGCCCACCGACAGGTCGTGGATGGTGGCCAGCGGATCGACGTCGAGGCGGTAGCGGGTGCAGATGTCGCGCAGTTCCTGCTCGACGCGCGCGCGGTTTTTATTCAGCTTGAAGCCGCCCTCGCTGCCCAGCATGACGTTATCCAGCACGGTCATGTTCTCGACCAGCATGAAGTGCTGGTGCACCATGCCGATGCCGAGGGCGATCGCCTCCTGGCTGTTGTGGATGCGGCGCGCCTGGCCATCCAGCAGGATCTCGCCGCCATCGGCGCGGTAGTATCCGTACAGGATGCTCATCAGGGTCGATTTGCCGGCGCCATTCTCGCCCACCAGGCCATGGATGGAACCCTTGGCGATGGCAAAGCTGACGTCCGTGTTCGCTTTTACAGCCCCAAAGTGCTTGGAGATGCCGCGAAATTCTACTGCTGGCTGCATAGGATCGTTTTCAGTTAAGTAAAACGCGCCGCCGGGGTATGCCCCCCGGCGGCGCGCTCTATGTCAAACAAGTTTTATACCGGGCAGGCCGCGCCCGAACGGATATCAATCACTTTGACCTTGCCGTCGATGATGTCCTTGCGCGCGCCCATGACGCGCTTCTCGATCTCCGGCGTGATCAGCTTGCGGTTGTTCTCATCCAGCGCCCAATCGACGCCGCCTTCCTTCAGGCCCTTCGAATACACGCCCGCCTTCCAGGTGCCGTTCTTCATCTGCATGAAGGCGTCATACACGGCCATGTCCACGTGCTTGACCATGGAAGTCAGGATGGTGCCCGGATACAGGCCGTTCTGGTTGGAGTCGACGCCGATCGCCAGCTTGCCTTTTTCCTTGGCCGTCTGCAGCGTGCCCAGGCCCGAACCGCCGGCCACGGCGAACACCACGTCGACGCCGCGGTCGAATTGCGAGCGCGCCAGTTCGCCGCCCTTGGCCGGATCGTTCCAGGCTTGCGCGCTGGTGCCCACCATGTTGGCGGTGACGTCGATCTTGCCATTCACGGCCTTGGCGCCCTGCGCGTAGCCGCACGAGAAGGTGCGGATCAGCGGGATGTCGACGCCGCCGATGAAGCCGATCTTCTTCGACTTGGACGCCATGGCGGCGGCCACGCCGGCCAGGTACGAGCCTTCCTCTTCCTTGAAGGTGATCGATTCGATGTTCGGACCCTGCGCCACGCCGTCGATCAGCACGAAGCGGACTTTGGGGAATTCCTTGGCGACCTTCTGCACGGCAGCCTGCTGGGCGAAGCCGATCGATGCGATCAGGTCCAGGTTCTTGCGCGCGAGGCCGCGCAACACCTGCTCGGCCTGGGTATCGCTGGAGGCTTGCACCTCGATGAAATTGATATTGGTTTCCTTCTTGAAGCGCGAGGCGCCTTCAAAAGCGGACTGGTTAAACGACTTGTCGAACTTGCCGCCCGCGTCATACACGATGCCCAGCTTAGGGTCAGCCGCGGACGCGCTGGCAGCCACACACAGTGCTGCAACCGTCAAACTAAGTTGTGAAAGTTTCATGAATAGGCTCCTGGAAGATCGTTATTGTATATTTTTATTGGCCGAAACATGTAATTCCGTGCCGCTTTCTTAAGCTAAATCCCTGATTTCACGCGTTAAGCGCTGGCAACTTGCTAACTGATTGCCGCTCTATCAATTCTCAACTTTGCATGTATGTCGCAACGCAACAACAGCGGCCGCCGAATTTTAAATGTTTATCGTGTTGCTTTTTTGTCCGTTCGGACAAGATTTCGCCGCCGCCGGGCTGCCGCATTTTCCTGCGGTTTCATAGCCAAAGCGGCCGTGCGCCGCGCGTCCAGGGCAGCACACTACTATGCATCAGCGCGGATATGTACGACAAATTCGATTTTTCTTGGCTATTTATACAAAACCGATATGAATGAAGACTTGCCAACTGTGAGTTTCGGTTAATTTTTTTGCGTGCTAGCATGCTTGGTAATTTGTATATCGATATGTGCAAACCAGCAGACTCGATACACATTTATCAAGAAAAAATAATCGGATTACACATCAAGGGAGCAAGACTCATGAGCAAACACCGTAGTGGTTTCGCAGCGCGATCGCTGATCGCCCTGGCCGTCGCAAGCGCCTTCCCGCTGCACGCGGCCATGGCCACCGAAGCTGAGGCGTCCGCCCAGCCGGCAGCAGCCGACGGACAGGAGGGCGGCGGCGCGCCGTTCGCCGCCAACAAGGATCAGCTGGAAACCGTGATCGTGACCGCGCAACGCCGTGCGGAAAACATCAAGGACGTGCCGATGTCCATCGCCACGCTCAAGGGCGACAAGCTGGACGTGCTGACCTCGGGCGCGGCTGACATCCGCTTCCTGGCCGGCCGTTCGCCATCGGTCAACGTCGAGTCCGACTACGGCCGCACCTTCCCGCGCTTCTACATCCGCGGCCTGGGCAACACCGACTTCGACCTCAACGCCTCGCAGCCGGTCGGCTACGTGATGGACGACGTGGTGCAGGAAAACGCCATGCTGAAGGGCTTCCCGGTGTTCGACGTCGAGCAGGTGGAAGTGCTGCGCGGTCCGCAGGGCACCCTGTTCGGCCGTAACTCGCCGGCCGGCGTGATCAAGTTCGACTCGGCCAAGCCGGTGTTCAAGACCGAAGGCTATCTGCAACTGGGCCTGGGCAACTACTCGGCCAAGACCGCCGAAGGCGTGTTCAACATCCCGGTCAGCGACACTGTGGCGCTGCGCTTCTCCGGCACCAGCCAGCACCGCGGCGACCGCGTGCACAACACCAACCCGAATCCGAACACCGCCACCCAGGACTTCGAAGGCTACGCCGACAACGCCTTCCGCCTGCAGGCGCTGGTACGTCCGAACAAGGATTTCGACGCGCTGTTCAACTACCACGAGCGTAATTACCACGGCACCGCGACCCTGTTCCGCGCCAACATCATCCAGAAGGGCACCAACAACCTGGTGCCGGGCTTCGACTACGATTCCTACCCGACCGACGGCGTCAACTACCAGCGTCTGGAAAACAAGGGCGGCAACATCCGCCTGAAGTACAACCTGAACGACATCACGCTGCACTCGATCACCGGCTATGAAACGCTGAAGTTCAACAGCCGCGCCGACGTCGACGGCGGCTATGGCGCCGTGTTCGCGCCGCCATCGGGCCCGGGCTACATCCCGTTCCCGGTCGAGACCGCCGACCTGCTGCCGAATCACAAGCAGTTCTCGCAAGAGTTCCGCGCCGAGTCGAACTACAGCGGCCCGCTGCAGTGGATCGGCGGCCTGTACTTCTTCGACGAGAACATCCAGATCGATTCGATCAGCTTCAACTCGTTCGCGCCGGGTAATCCGCAGAACATTCCTTACGCGATCCAGTACCAGAAGACCAAGTCCTGGGCGGCCTTCGGCTCCCTGAACTACACCGTGTCGGACAAGCTGAAAGTACGCGGCGGCCTGCGCTACACCAACGACAAGAAGGACTTCACCGCCTCGCGCGTGGACTATCCGACCGGCTCGACCACCCTGACCACCGCCACCCACGACCTGCACAGCGATTCGAACAACCTGAGCTGGGACCTGAGCGGCACCTATGAGCTGGACAAGAACACCAACCTGTTCGCCCGCGCGGCGACCGGCTACCGTGCGCCGTCCATGCAGGGTCGTCTGAACGGCCTGGGCGACCTGCCGTCGCAAGCCAACGCCGAGAAGGCGCTGTCGTTCGAAGCCGGCGTCAAGCAGGACCTGTTCGACAAGCGCGCGCGTCTGAGCGCGTCGATCTTCCGCTACCGCGTCAAGGACAAACAGCTGACTGCCGGCAGCGGCAACGTCAACATGAACCAGCTGATCAACGCCGAGAAGGTGATCGGCCAGGGCGTGGAACTGGACCTGCAGGCCAACCTGGGCTACGGCTTCAGCGGCACCGTCGGTTACAGCTACAACGACACCGAGATCAAGGATCCGAACCTGTTCGTGCAGTACTGCGGCAACGTGACCAACAACGCCGCCAGCGGTTGCACCCCGACCAATCCGGCCGGTCCGTTCGCCGGCACCTCGCGCATCAACGGCAACCCGCTGCCACGCGCGCCGAAGAACCAGTTCAACTTCACGCTGAAGTACAGCACCGAAATCGGCAACGGCGAATTCTATGCCTACACCGACTGGACCTACCGCAGCAGCTATAACTTCTTCCTGTACGAAGCGCCTGAGTACAAGGCCAAGCCGCTCACCGAAGGCGGCGTGCGCGCCGGTTACAAGTGGGGCGACGGCAAGTATGAAGTGGCAGCCTACGGCCGCAACATCACCGACAAGCGCGTGATCATCGGCGCCATCGACTTCGACAACCTGACCGGTATGCTGAACGAGCCGCGCACCTACGGCGCGACCTTCAAGTACAACTTCTAAGGCAGTCCTGGTTTGGTTAAAATCCCCGCACATCGCGGGGATTTTTTTATTGGGGAGCAGGATTTGGAGCACATCAATCTGTGGCCGCTGCTGGGCGTGGCCGTTATCGTGTTGGGCTTTGCGCTGCGTGCGCATCCGGTGCTGGTGGTGATCGCCGCCTGTTTCGTCACCGGCATCGCCGCCGCCATGCCGGTCGAGCACCTGCTGGCGACGCTGGGCACGGCCTTCATCAAGACCCGCAATCTGCCGATGATCCTGCTGTTGCCGATCGCCGCCATCGGCCTGCTGGAGCGGCACGGCTTGAAGGAGCATGCGCAGGCCTCGATCGCGCGCATCCGCTCGGCCACCACCGGCCGCCTGCTGATCGTCTACCTGGCCATCCGCGAGATCGCCGCCGCCTTCGGCCTGACCAGCATCGGCGGCCATCCGAACATGGTGCGTCCGCTGATCGCGCCCATGGCCGAGGGCGCCGCCGAAGTGCGCTACCCGGACCTGCCGCTGGCCATGCGCCACCGCATCCGCGCCATGGCCGCCGCCACCGACAACGTCGGCCTGTTCTTCGGCGAGGACGTGTTCGTGGCCTTCGGCGCGATCGTGCTGATGCAGACCATCCTGCGCGGCGAGGGGCTGGATGTCGATCCGCTGCACATGGCGCTGTGGGGTATCCCGACTTCTCTCTGCGCTTTCATGATCCACTCCTGGCGGCTGTACCGCTTCGACGCGCAGATCGCCCGCAGCGTCGGGAGCGCGCCATGATCGTCACGCTGGACTTCTTCTTTTACGTGCTGGGCGCGATCCTGCTGATGGTGGCCTGGATGGCGTTGCGCGACCGCCATAATCCCAGGCGCTACAGCAGCGCCTTGTTCTGGGCCCTTTACGCGCTGATCTACCTGGCCGGCGATGCGCTGCCGCCGATGACGGCCGGTGCCACAATGGTGCTGATGGCGCTGATCGCCGGCTTCGGTGGCGTCACGCTTGGCCGCTACGGCGACCGCTCGCCGGAAGAGCGCCGCGCCAGCGCACAGCGTCTCGGCCACAAGCTGCTGATCCCGGCGCTGCTGATCCCGATCACCACCGTGATCGGCTCGACCGCGTTCAAGGACGTCAAGTTGGACGGCCTGTTCCTGCTCGATCCGAAGAACCTGACGCTGGTCAGCCTCGGCATCGGTTCGCTGTTCGCGGTGGCCACCGCCTGCTGGCTGACGCGCTCCTCGCCGTTGCAGGCGATGCGCGAGTCGCGCCGGCTGATCGATCACCTGGGCTGGGCAGTGGTGCTGCCGCACATGCTGGCGGTGCTGGGCCTGCTCTTCACCGAAGCCGGCATGGGCAAGGCGGTGGCGCACGTGGTCACTTCCTACATCAACATGGACGTGCGGCTGGTGGCAGTGGCCGTGTATTGCGTCGGCATGGCGCTGTTCACCATCATCATGGGCAATGGCTTTGCTGCCTTCCCGGTGATCGCCGGCGGTGTCGGCATACCGGTGCTGGTCGGCGTGTACCACGCCAACCCGGCGGTGATGGCGGCGATCGGCATGTTCAGCGCTTACTGCGGTACCCTGATGACGCCGATGGCCGCCAATTTCAACATCGTGCCGGCCGCGCTGCTGGAGCTGCCGGACAAGAATGCGGTCGTGAAAATGCAGATTCCGACAGCATTGCCGCTTTTGCTAGTCAATATCGCGCTGCTTTATTTTTTGATGAATATGTGAGACGCTTCGGCACTAGCATGACCGGAGTAGGTAATGAAAAAGATAATATTGTTAACGGGCTTTGAGCCTTTTAACAAGGAATTGATCAATCCCTCATGGGAAGCGGTACGCCAGCTGGATGGCTGGCACGAAGGTGAATTCGTGGTGCATGCGCGGCAGCTGCCTTGCGTGTTCGGACGTTCGTTAAAAGTATTGCATCAGGCTGTGGAAGAACTGCAGCCGAGTATCGTGATCGCGGTCGGCCAGGCTGGCGGCCGCGTCGATCTGTCGGTGGAGCGCATCGCCATCAATATCGATGACGCGCCGATTCCCGACAACCACCAGCGCCAGGTGGTGGACCAGCCCATCGTCAACGGCGGCCCGGCCGCCTACTTCTCCACCTTGCCGATCAAGGCCATCGTGCACGAGCTGCGCGAGGCGGGCCTGCCGTCGTCGGTGTCGCAGAGTGCCGGCACCTTCGTCTGCAACCACGTGTTCTATGGCCTGATGCATCAGACGCACGAATGGGGCACCACCATGCGCGCCGGCTTCATTCACATTCCGTATCTGCCCGAGCAGGCGGCGCGCCATCCTGGCACCGCCAGCATGAAGCTGGAAGACATGGTCGAAGGCTTGCGCATCGCCGTCCGCACCACGCTCGCGCACACGGTCGACATGCGCGAAGCGGGCGGTCTGACGCACTAGTTTAGAATACGTGCCTTTCCGTTTTTCAGAAGGCGCCATGAAATCTTTCGTCGCTACGCTGCTTGCGGCAGCACTGTCATTATCGTCCGCCCTGGCCGCCACCCCGGTGTGGGAAACGTTGCCGGCCGAGCAGCCCTTGCCGGCGCAATTGCGGGAGGGGCGCGTCGACCATGATGGCGCCAGCATCTGGTATGCCGTCGCCGGCGAGGGCCAGCCGGTGATCCTGTTGCACGGCGGCCGCGCCAGCGCCCTCACATGGGGCAACCAGGTGCCGGCGCTGCTCGCCAGCCATCATCAGGTGATCCTGATCGACAGCCGTGGCCATGGCCGCAGCACGCTGGGCGAACGGCCGTTGTCCTACGAATTGATGGAAACCGACGTGGTGGCCGTGATGGACCGGCTGCATTTTCGTAAGGCAGCAGTGGCCGGCTGGAGCGATGGCGCCATCCTCGCGCTGATCATGGCGATGAAGCATCCGGAGCGTGTGAGCAAGGTATATGCCTTCGGCGCCAACATGGATGCCAGCGTGGGCGCGACGCCGGCGCCGTCTCCGGTGCTGCCTCTGGTCGGTCCGCGCCTGCAGGCGCAATACGAGCGTGTCGCCAGCCCGGCCGATTTCGAGCGACTCACCGCAGCCGTGCGCAGCATGCAGAAGAACGAGCCGCATTACAGCGATGCTCAACTGGCCGGGATCAAAGGACCGCAAGTGGCGATTGCCGGCGGCGACCACGATGAATTCATCGGCGCGGATTATTTTGCCCACCTTGCGGCAACCATCCCAGGCGCGCGCCTGCTCTTGCTGCGCGACGTCAGCCATTTCGCGCCCTGGCAGGACGCGCCCAGCTTCAACGCCTCGCTGATCGGTTTCCTCGACCGCTGAGTCAATCGCCGCGCGCCGGCGGGTTCAGGATATTCAGGAAGGCGCGCACCACGGGCGCGTCGTCGGTGGTGGTGTAGGTGATGTAGAGATTGGCCGACGGCGGGTTGCTGCGGATCGGCACGAACACCACGCCGGGCCAGCCGATGCGGCTGGTCGTTTCCGGCATCAGCGCCACGCCCAGCCCGGCGCCCACCATCGCCAGAATGGTCTGCGGTTCGGACGCTTCCTGGAAGATGGTCGGCTGAAAGCCGGCTTTCACGCAGCATTGAATCAGGTAGCGCGGGAACGAGGACTTGTCGAGCGCCAGTGTCAGCATGGGTTCTTCGGCGATGTCGGTCAGTTCGATGGAGTCCTGTTTGGCCAAGGGATGATGCTCGTTCAGCGCCACGCACACGTCTTCGCGGAAGCATAGTTCCTGACGCAGGTTGTCGGTCTTGAGATCGTCCTCGTCCAGTTTGGGCTCGCGCCAGAAACCGACGTCGATCTGCTTGGCGCGCAGCGCGTCGTATTGCAGCGTCGGCCCCAGTTCATGCAGGGTCCAGGTGACACGCGGGAACTTGGTCTGGAATTCTTCCAGCAGACTGGGGATCGGCCCCCACATCGCCGAGCCGACAATGCCGACGCGCAGTCGCCCCACTTCGCCGCGGTCGATCTGGCGGATGGTGTCGATGGTCATGCGCATCTTGGCCAGCAGCTCGTTGGCCTCGGCCATCAGCGCCTTGCCGGCCACGGTCAGTTCGAAGGTGCGGGTGGTGCGGGCGAACAGTTTGACGCCCAATTCGCTTTCCAGCTTCATGATCTGCTGGCTGAGCGGCGGCTGCGAGATGTGCAGGCGCTCCGCCGCGCGGCTGAAACTTTTTTCTTCGGCGACGGCGAGGAAGTACTTGAGTTGTTTCAGATCGATGGACATGGCAAGCGAGATTGGTTGATCGTCAGTGCGTGGATTGCATCGCCACCGCCAGCGCGGCGCCGCAGCGTGCATTGTTCTTCACCAGCGCGATGTTGGTCGCCAGGCTGCGGCCCCCGGTCAGCTGCTTGATGCGGCTGAGCAGGAACGGCGTCACGTGCTTGCCGCTGATGCCCTGTTGATCCGCTTCCAGCAAGGCTTGTTCAGTGATGCGGTCGATTTCTTCCTTCGGCATCGCCTCGGCCGCCGGCACCGGATTGCTGACCACCACGCCGCCCTTCAGGCCCAGCGCCCATTTGGTCTGCAGGAAGGCCGCCTGTTCGGCCGCCGTATCGATCTGGAAGTCGGCGTTAAAGCCGCTCTCGCGCGTGAAGAAGGCCGGGAAGCCGCGCTGACCCACGCTGATCACCGGTACGCCGTGCGTCTCCAGGTATTCCAGCGTCAGGCCGATGTCGAGAATCGACTTGACGCCCGCACACACCACCGCCACCGAGGTCTGCGCCAGTTCCTGCAGGTCGGCCGAGATGTCGAAACTGGTTTCGGCGCCACGATGCACGCCGCCGATGCCGCCGGTGACGAACACCTGGATGCCGGCCAGTTCAGCGCAGATCATGGTCGCCGCCACGGTGGTCGCGCCCAGCCTGTTCTGCGCCAGCACGTAGGGCAGGTCGCGGCGGCTCACCTTGAGCGCGTCGCTGGACGTGGCCAACAGCTCCAGCTGTTCATCCGACAGGCCGATGCAGATCTTGCCGCCGATGATGGCGATGGTGGCCGGCACGGCGCCGCCGTCGCGGATGATCTGTTCCACTTCGCGCGCCATCTGCACGTTCTGCGGATATGGCATGCCGTGCGAGATGATGGTCGATTCCAGCGCGACCACGGGCTTGCCGGCGGCGCGGGCGGCGGCCACTTCCGGCGAAAAGAGCAGGTATTGGTGCATGGGTTTATCCTTTATTCGGGAAGAGCGGAGCGCTCATATCAAAGTCGTGTATTTCGTCCAGCACGTCGGCGGCCAGCACGGGCGACACGGTCTCCTGGCTTTCCAGCGTCATGGCCGCCACCTTCAGGCCGCGGCGGCAAGCCAGCGTCAGATCATCGCTGCCCTGGTACAGCGACCAGCAGACGGCGGCCGAGAAGGCGTCGCCGGCGCCGGTGACGTCGACCACGTCCACCTGGTGCGCGGCCAGCCAAACCAGTTCGGCGCCGCGCGTGTGATACACGCCCTGGCTGCCGCAGGTGACGATGACATCCTGCGCGCCCTGTTGCTTCAGCGCGGCGCAGGCGAGGCGCACATCGGCTTCGGTCGGCAGCGCGCGGCCGGTACGGGTTTCCAGCTCGCCGCGGTTGAGGATCAGCAGGCGCAGGCCTTGCAGATCGGCTGGCAGACGCGCCATCTTCGGCTGCGACACGGCGACGATCACCAGCGGCACATTATCGAGCCGCGCGCTGTCGAGCAGCGCACTGATGCTGTCGGCCGGCAGGTTCAGGTCCGCCACCGTCATCGCGGCGGCCGCGCGTTGCGGCGCGCGGCTGGCCAGGAAGTCCGGGGTGATGCGGTCATATAGCGCCATGTCGGCCAGCGCCACCACCAGTTCGCCCTTGTCGTCGAGGATGGCGGTGTAGGTGCCGGTGGCGGTGTCCTGCAGTTTCAGGCTGCCGCGCGTATCGATGCCGGCCGCCTCCGCATGGTCCTGCAGGGCGCGGCCGGCGCCGTCGTCGCCCAGGGCGGTCAGCAGGGCGGTCGGCAGATTCAGGCGCGCCAGGTTTTCGGCGATGTTGCGCGCCACGCCGCCATAGACTTCCTCGGCGGTGGCGGGATTGGAGGTGCCCAGCTGCATGGTCGCGATGGTGCGCAGTTTGCGGTCCAGGTTGGCGGCGCCCACGCACATCACCGGGCGCTTGTCCGGCAACACGTAAGCACGACCCAGCAGGCGACGTTCGCGTATCAGGCCGGCGATGTGTCCGGCCACGGCGGAACGCGACAGGCGCAGTTCCACCGCCAGGTCTTGCTGGGAGATGAAAGGGTTGGCGCGGATCAGCTGGTAAAGCTGTTCCTTTTTGGAGGAGTCGGTCACGGCGGTGGCCCAGTTAAACATTTGTCTTGAATGGTAAACATTTGTCCAAACCAAGTCAAACCCAAGACTGCAACGAAGTTTGCCTTGGTTTATAATACCGCCGATTTATATCACTTAAATATAAATGGCTAAGAAAAATGGTATTTGCCATACATATGGACGATGATGCATAGTGTCAGCTTCCCCAGCCATATCAAAAAAACAGAGGATCTTCATGTCTAATAACTCTCCATTCCAGGCAGCGGACATCATTCGCGCCCGTCTCCCTGAAGGTTTCAAGCCGCGCGTGGCGCTGATCCTCGGCTCGGGCCTGGGTGTGCTGGCGGAACAGATGCTGGACGCCGTCACCATCGGCTACGACGAACTGCCGGGCTTCCCGATCTCCACCGTGCACGGCCACGCCGGCGAATTGGTGATCGGCACGCTGGCTGGCGTGTCGGTGGTGTGCATGAAAGGCCGCGGCCACGTCTACGAAGGCTACGGCCTGGGCGTGATGACCAGCGCCGTGCGCACCATGAAGCTGCTGGGCTGCGAGATGCTGTTCGTGACCAATGCCGCCGGCTCGCTGCGCACCGAGGTGGACGCCGGTTCGCTGGTGGCGTTGACCGACCATATCAACTTCCTGCCGGGCACGCCGATGATGGGGCGGAACGACGAGCGTTTCGGTCCGCGTTTCTTCAGCATGGCCAACGCCTACGACGCCGAACTGCGCGCGCTGCTGCACACCGCGGCCAAGGAAAAGAACGTCACCCTGCACGAAGGTGTGTACATCGCCTACGCCGGCCCGAACTTCGAGACGCCGGCCGAGATCCGCGCGTTCAAGACGCTGGGCGCCGACGTGGTCGGCATGTCGGTGGTGCCGGAAGTGGTGTCGGCCCGTCATTGCGGCCTGAAGGTGGTGGGCGTATCGGCCATCACCAACCTGGCGGAAGGCCTGTCGCCGTTCCCGCTGTCGCATGAACAGACGCTGAAGTACGCCGCCGTCGCGGCGACCTCGCTGGTGGAAGTGATCCTGGGCTTCCTCGCGAATGTGGAAAAAACGGTAGCGAAAACGCCGCAGGCGTAAGACACCCAAGGGGCGGCGAGGTCCGCCCCTTTTGCTTTTTAGGAGTACATCATGAAACGCGCATTTATCCTCTTGCTCGATTCCTTTGGCCTGGGTGCCACGCCCGACGCGGCGAAGTACAACGACGCCGGCGCCAATACCTTCGGCCACATCGCCGCGCAGGTCGCCAACAGCGGCAAGCCGATGTCGCTGCCGACCATGGAAAAACTGGGCCTGACCGCCGCCGCCCATCTGGCCAGCGGCGAGTGGGCCACCGGCTTCACCCGGCGCGAAGGCTTTACCGCCGCCTACGGCGCCGCGCGCGAGCGCTCGACCGGCAAGGATACCCAGTCCGGCCACTGGGAGATCGCCGGCGTGCCGGTGGAATTCGACTGGGGCTATTTCCCGAAAACCGTGCCGTCGTTCCCGGCCGAACTGACCGCCAAATTGCAGGAACTGACCGGCGTGCCGGGCTTCCTCGGCGACTGCCACGCTTCCGGCACGGAGATCATCAACAAGCACGGCGACGAGCACGTCGCCAGCGGCAAACCGATCATCTATACCTCGGCCGATTCGGTGCTGCAGATCGCCGCGCACGAGGAATCGTTCGGCCTGGAGCGCCTGTATGAAGTGTGCGAGATCGCCTTCAGGCTGGTCGAGCCGTACAACATCGGCCGCGTGATCGCGCGTCCGTTCGTCGGTGCCAATGGCAACTACACCCGCACCTCCAACCGCCACGATTACGCCGTCGCGCCGCCGGCGCCGACGCTGCTGGACCACGTCAAGGACGATGGCGGCGAAGTGATCGCGCTGGGCAAGATCAGCGACATCTTCGCCACCCAGGGTGTGTCGCGCGTGGTCAAGGGCAAGGACAACATGGCGCTGTTCGACGCGCTGCTGAAGGTGGCCGACGAGGCGGGCGACAAATCGCTGACCTTCGTGAACTTCGTCGACTTCGACCAGGCCTTCGGCCATCGCCGCGACGTCAACGGCTATTCCAACGCGCTGCACGAAATGGACGCGCGCCTGCCCGAATTCATGGCCAAGCTGCAGGACGGCGACCTGGTGGTGATCACCGCCGACCATGGCTGCGATCCGACCTGGCCGGGCTCCGACCACACCCGCGAACACATTCCGATGATCTTCTTCGGTCCGGGCGTGAAGGCGCAGTCGCTGGGCATCTCCGAAACCTTCTCCGATATCGGCCAGACCCTGGCCCATCACCTCGGCGTCAAGCCACTCTCGAACGGAACCAACCTGCTATGAGCATCATTGCTGACTTCAAGCGCAACGAAGCGGTCCCGCTGGACCTGAGCTGGATTCACCATATCCGCGTCAACAAATCCGCCGCCGACCGCCGCGCCGCCAGCCTGGCGAACCGCCGCACGGTGAAGAAGGAATACCAGGCCGCCTGGCTGGTCAAGGCCATCGGCCTGATCGACCTGACCACGCTGTCCGGCGACGATACCCCGGGCCGCGTCGAGCGCCTGTGCATGAAGGCCATGCGTCCGCTGCGTTCGGACCTGGTGCAGGCCATGGGCCTGCAGGACTACAACCTGGCCACCGGCGCCGTCTGCGTCTACCACGAGATGATCAAGCCGGCCGTGCAGGTTCTGCAGGGCCGTTTGCCGATCGCCGCGGTGTCGACCGGCTTCCCGGCCGGCCTGACCAGCATGGAAACCAAGGTGCGCGAGATCGAGCTGTCGGTCGCCGCCGGCGCCAGCGAGATCGACATCGTCATCACCCGCCAGCACGTCCTGACCGGCAACTGGCAGGCGCTGTATGACGAGATGCTGGCTTACCGCAAGGCCTGCGGCGATGCCCACGTCAAGGCGATTCTGGCCACCGGTGAACTGGTCACGCTGGAAAACGTGGCCAAGGCATCGTGGGTCTGCATGATGGCCGGCGCGGACTTCATCAAGACCTCGACCGGCAAGGAACCGGTCAACGCGACGATTCCCGTCTCGCTGACCATGGTGCGCGCGATCCGCGACTACCACGAGCAGACCGGCTTCAAGATCGGCTACAAGCCGGCGGGCGGCGTCAGCACGGCCAAGGCCGCGCTGCAGTACCTGACCCTGATGAAGGAAGAACTGGGCAACGAATGGCTGGAGCCGCACCTGTTCCGCATCGGCGCATCGAGCCTGCTGACCGATATCGAACGTCAGCTCGAACACTACGTGACCGGCAACTATTCGGCCGCTCACCGCCACGCGCAACCATAATTACGGACACCGTCATGCCAACCATCAAAGAGATCCTGAACACCATGGAATACGGCCCAGCACCGGAAAGCACGAAAGAAGCGCAAGCGTGGCTGGAGCAGCGCGGCCGCCAGTTCGGCCTGTTCATCAACAACGAGTGGAGCGAAGCGGGCGAGCTGTTCGCCTCCATCAATCCCGCCAACGGCGCCAAGCTGGCCGACCTGACCCAGGGCAGCGCGGAAGACGTCGATCGTGCCGTCGCCGCCGCGCGCGCCGCGCAGCCGGGCTGGCAGGCGCTGGGCGGTCATGGCCGCGCCAAGGTGCTGTACGCGATCGCGCGCCTGATGCAAAAGCATGCGCGCCTGTTCGCCGTGCTGGAAACCCTGGACAACGGTAAAACCATCCGCGAAACCCGCGACGTCGACCTGCCGCTGGTGGCGCGTCACTTCTACTACCACGCCGGCTGGGCGCAACTGCAGGCCGAAGAGTTTTCCGACTACCGCGCCGTCGGCGTGGTCGGGCAGATCGTGCCGTGGAACTTCCCGCTGCTAATGCTGGCGTGGAAAATCGCGCCGGCGCTGGCCGCCGGTAACACCGTGGTGTTCAAGCCGGCCGAATTCACCTCGCTGACCGCGATGCTGTTCGCCGACATCTGCGTGCAGGCCGGCGTGCCGGCCGGCGTGGTCAACATCGTCACCGGCGACGGCCGCGTCGGCGAGGCCATCGTCAAGCATGCCGGCATCGACAAGCTGGCCTTCACCGGCTCGACCGAAGTGGGTCGTCTGATCCGCGAAGCCACCGCCGGCAGCGGCAAGAAGCTTTCGCTGGAGCTGGGCGGCAAATCGCCGTTCGTGGTGTTCGAAGACGCCGACCTCGATGCCGCCGTCGAAGGGCTGGTCGATTCGATCTGGTTCAACCAGGGCCAGGTCTGCTGCGCCGGTTCGCGCCTGCTGGTGCAGGAATCGATCCAGGAAAAATTCCTGGGCAAGCTGCGCGCGCGCATGGACAAGCTGACCCTCGGTTCGCCGCTGGACAAGTCGATGGACATCGGCGCGCTGGTCGATCCGGTGCAGAAGCAACGCATCGAAGGTCTGGTGCAATCGGCGCGCGACGAGGGTTGCAGCGTGTATCAGCCGGCCTGCGAACTGCCGGCCGACGGCTCGTGGTTCCCGCCGACGCTGATCACAGGCGCATCGACGTCGGCCGCCGTGGCGCAGGCCGAGATCTTCGGCCCGGTGCTGGTGGCGATGAGCTTCCGCACACCGCCGGAAGCCGTGCAACTGGCCAACAACACCGTCTACGGCCTGGCCGCCTGCGTGTGGACCGAGAACATCTCGCTGGCGCTGGACGTCGCGCCACAGATCAAGGCTGGCGTGGTATGGATCAACACCGCCAACCAGTTCGACGCCGCCTGCGGCTTCGGTGGCTACCGCGAATCCGGCTACGGCCGCGAGGGCGGCCGCGAAGGCATGTACGAATATATGACCGCACTGGCGGAAGATGCGCGTCCCGCAGCGCCGGTGGTGGAGCCGAAGGCGAAAGCCAGGGGCGGCGTGCCGGCCGGCAGTCCGTTCGGCATCGACCGCACCGCCAAACTGTACATCGGCGGCAAGCAGGCCCGCCCTGACGGCGCTTACAGCCGCGCGATCCACGGCGCCGACGGCGCCTTCATCGCCGAAGTGGGCGAGGGCAACCGCAAGGATATCCGTAACGCGGTGGAAGCCGCGCACAAGGCCAGCGGCTGGACCAAGGCCACCGCGCATAACCGCGCGCAGGTGCTGTACTACATCGCCGAAAACCTGGCCGCGCGCGGCGAGGAATTCGCGGCCCGCATCGCCGCCATGACCGGCTCCAAAAACGCCGAGAAAGAAGTGCAGGCGTCGGTCGAGCGTCTGTTCTACTACGCTGCATGGGCCGACAAGTACGACGGTCTGGCGCATCAGCCGCCGATGCACGGCATCACCGTGGCGCTGAACGAGCCGCTGGGCGTGATCGGCATCGTGTGCCCGAACGAGGCGCCGCTGCTAGGCTTCATCTCGCTGGTGGCGCCGGCGATCGCGCTGGGCAATCGCGTGGTGGTGGTGCCATCGGAAACGCATCCGCTGTCGGCCACCGATCTGTATCAGGTGTTCGATACCTCGGACCTGCCGGGCGGTGTAGTCAACATCGTCACCGGTTCGGCCGACGAGCTGGCACGCACGCTGGCGTCGCACGCGGATATCGATGCGGTGTGGCGTCACGACGGCTCGGCCGAGGGCTGCGCCGAAGTGGAGCGTCTGTCGGCGGCATCGCTGAAGCGCACCTGGGTCGGCGGCGCCAAGGGCCGCGACTGGTACAGCACCGCTCAGTCCGGCGGCCGCGCCGTGCTGGCGCACGCGTCGCAGGTAAAAAACATCTGGATTCCTTACGGCGTCTAACGTTTCAAAAACGTGGTCTGTCCCCGGGGTCTGTCCCCGGGGACAGACCACGATTAATCAACGGATAATTCATGTCTTACCTACCTCAAGAGATCATCCGCAAAAAGCGCGACGGCGGCATCCTGTCGGCCGAAGAAATACAGTTCTTCGTAGGCGGCATCACCTCCGGCCGCGTGACCGAAAGTCAGATCGCCGCGCTGGCCATGGCGGTCTACTTCAAAGACATGACCATGGACGAACGCGTCGCCTTCACCCAGGCCATGCGCGACTCGGGCGAAGTGCTGGACTGGCGCTCGCTGGACCTGCCGGGCCCGGTGGTCGACAAGCATTCCACCGGCGGCGTCGGCGACGTGGTCTCGCTGCTGCTCGGCCCCATGGTCGCAGCCTGCGGCGGCTTCGTGCCGATGATCTCGGGTCGTGGCCTGGGCCACACCGGCGGCACGCTGGATAAATTCGATTCCATCCCCGGCTACACCACGGTGCCGGACAATGCCTTGTTCCGCAAGGTGGTCAAGGAAGTCGGCGTGGCCATCATCGGCCAGACCGCTTCGTTGGCGCCATCGGACAAGATTTTCTACGGCGTGCGCGACGTGACCGCGACGGTGGAATCGGTGGCGATGATTACCGGCTCCATCCTGTCGAAGAAACTCTCGGCCGGACTGGATGCGCTGGCCATGGACGTGAAAGTGGGCAGCGGCGCCTTCATGCCGACCTACGAGAAGTCGGTGGAACTGGCCGACAGTATCGTCAAGGTGGGCAATGGCGCCGGCATGATGACCTCGGCCATCCTGACCGACATGAACGAATCGCTGGCGCCATATGCCGGCAACGCGATCGAGGTGCGCGGCGCCATCGATTACCTGACCGGTAAGTCGCGCCCCGCGCGTCTGCATGAAGTGACCATGGCGCTGTGCGCCGAGATGCTGGTGCTGGGCAAGCTGGCGGCGACCGAAGAAGAAGCGCGCGCAAAGCTGCAGGCGTCGCTGGACAGCGGCGAAGCGGCCGAGCGTTTCGCCCGCATGGTGGTGGCGCTGGGCGGCCCGGCCGATCTGATGGCCACTCCGGACAAGTACCTGGAACGTTCCCCTATCGTGCTGCCGGCGCCCGCGTTGAAGTCGGGTTATGCCACGTCGACCAACTGCCGGGAGATTGGCCTGGCGGTGGTGTCGTTGGGCGGCGGACGCCGTCGCGCCGCCGATCCGATCGATTATGCGGTCGGCCTGACCGACCTGGTGGGACTGGGCGAAAAGGTGGCAGCCGGCCAGCCGCTGGCGATGGTGCACGCGCGCACGCGGGAGGCGGCCGAGCAGGCCATCCGCGAAATCCAGGCGGCCTACCAGATCGCCGACGCCGCGCCCGCCGCGAACCCGGTCATCTATCGTACTATCCGCCCCTAATACCAACCCCCGTCATTCCCGAGGGCGGGACTCCATGGCACGCTGGCGCTGCGCCGACGTTCCATGGGGCGCCGCCTTCGCGAGGGCGACGGAGCCGAGGATATCTGACATGGACAAGCAACAACTGATCAAAGAAGCCGCCGCCGCGCGCCTGAAGGCCTATACGCCGTATTCCAACTTCAAGGTCGGCGCCGCGCTGCTGACCAAGGATGGCAAGGTATTCCACGGCTGTAACGTGGAAAACGCCTCCTATGGCCTGTGCAACTGCGCCGAACGTACCGCCTTCTTCAGCGCCCTGGCCCACGGCTACCAGCCGGGCGATTTCGATCAACTGGTCGTTATCGGCGAAACCGATGGCCCGATCGCTCCATGCGGCGCCTGCCGCCAGGTGATCCTGGAACTGGGCGGCAACGAGCTGCCGGTCCTGCTGACCAACCTGAAAGGCGACATCTTCGAAACCACCGCCGCCGAACAGCTGCCGAACGCCTTCGGCGGCCAGGATCTGAAGAAGAAGTAATGGCGCACAAGAAGACGATCGATGTGCAGGCGGCAGTGGCCATCGCCGCCGCCGAAGCCATCGCCGCCAAGACCCAGGGCACGTTCGGCGTCGGCGGCCTGATGCTCGACCAGCATGGCAACGTGCTGCAGTCGCTGCACAACAACGTCGTCAAGGATGGTCTGATCTTCGACCCCACCGCGCACGGTGAGCGCCAGCTGATCGACTGGTATTACGCCGAGCGCGCCAAGGGCCGCGAATTGCCCGCGCCGCAGGACATCACCATCGTCACCTCGCTGGACCCATGCTGCATGTGCAGCGGGGCCATTCTGGCCGGCGGCTTTAACGTGGTGGTGGCCGCGCCGGATAAGAACGCCGGCATCAATTACGACAACAGCGCCAGCTTCCGGGCGTTGCCGCAAGCGCTGCGCGCGCAGGCCGCGGACAGCTTCAGCTATCCCGCCATTCTCGGCTCGTCGCAGTACGCGCGCGCCAGCAGCGGCGCCGCGCCAAAGTCGTTCTTCATCGGCAAGACCATCGCCGAACCGACGCAAGCCTTGTGTTCACTGGTGTTCGAGGCCACGTCGTCAGATGTGATGAACATGTTCGACACCGATCCGTCGCAAGACCAACTGCAAGACCCCGCCACGCTGCCGGCCGATCATTCGGTGGTGCGCGCGC
Source organism: Duganella callida (assembly GCF_004614165.1). Taxonomy (GTDB): domain Bacteria; phylum Pseudomonadota; class Gammaproteobacteria; order Burkholderiales; family Burkholderiaceae_D; genus Rugamonas; species Rugamonas callida. The sequence goes on along the minus strand of NZ_SPVG01000023.1, from coordinate 31,283 downwards.
TCAAGCAGATGTATCCGGATGCGCTGACCTACCGCGCCAAGCCACATCAGCCGGATGCGGGACTGGCGCCGTTTCTGCGACAAGCCATGGCGCGCGACCGCGAACATGGCGGGGCAGGGGACGCCGTCGCGCTGCTGGATTCCTACGGCAATCTGCTGCTGTGCATGTCCGGCCGCATGAGCCAGTCCGGCATCCGCAGCGCGTTCATGGAAGCCACGCGCTCCTACGCCCAGCTGCGCTACAAGCTGATGAACGGCGCCACGCCGCAACAGCAGGACGAAATCCGCCACTATCTCGGCCATCCCAAGGACGGTACTTTCGTGTTCGCCCAGGGGCCGGACGCAGGCGCCGTCAGCTTCATGAACCTGGGTGCGTACGGCTCCACCATGGAAGGCCCGCTGCCGTTGAAGAATCCGGCGCAGCTGCAATATGTGCTGCCGTCGCTGCCGGAAGACGAACTGGCGGCGCTGTGTGCGGCCATGCCGCCGCTGTACCGCAGCGTCATCCGCATCCGTCCCACGCAGGTTGCGGACCGGGCGTTGATCGCTGCCCTACAGTAGCCGCAAGGTCGTCGCCTTCAGGGGGCGGCGGCGCGGGTATTGCAATCGAGCTTGCGGAAATATTTTCGACGTGCGCGGTCCTGCCTTCCATCGCACGGCTACAACTGGCTCGCCGGCCTGTAGGCATCAGGCGTAGGGATCGTATGTGCCCACGCTCCAGACATGGCCTTCGCGGTCGCTGCAGGTGAAGCCGCGGCCGCCGTAGTCTTCATCCTTGATATCCAGCAGGATGCGGCCGCCGTTTTCGCGCACGCGGTCGTAGACCACGTCGGCATCGTTGACCACCAGGTAGGTACTCTGGGTGACGTAGCCGCCGATGTCGTCCGGCTGCTTGAGCAGGCGTCCGTATTCGGTGTCGAAGGCGGAGCCCAGCATGATCATGCTGTTCCCGAAGGTGAGCTGGGCGTGGGCAATGGTGCCGTCTTCGTTCGGCACCACGAACTGCACTTCAAAGCCCAGGGTGCCGCACAGCCAGTCGATCGCGGCCGGCGCATCGCGGTAGCGCATGCAGGGCATGACGTTGCAAAGCGTTTGCTTGGGTATGTTGGACATCGCGGAGCCTCCCTTGAGTTAGAAGGATCAGTATAGCCCCGCGCCGATGCCGGAGGCGTTACATTTGCTGGAATAAATGTGTGTGGCCGCGGCTCACTTCCAACAGCGCCGGATGGTTGCGGATGCGAACCATCTGTCGCCCGCGCAGGTCGCGCGTGACTTCGGCGATGGCATCCACCCGTACCAGCGTCGAGCGGTGGATGCGCCAGAATTCGTTCGGGTCCAGTTCGTCCGCCAGCTCTTTCAGCGTCTTGCGGATCAGGACTTCCGATTGCCCGGTCTGGACCCGCGTATATTTTTCGTCGGCCTGGAAGAACAGCACTTCCCGCGTGCTGATCATGCGCAGGTTGGCACCGACCACGGCCTGTATCCAGCGTAGATATTCCTGCTTCGCGGCCGGCGGCCGGTGCTGCGCCAGCAGCTGGCTCAGTTGGCGTTCGATGTCGGCCGGCTGCCGGCCCAGCCGGCCCTGTACGCGCGCGCAGGCGGCTTTCAGGCGTTCGCCGCCGACCGGCTTGAGCAGATAGTCGAGCGCGCCCTGTTCGAAGGCCTCGATCGCATACTGGTCGTAGGCGGTGACGAACACCAGGTGGCAGCGGTTGAACAGCATGCGCGCCGCCTCGATGCCGGACAGGCCCGGCATGCGGATGTCGAGGAACACGATGTCGGGCTGGTGCTGGCCGGCCAGGGCCACGGCTTCGATGCCGTTGCTGGCCTCGGCCACGATCTGCAGCGCCGGCCAGGCTTCCAGCAACCGGCTGCGCAGCTGCTGACGCATGCCTTCTTCATCATCGGCAATCAGTGCGGTAGGGCGGTTCATTTGGCACTCGCTGCAAAAATGTCGGGCGCGTAGGGCACGCGGATGCTGGCGCGGGTGCCGCCGGTCAGGGGCGCCTCGATCACCAGCTGCGCGCGGTTGCCGTACTGGATACGCAGGCGTTCGCGCACATTGGCCAGGCCGACGCCGTCGCCGGCGAAGGGATTGAAACCGACGCCGTCATCGATCACGTCGACCTGCAGCATTTGGTGGTCGACCGCGGCGCGGATGTCGATGCGGCCGCCGTCGATCTTGGGTTCCAGCCCGTGCTTGATGGCGTTCTCGATCAGAATCTGCAGCATCATCACCGGAAAGGTGGCGCTCAGCATTTCCGCCGGCACGTCGATCGACACCGCCAGCCGCGAGCGCATGCGCGCCTGCATGATGGCCAGGTAGGCGCGCGACATCTCGATCTGCCGGCCCAGCGTGCCGGCGCCCTTGGCGCGCATCTGCGGCAGCGTGGCGCGCAGGTAGTCGATCAGGTTCTGGTGGATGCGCGCGGCCTGCGGCGGATCGGTTTCGATCAGCTGGCCGATCAGCGCCAGGGTGTTGAACAGGAAGTGCGGCTCGACCTGGGCCTGCAGCGCCGCCATGCGCGCCTCGACCACGCGCCGTTCTATGCTTTCCTCGTCGGCGTGCGACTCGGCGCTGCGCGCCTCCAGCTCGGCCTTGCGCTTGCCGCCGGCCAGCACCTTGAGGCCGCAGGAAAACAGGATGAACATGCCGACCTGGCGCGGCATGCCGAACGGCGCCGCGGCCAGCATCAGCACCACCCAGATCATCGCCAGCTTGCGCCATTCGACCTGGGCCAGCCAGTCGAAAAAACGCCACCACAGGTGGATGGCGGTTTCGCCGACTTCGCGCACGATGTCGAGCAGGCTGCGGGCGTTGTTGTAGCCGGCCTCGGCCAGCCGGTGTTTCTTCATTCAACGTGCTCCTGGTGGCGGCGGTGGCGGCGGGCGCCGAGCACGCTGGCGCCGACCGCGAGTTTGATCAGCAGGAAGATCACGAACAGCACCAGGGCCAGCGGCAGGATCGAGCAGATGAAGGCCAGCACCAGCGCCGCGCCCAGCAGCGCCTGCGGCGACATGCGGCCGATCAGGCGCACGCCGTAGCGCGCCATGCGGCACAGGGCCTGGAAAATTTCCTCGAACAGGTCCAGCACCGACTGCATGTTCAATTTGCTCATCTTGTCTCTCCATCAAAACGTGTTGCGATGGGATCACTGTAACCAGACGTTTCCGGCGACGACAGCGGATTCCGATCAACTGCGGTTTGACGGGGATAACCGGTCATTCCGGGCGATGAACGGCGGCGTGCCAGTCCTTGCGCAGCAGGCCGTAGATGACGCTGTCCGAAATCTCGCCGCCGACGAACCAGCGCTCGCGCAGGTGGCCTTCGCGCTGGAAATGCAGGCTGGCCAGCAGGCGTTCGGACGCAATATTGTCGGGATGGATGTCCGCTTCCAGGCGGTGCAGTTCCAGCGGGCCGAAGGCGTGCTCGATCGTCGCCCGCAGGGCTTCCTGTGCGTAGCGCTTGCCCCAGTGGCGGCGATCGAGGATATAGCCGATTTCGCAGCGGTGGTTGCGGCGGTCGAAGGCGTACAGGGTGACGCTGCCGATCAGTTCGCCCGCCTGTTCCCCCTCGCGCGGGACGATGGCCAGCCGCAAGGCGCTGCCGTCCAGGTAGCCTTTGAGGGTTTGTTCGATATTGTCGACCGCCTGCGCGATATGCAGCCATGGCGTGCTGCTGAAATAGCGCATCGTTTCCGGATCGGACAGGATGCGGAACACGGCGGCGGCGTCGCCGCTCTCGACAAAGCGCAGCGTCAGGCGCGGTGTGTGGAGCTGGATGGGCTGGAAACTGTTCATAACGGCTAGCTTAGCGGATTTTTAACAGATGGACGACTATTTCATTATGCAAGCTTTAATAAATCATGCTATCCTAATTGCAATAATTGTTATTAATCTCTCAAGGATAGATACATGATCGCTCGCACCCGTATCGCTATTGCCGCCGCCGTACTGTTGTCCGGCGCAGCCCAGGCCGCCACTACGCCGCTGACCGCCACCCAGATGCTGCAGCAGTTCAATGTGGTCGTCAGCGGCAAGCTGACCTCGACCTCGCACGTCGACGGCCGCACTTATGTGGGTGGCGATGTGTCGGGCGGCGATTATGTGCAGCATACCAACACCACGCCAGCCTCGGCCTACGCCGGCCTGACCGTGGGCGGCAGCGTCAGCAACAACGTCCACGTCAACGGCCTGGGCGCGGTGGTGGCCGGCGACTTCAACAACTCGACCGTCAATACCGGCGAAGCGTATGTCGGCGGCGGCGCCAGGAACTCCAGCTTCAGCGGCGGCGATGTGTGGATCAATGGCGCGGCCAGCAGCGTGAACTTCAGCAACAACATCCATGCGGCCAGCTACGATAACATCAACCTGAACAACAAGGTGCTGAACGCCACCACCAGCACCATGAACAGCACCCTGGCCGCATCGACCTCGACCAATTTTTCGTCGGTGATGCAAGGGCTGTCGAGCCAGTTGTCGGCGCTGAAGGGCACGGCCGGCACTTCGGTCGTATTCAGCAACAACGATCACGACGTCACCTTCAACGGCAAGGCCGTCAACGGCGTGCTGGTGTTCGACCTGACCGCGCTGGACAGCAAGATCTTCTCGTCCACCACCACCGACCTGCATTTCAATCTGACCGGCGCCAGCACGGTGATCTTCAACACCGACGATAAAACGCTGAACTTGTCGGCGAACTTCAACCAGGCGCAGAGTCTGGGCAGCGAACTGATCTGGAACTTCGCCGGCGCCAATACCAGCGTCAGCGTCGGCCGCACTTTCGGCGGCCAGGTGCTGGTGGCGGATGGCACCTTCAGCAATACCGGCGGCGCCAACGTCGAAGGCGGCGTGTTCGCCAAGACCCTCAACCAGTACGGCGAAATTCACCAGCAGGCGTTCACCGGCGTGCTGCCGGCCGCGCCGGTGCCGGAACCGGAAACCTATGCCATGCTGCTGGCCGGCCTGGGCCTGGTGGGCGCGATCGCCCGCCGTCGTCGCAAATAAGACACAGCAGGTCCCGGCAAAATCCCCGGCAAGCCGCGCTTGCCGGGGATTTTTATTTTCCATGTGGAAAGATGGGCTTGGATTATGATATCGTTAGAGTAACTTAAATTGCTCATGAGGAAAATTCTATGGCTGCCATGACCAAAACCGCTGTTTCCGCCGCCGTGCTTGCCGTTGCCGCGCTGGGCACGGCCCATGCCGCCGTGCTGGATCTGGGCCTGCACGGTGCCAACGTATTTTCCTTCACCGACTTCTCGGCGCCGAGCGCGGATGTGGAGGGTGCCATCTTAGCGGGTCGCAACGTCAGCCTGAGCAGCTATTCCGTCAATGCCAACAATGTCGACGCCTTCGGCCATTATTCGCTGATCGCCGGCGGCAACCTCACCCTGACCGGCGGTTCGATCAAGAACGGCGACACCTATGTCGGCGGCAAGAGCAGCATCAAGAATGCCGACGTGTATTCGAAAGTGCAGTCCGGTACATCGCCGGCCAACCTCGGCACGATGAGTTCGCAACTGACGGCGACCTCGTCTTCGCTGTCCAAGCTGGCCACCACCGGCAGCGCCAGCGTGCAGTGGGGCGGTCTGAACATCAAGGGTTCCAAGAGCGCGGTGGAGATCATCGATATCTCGGCGTCCACGCTGTCGTCGGTGACTTATTTTAACTTCAGCAACCTGAACGCCGGTTCGACCCTGATCTTCAACATCAGCGGTAGTTCGGCCAAGCTGGGCGGCGGCTACCAGGGCTTCGAAAACTACAACGTGCTGTTCAACTTCTACGACGCCACCAGCCTGGGCGTGAACACCGGCCTGACCGCCAACATCCTGGCGCCGAAGGCCGCGGTCAACGGCGGCAGTGGCGTCATCAACGGCAACGTGATCGTGGACTCTTGGGCCTCGTCGATCCAGATCAACGCCAATCACTACTTCAAGGCCGCGAATGTGCCGGGCTTTGCCACCGCGGTGCCGGAACCGTCGACTTACGCCATGCTGCTCGGCGGCCTGGCGCTGGTCGCTGTTACGGCGCGCCGCCGCCGTCAGCCTGCCGCGGTAAAGGCACGCTGATCGCTGCCAGCACCATGTCGACGATGACCTTTTCGGCATCGTCGAAATCCTTTTTGTTCAACTGCTTGCGGTTCAACACCAGCGCCATCTGGGCCGAGAAGTCCGCATAGGACTGCGTCATCGCCCAGATCGCGAACAGCAGGTGGGTCGCGTTCACCGGCGCGATGCGGCCTTCCCTGATCCACTGCTCGAACACTTCGATATCCTTGCGCACCAGCGGCACCACGCGGCTCTGTATCTGGCCGCCGTACAGCGGCGCGCCACTGATCACTTCCATCGCATACACGCGCGAGGCCCACGGATTCTCGCGCGAGAATTTCAGCTTGGCCTGCACATAGGTGCGCAGCGTTTCGCGCGGGTCCTGGGCGGCGTCGGCCAGGCTTTCCATGCGCGCCAGCCAGTCGTCCAGCACCTCGTCCAGCACGCGCTGGTACAGCGACTGCTTGGTGGGAAAGTAGTACATCAGGTTCTGCTTGGACAGTCCGACGTTCTCCGCCACGGTGGCGATGGACGTGCCCTCGTAGCCGAATTCGGCGAACACCCGCACCGCTTCGGCCGTGATCTCCGCTTCCAGCTTGTCGCGGTTGAGGAGACGACGATTGATCTTCAGTTTTTCTGCCGGCATATGAGTCTCAGGAAGGTCAGGAGTTGGGGGTGATCGGCGTAGGCCACGTTGAAACGGAACCAGATCGCTTCCGGTGGCCGCAGCATGAAGAAATCGCAGGGCGACAGCAGGATGCCGTGCTTGAGCGCCTGGTCGGCGATGAGTTTGCCGTTCCATTCCGGCGTCGGCGCGTCGTGCCAGCCGGCGCTGACGAACATGCCGCCGCGCGGGCGCGCCAGCAGCGTCATGCCGGCTTCGCGCAGGCTGGCCATGGCGCGTTCGCGGCCGGCGTCGAGCTGGGTCACCAGCTTCTCCACCATGCGCCGGTAGGGGCGGGCGGTGATGGCGTGGTAGACGGCGCGCTCGTTGATCTCGGAGGTGGTGAGACCGGCCAGCATCTTTACCCGCAACAGCTCGGGGATCAGCGAGGCGGAGGCGCAGATCGAGCCCACGCGCAGCACCGGCGACAGCGTCTTGGAAAAGCTGCCGACACGGATCACACGCCGCAGGCCGTCCATCGCGGCCAATGAAGCTTCTCCACGCGGCGCCAGCTCGCGATAGATGTCATCCTCCACCAGCCAGAAATCGAACTGCTCGGCCAGCGCGAGCAGGCGGTGCGCCTGGGCGACGGTCAGCGAGGTGCCCAGCGGGTTTTGCAGCACGGTGTTGACGAACATCAGCTTGGGCTGGGTCTCGGCCGCCTGCCGGGCCAGCGCCTCCAGGTCGAGGCCATGTTCGCCGCGCGGGATGCCGACCGCGATGCAGCCGTGATGGCGTATCAGCGACAGCAGGTTGCTGTAACCGGGATCTTCCACGAAAACCGTGTCGCCGGGACGGGTGAGCGTGCGCAGTACCAGATCGAAGGCGTGGGTGGCGCCATGGGTGAGCAGGATCTGTTCCGGTTCGACCGCGAACAGTTCCTCGCCCAGCGTACTGGCCATGTACTGGCGCAGTGTCGGGAAGCCGAGCGGGTGGCCGTAGCCGCGCAGGCGGTTGGCCGGGATGCGCATGGCCTGGCGCACGGCATCGAGGATGGTATCCTCGCCGTACCACTCGGGCGGCAGCCAGCCGGCGCCCACCGGCAGCGCTTCCGAGACGCCCGAATACAGCTCTGGCGTGAGCGCGTCGATGGCGGCCGGCGTGGCCTGCAGCACGGCCGGCGCCAGCGCGGCGGGCAGGTCCTGACGCGCCACGAAGTAGCCGGACCCGCGCCGCGACGACAGCAATCCCAGCGTCACCAATCGGTCGTAGGCCTCGACAACTGTAAAGGTGCTGACACCATTACACTTGGCGAACTGCCGCACCGACGGCATTTTGGTGCCGACGCGCAACTCGCGGCGGCCGACCATGGCGCTGATGGCGGCCACGATCTGCTCGACCAGGCTGCCCTTGTGTTTGCGCTCGATATTCAGCACGGGCCAGCCGGCTTGATCGAGCGCAGGACTTGCTTCTTCCATCCTTGACTCCACGCAGCGTGAAAACAAAACTGTAGTGTTTTTGTTGCCAGTACGGTTGGACAGTTTTGATGATTTGTGTATCTGTGCCATAGTTGTCCTGCTGTCTATTATTGCATCATCATTTTGCCAACTGGTAAATTTTTTTACGGTTTGTCAAAAAAATCCGAAGAAAGTTGTTTCATAGGAGAGGTGCATGAACGAGTCCCGACCAGAATCGATGTCGTCCTTCTGGATGCCATTCACGAACAACCGCGATTTCAAAGCCCATCCGCGCCTGCTGGTGTCGGCGCAAGGGATGTACTACAAGGACGTGGACGGGCGCAGCATCCTGGACGGCACCGCCGGCCTGTGGTGCGTGCCGTGCGGCCATGCGCAGCCGAAGATCGTCGCCGCCGTGCGCGAGATGGTCGGCCAGCTGGATTTCGCGCCGACCTTCCAGATGGGCCACCCGGCCGCGTTCGACCTGGCCGAGAAGCTGATGGAATACACCAACCATCGCTACGGCCACGTGTTCTACACCAACTCCGGTTCCGAAGCGGTGGATACCGCGCTGAAGATCGCGCTGGCCTATCACAAGGCGCGCGGGGAAGCCAGCCGCACGCGCCTGATCGGCCGTGAGCGCGGCTACCATGGCGTCGGCTTCGGCGGCATCTCGGTGGGCGGCATCGCCGGCAACCGCAAGCCGTACGGCGTGATGCTGCCGGGCGTCGATCACCTGCCGCACACGCACAACCTGGAAAAGAACGCCTACACGCGCGGCGAGCCGGAACACGGCGCCAACCTGGCCGACGAGCTGGAACGCATCGTCGCGCTGCACGACGCTTCCACCATCGCCGCGGTGATCGTCGAGCCGGTGGCCGGATCGACCGGCGTGCTGATTCCGCCCAAGGGCTACCTCAAGCGCCTGCGCGAGCTGTGCACCAAGCACGGCATCCTGCTGATCTTCGATGAAGTGATCACCGGCTTCGGCCGCCTGACCACGCCGTTCGCCGGCGATTACTTCGACGTCGAGCCGGACATGATGACCACCGCCAAGGGCCTCACCAACGGCACCATTCCGATGGGGGCGGTGTTCAGCAAACAGCATATCTACGATGCCTTCATGGACGCGCCGGCCGGCATCGAACTATTCCACGGCTACACCTACTCGGGCCACCCGGTGGCCTGCGCCGCCTCGCTGGCGACGCTGGAGGTATTCAGGGAGCAGAAGATCCTCGACCACGCGGCCGGCATGGCCGAGTACTGGGCCGACGCCGTGCACTCGCTGAAAGGTCTGCCGCACGTGATCGACATCCGCACCATCGGCCTGATCGCCGGCATCGAGCTGGCGCCGATCGCCGGCAAGCCGGGGGCGCGCGCCTTTGCCGCCTTCAAGCAGGCCTACGCCGACGGCATCCTGATCCGCGTCACCGGCGACATCATCGCCCTGTCGCCGCCGCTGGTCCTCGAGAAAAAACACATTGATGAGTTGTTCGGAAAGTTGAGGGAAGTCCTTAAAAACCTGGAATGAGGAGAACTACCATGCTGGTCGGCGTCCCAAAAGAGATCAAGAACCAGGAGTCCCGCGTTGGCCTTACCCCGGCCAGCGTGAAGGAACTCGTATTGCGTGGTCATCAAGTACTGGTACAGAAAAATGCCGGCGCGGCCATCGGCCTGACCGATGCGATGTATGAAGCATCGGGCGCCAACATCATCGACAGCGCGGCAGAGATCTTCGCCCGCGCCGGGATGATCGTGAAAGTGAAGGAGCCGCAGCCGCAGGAATGCGCCATGCTGCGCGAGGGGCAGATCCTGTACACCTATCTGCACCTGGCGCCGGACCCGGAGCAGACCAGGGCGCTGGTGGCGTCGGGTGCGGTGTGCATCGCCTACGAAACCATCACCGGTGCTAACGGCGGCCTGCCGCTGCTGGCGCCGATGAGCGAGGTGGCGGGACGCATGTCGATCCAGGCCGGCGCCGCGCACCTGGAAAAATCCAAGGGCGGCATGGGACTGTTGCTGGGCGGCGTGCCCGGCGTGGCGCCCGGCCACATCGCCATCATCGGCGCCGGCGTGGTGGGCACCAACGCGCTGCAGATGGCGGTCGGCATCGGTGCGCGCGTCACCATCCTCGATAAGAACGTCGACCGGTTGCGCCAGCTGGACCTGGTGTACGGCAACCGCGTGGCCACCATGTATTCCAACGCCCATTCGATCGAGGAAGCGGTGCTGGATGCGGACCTGGTGATCGGCGGCGTGCTGGTGCCCGGCGCGGCGGCGCCCAAACTGGTGACCAAGTCCATGATCGCGCGCATGAAGCAGGGCGCGGTGGTGGTGGACGTGGCGATCGATCAGGGCGGATGTTTCGAGACCTCGCACGCCACCACGCATGAGCAGCCGACCTATGTGGTGGACGGCGTGGTGCACTACTGCGTGGCCAACATGCCGGGCGCGGTGGCGCGCACCTCCACCTTCGCACTGAACAATGCCACCATCGGCCACGCGCTGGCGCTGGCGGACAAGGGCTGGCAGAAAGCGCTGAAAGCCAACCCGCATCTGAAGCACGGTTTGAACGTCTGCCGCGGCCACGTCACCTATGAAGCGGTGGCGCACGGCCTAGGCTATAACTATGTCGACGCGGACAGCCTGCTGGGCTGATCCGCCTATTTGAAAGAGCACCATGGATACCATCACCCATTTCATTAACGGCAGCGCGGTCGATACGCAGAGCGGCCGCCATGCAGACGTGTTCAATCCCGCATTGGGCGAACCGGTAGCCAGGGTGGCGCTGGGCACGGCGGACGATGTCGCCGCCGCAGTGCGCGCAGCCGAACAGGCCTTTCCTTCCTGGGCGGCGACGCCACCGCTGACGCGTGCGCGGGTTCTGTTCAAGTATCTGCAGTTGTGCCAGCAGCATACCGACGAATTCGCGGCCATGGTCACGCGCGAGCACGGCAAGACCTTCGCCGACGCGCAGGGCGAGGTGGCGCGCGGCATCGAGGTGGTGGAGTTCGCGGTCGGTATCCCGCAGCTGTTGAAAGGCGAATTCACCGACCAGATTTCGCGCGGCATCGACGCCTGGTCGATGCGCCAGCCTTTGGGGGTGGTGGCCGGCATCACGCCGTTCAACTTCCCGGTGATGGTGCCGATGTGGATGTTCCCGATCGCCATCGCCTGCGGCAATACCTTTGTGCTCAAGCCATCCGAACGCGATCCTTCGCCATCGCTGCTGCATGCGAAGCTGCTGAAGGAAGCCGGGCTGCCGGACGGCGTGTTCAACGTCGTGCAGGGAGATAAGGCGGTGGTCGACGGCCTGCTCGATCACCCCGCGGTGCAGGCGGTAAGCTTTGTCGGTTCGACCCCGATTGCGGAATACATTTACTCGCGCGGCAGCGCATCGGGCAAGCGTGTGCAGGCACTGGGCGGCGCCAAGAATCACATGGTGGTGATGCCGGACGCGGACATGGACATGGCGGTCGATGCGCTGATGGGCGCGGCCTTCGGCTCCGCGGGAGAACGCTGCATGGCCATCTCCGTGGTGGTCGCGGTGGGCGATGCCGGCGACAAGATCGTCGATGCACTGGCAAAGCGCACCGCCGCACTTAAAGTGCGCGATGGCATGGCGTCCGATGCCGAAATGGGACCGGTGGTGACCAGCGCCGCCAAGCAGCGCATCGAACGCCTGATCGGCGAGGGCGTGGAACAAGGCGCGAAACTGGTGGTCGATGGCCGCAACTACAAGGTGCCTGGACGCGAGAACGGCTTCTTCATCGGCGGCACCTTGTTCGATCACGTCACGCCCGATATGTCGATTTACAAGGAAGAGATTTTCGGTCCGGTGCTGTGCATGCTGCGCACTTCGGACGTGGGCAGCGCGGTGGAACTCATCAACCGCAACGAGTACGGCAACGGCGTCGCCATCTACACGCGCGACGGCGGCGTGGCGCGCGAGTTCGTGCGGCAGATCCAGGTCGGCATGGTGGGCGTGAACGTGCCGCTGCCGGTGCCGATGGCGTTCAACAGTTTCGGCGGCTGGAAGCGCAGCATGTTCGGCGATCACCATGCCTACGGTCCCGAGGGAGTGCGCTTCTACACGCGCCACAAGGCGGTAATGCAGCGCTGGCCCAACACGGCAAGTGCTGGCGCAGAATTTGCATTCCCACAGATGAAGTAAATACCGAGGAAAATCATGATTCTGGAATCGATCAGCTACCTGCCGAAATCGAAGGAAGCCAATGAATCACTGGCGAAACACTTCACCGACCTGGCGCCGGCACTGAGCGCGCGCCAGGCGGCAATCGAGTCGGCCCGCTGCCTGTACTGTTACGACGCGCCGTGCACGCGCATCTGTCCCTCGGAGATCGACGTGGCGGGCTTCATCCGCAACATCAACGACGACAACGTCAACGGCGCCGCCGCCGGCATCCTGAAACAAAACATCCTGGGCGGCAGCTGCGCGCGTGTCTGCCCGACCGAGATCCTGTGCGAAGACGCCTGCGTGCGCAACCACGACGCGGAAGGCCAGCCGGTGAAAATCGGCCTGCTGCAGCGCTACGCCATCGATAACATGAAATTCGAGGAACATCCGTTCTCGCGCATGGCCGCCACCGGCAAGACCGTGGCGGTGGTCGGCGCCGGTCCGGCCGGACTGTCGTGCGCGCACCGGCTGGCGATGCTGGGCAACGACGTGGTGATCTATGAAGCGAAGGAGAAATCCGGCGGCCTGAATGAGTACGGCATCGCCAAGTACAAGCTGACCGATAACTTCGCGCAGAAGGAAGTGGCGTTCCTGCTGCAGATCGGCGGCATCACCATCAAGCATGGTCAGACGCTGGGCGTGAACGTGCAACTGAAGGATCTGCACGCGCAATACGATGCCGTGTTTCTCGGCCTGGGCCTCGGCGCCAGCAGGCAGCTGGGCCTGACCGGCGAAGATGCGCACGGCCTGCTGGCCGCCGTCGATTACATCGCCGCGCTGCGCCAGGCGGATGACCTGAGCAAGCTGCCGGTGCCGGCGCGCGCCATCGTCATCGGTGCGGGCAATACTGCCATCGACATGGCGGTGCAGATCCAGCGCCTGGGTGCGGAGGAAGTTACGCTGGTCTACCGGCGCGGCTTCGAGGCCATGAGCGCGACCGAACACGAACAACACATCGCCAGGGAAAACCAGGTGCGCATGCGCACCTGGTCGCAGCCGCAGCAGGTGCTGCTGGATGAACAGGGCCGCGTGCGCGGCATGCGCTTCGAAAAGACCGCCATGGTCAACGGCCGCCTGGCCGGCACCGGCGAGAGTTTCGAGATCGCCGCCGACGCCATCTTCAAGGCCATCGGCCAGAGCATGGACGAAACCAGCATCAGCGATCCGCTGGCGAAAACGCTGAAACGCGACGGCGACAAGATCCATGTCGACGATCAGTTCCGCACGGTGCTGCCGGGTATCTACGCCGGCGGCGACTGTGTGGCGCCCGGACAGGATCTGACCGTGCAGGCGGTCCAACATGGCAAGCTGGCGGCCCACGCCATTCATAACGATATCAACGCAATGAAAGTGAGGCTGCATCATGGCTGACCTGAGTATCGAATTCTGCGGCATCAAATCGATCAACCCGTTCTGGCTGGCGTCCGCGCCGCCGACCGACAAGGCCTACAACGTCGTGCGCGCGTTTGAAGCGGGCTGGGGCGGCGTGGTGTGGAAGACGCTGGGCGAAGACCCCGCCGCCGTCAACGTGTCGTCGCGCTACTCGGCGCATTACGGCAAGAACCGCGAAGTCCTCGGCTTCAACAACATCGAACTGATCACCGATCGTTCGCTGGAGATCAACCTGCAGGAGATCACGCAGGTGAAGAAGGATTGGCCGGACCGCGTGATCATCGTTTCGCTGATGCTGCCTTGCGAGGAGCGCCTGTGGGCCGATATCCTGCCCAAGATCGAAGCCACCGGCGCCGACGGCATCGAGCTGAATTTCGGCTGCCCGCACGGCATGCCGGAACGCGGCATGGGCGCGGCCGTGGGCCAGGTGCCGGAATACGTGGAGATGGTCACGCGCTGGTGCAAGCAAAACACCAGGCTGCCGGTGATCGTCAAGCTGACGCCCAACATCACCGACGTGCGCGCGCCGGCGCGCGCGGCCAAGGCCGGCGGCGCGGATGCGGTCTCGCTGATCAACACCATCAACTCGATCACCCACCTGGACCTGGACCAGATGGTGGCCTTCCCGGTGGTCGGCGGCGCCAGCACGCATGGCGGCTATTGCGGTTCGGCGGTCAAGCCGATCGCGCTCAACATGGTGGCCGAGATCGCGCGCGATCCGCAGACAGCCGGCCTGCCGATTTCCGGCATCGGCGGCATCGGCAGCTGGCGCGACGCGGCCGAATTCATCGCCCTCGGTTCCGGTTGCGTGCAGGTCTGCACGGCGGCGATGCTGCACGGCTTCCGCATCGTCGAGCAGATGAAGGACGGTTTGTCGCGCTGGATGGACGACAAGGGGTATCAACGCATCAGCGACTTCCAGGCCAGGGCGGTGCCCAACACCACCGACTGGAAATACCTGAACATGAACTACAAGGTGATCGCCCAGATCAACCAGGATGAATGCATCAAGTGCGGCCGCTGCTACGTGGCTTGCGAGGACACTTCGCACCAGTCGATTGCGCAGCTGATCGATGCGGCTACCGGTACGCGCACCTATGAAGTGATCAAGGAGGAGTGCGTTGGGTGTAATCTATGCGAGATCACCTGTCCGGTGCAGGGGTGCATCACCATGGTGCCGCAGGATACCGGCAAGCCTTACATGAACTGGACGCAGGACCCGCGCAATCCGCGCGCCGAAAACCTGAAGGTGGAGCAGGCAGCCTAGGTATGGAACTTGCAGAGCTAAAGCGATAACTCAACCTTTCGGGAGAACGTTTTGAGCAATGAAGCGACTGGCAGCACGCAACTCTGGAACGAAGACCTGGCGCCGACGACGGCGGCGCAGCGGACCTGGCGCTGGTATCACTTCTCCGCGCTGTGGGTCGGCATGGTGATGTGCATTCCGGCGTACACCTTGTCGGCGAGTCTGATCGAGGGCGGCATGTCCGGTTACCAGGCGGTGCTGACGGTGTTTCTGGCGAATGCCATCGTGCTGCTGCCGATGCTGCTGATCGGCCATGCCGGCACCAAGTACGGCATTCCGTATGCGGTACTGGCGCGCGCTTCCTTCGGCACCGCCGGTGCACGGCTGCCGGCGCTGATGCGCGCCATCGTGGCCTGCGGCTGGTACGGCATCCAGACCTGGTTCGGCGGGCAGATGATCTATACGCTGCTCGGGGCGCTGATGGGTGGCGAGATCGGCGGCGGCAAGATCGCCGGCCTGGGCATCAATGGCGCGCAGCTGCTTTGCTTTCTGGCTTTCTGGGCGATCCAGTTCTGGTACATCGTGCACGGCATGGAAGCGATCCGCAAGCTGGAGACCTATACCGCGCCGCTGAAAATCCTGATCTGCTTCGTGCTGCTGGGATGGGTCTACAATAAGGCAGGCGGCTTCGGCGATCTGCTGTCGACGCCGTCGCAGTTCGTCGAGGGCGGCAAGAAGGCCGGCCAGTTCTGGTCCACCTTCTGGCCGTCGCTGACGGCGATGGTGGGCTTCTGGGCCACGCTGGCGCTGAATATTCCGGACTTTACCCGCTTCGCGAAAACGCAGCGCGACCAGGTGATCGGCCAGACGGTCGGCCTGCCGGTGCCTATGGGCCTGCTGGCGGCGATGGCGGTGATCGTCACCTCGGCCACCGTGGTCCTGTACGGCAAGGCGATCTGGGACCCGGTCGACCTGTCGGCGCGCATGACCGGTGTGGCGGTGCTGGTGGCGTTGCTGATCCTGTTGATCGATACCGTGTCGGTCAATCTGGCCGCCAATCTGGTCGGCCCGGCCTATGATTTTTCCTCGCTGGCGCCCAAGCTGATCTCGTACAAGACCGGCGGCTACATCACCGCGGCCATCGCCATCCTGATGATGCCGTGGAAGATACTGGAGTCGACGCAGGGTTACATCTTCACCTGGCTGATCGGCTATTCCGCGCTGCTGGGGCCTATCGCCGGCGTGCTGATCGTCGATTACTACCTGGTGCGCAAGACGGAGCTGAACGTGGCCGAGCTGTATCGCGAAGCCGGCCAGTACGCGTATGGCAATGGCTGGAACACGGCGGCGCTGGTGGCCTTCGTGATCGGCGTGGCGCCGAATATTCCGGGGTTTCTCAATGCCGCTTTTCCCGCGTCCTTCCCCGACGTGTCGGCGGGATTCAAGACCATTTATACCTATGCCTGGTTCGTCGGCATCGCCATCTCGGCCGTGGTGTACGGGCTTATGATGAAAGGGAAGACCGTCCCCGCGGTGCGGGCGCCGGCTCACCCATAAGGAGACTACATGAAGACTATCATCCGTGGCGGCACCGTGGTGAATGCCGACCGCGCCTTCCGCGCAGATGTGCTGTGCGAGGCCGACAAGATCATCGCCGTGGCGGAAAATCTGGATGTGCCCAACGGCGCCAAGATCATCGACGCCGGTGGCCAGTACGTGATGCCGGGCGGGATCGATCCGCACACCCATATGAACCTGCCCTTCATGGGTACGGTGACGCAGGATGATTTTTACACCGGCACGGCGGCCGGCCTGGCCGGCGGCACCACCACCATCATCGATTTCGTCATCCCGGCGCCGAAGCAGAACCTGATCGAGGCTTACCAGCAGTGGCGCGAATGGGCGAAAAAGTCGGCCGGCGATTACACCTTTCACGTGGCGATCACCTGGTGGGACGACACCGTCCAGCGCGACATGGGCATCCTGGTACGCGACCATGGCGTCAACAGCTTCAAGCACTTCATGGCGTACAAGAACGCCATCATGGCCGATGACGAGACGCTGGTGAAAAGCTTCCGCCGCTGCCTGGAGCTGGGCGCGATGCCGACCGTGCATGCGGAGAATGGCGAGCTGGTGTACCAGCTGCAGCAGGACCTGCTGAAGCGCGGCCTGACCGGACCGAGTTCGCATCCGCTGTCGCGGCCACCGGAAGTGGAGGCGGAGGCGGCCAACCGTGCCATCGCCATCGCCAACGTGATGCATACGCCGATCTACATCGTGCACGTGTCCTGCGCCGAATCGCTGGAAGCCATCACGCGCGCCCGCGCGCACGGCCAGCGCGTGTATGGCGAGGCGCTGGCCGGCCATCTGCTGATCGACGACAGCGTCTATCAGAGCGATGATCTGGAATTCGCCGCCGGACACGTAATGAGCCCACCTTTCCGCAGCAAGCATCATCAGAAGGCGCTGTGGCACGGTCTGCGCGGCGGCAACCTGCATACCACCGCCACCGACCACTGCACCTTTTGTGCCGAGCAGAAGGCCATGGGCAAGGACGACTTCACCAAAATCCCGAACGGCTGCGGCGGCGTGGAAGACCGCATGTCGGTGATCTGGGACGAAGGCGTCAACAGCGGCATGCTGACGCCTTCGGAATTCGTCAAGGTCACCTCGACCAACGCGGCACAGATTTTCAATATGTACCCGCGCAAGGGATTGATCGCACCGGGCGCCGATGCCGACGTGGTGGTGTGGGACCCGGAAGGCACGCGCACCATCTCCGCGCTGACCCAGTTCGCCAAAGGCGGATTCAATGTGTTCGAAGGCCGCACGGTGCGCGGCATCCCAAGCACCACGCTCTCCGCCGGCAACGTCGTGTTCCATCGCGGCGTGCTGATGGCGGTGGAAGGAGCGGGACGTTACATCAATCGTCCGGCGTTCAGCACAACGTCGGCGCGTTAAGGAGTACGAGATGAAAGTGAATGGTGATCGCCTGTGGGCATCGCTGATGGAATTGGCGAAGATCGGTGCGACGGAAAAGGGTGGCGTCAAGCGCCTGGCGCTGACGGACCTCGACAAGCAGGGCCGCGATCTGGTGGTCGGCTGGGCCAAAGAGGCCGGGCTGTCGATCACCGTCGACCAGATAGGCAACGTGTTCATGCGCCGCGACGGCACGAACAACGCGCTGCCGCCGGTGATGACCGGCAGCCATATCGATACCCAGCCCACCGGCGGCAAGTTCGATGGCAATTACGGTGTGCTGGCCGGCCTGGAAGTCGTGCGCACGCTGAACGATCTGAAAATCAAGACCGAAGCGCCGATCGAGGTGGCCTTCTGGACCAACGAGGAAGGCTCGCGCTTCGTGCCGGTGATGATGGGCTCCGGCGTGTTCTGCGGCGCCTTCAGCCTGGAGACGGCGTACGCCGCCAGGGATATCGACGGCAAAACGGTGGGCGAGGAACTGGAGCGCATCGGCTACAAGGGGACGCAGGTGCCGGGCGACCATCCGATCGGCGCCTACTTCGAAACCCACATCGAACAAGGCCCGGTGCTGGAGGATGCCGACAAAGTGATCGGCGTGGTGCCCGCCGTGATGGGCTTGTCGTGGTACGACTGTGTCGTCACCGGCATGGAGGCGCACGCGGGTCCGACGCCCATGCATCTGCGTAAGGACGCATTGCAGGTGTCGACGAAGATCATGCAGGAAGTGGTGGCCATCGCCAACCGCTATCCGCCGTACGGACGCGGCACGGTCGGCATGGTGCAGGTGTTCCCCAACAGCCGCAATGTGATTCCGGGTGAAGTCAAGTTCAGTATCGACCTGCGCAACGTCAGCGATGAGCTGCTCAACACCATGCACCAAGAGATGCTGGCCTTTATCGACAAGACCCGCGGCGAAACGGGCTTGAGGATATCGGTAGAACGCGTGTCCTATTATCCGCCTTGTCCCTTCCATCCCGATTGCGTGGGAGCGGTGCGCGGCGCCACCGAAAAGCTGGGATACAGCACCATGGACGTGGTATCCGGTGCTGGACATGACGCCATCTACGCCGCGCGGCTGGCGCCGTCCGGCATGATCTTCGTGCCCTGCAAGGATGGCATCAGCCATAATGAAATCGAGGACGCCAAGCCGGAGCATCTGGAAGCCGGCTGCAACGTGCTGCTGCATGCGATGCTGGAGCGTGCGCGCGTGGCGTAGCGGTTTTCCGTTATCATCGGTGGCATGACCTATACCGATCCTCAGCAAGCCTACCTCGATGGTAATCATCAACTGGCCGCCGGCGAACTGGCGGCGGCCGAACGTTGTTACCTTGCGGCGCTGTCCTTGCAGCCTTGGCATGCGGCGGCACGGGCGAATCTGGGTTTCGTGAAGGAGCGCCAGGGCGCGGCGGCGGAAGCGGAGTTTCACTACCGGCAGGCGATCGCGCTGATGCCCGATCACACGCAACTGCATCAGAACCTGGGTGCGCTGCTGCTGAAGGAAAAGCGCTTCGAGGAGGCCGAGGCGGCGATGCGCCAGGCGCTGGAGCTGGCGCCCGATGCGCCGACCGCGTGGAGTCAGCTGGGTGTGCTGCTGGTGTGCACGCACCGCGAGGAAGAAGGCGAAGCATGCTACCGCCGCGCGCTGGCGATCGATCCGCGGCATGTGCGGGCACAATTCAATCTCAGCTATCTGCTGCTGCGCCAGGCGCGTTTCGCGGAAGGATGGCGGATGCTGGAGGCGCGCTGGCAGTTCGATCGCTTCCCGCTATCCTTCGATTGCCCGTTCTGGGAAGGCGAGGCGTTGCATGGCAAGTCCGTCGTGATCGGGCTGGAGGCCGGCCATGGCGACATGATCCACTTCTGCCGTTACGCGCCGCTGCTCAAAGCGCGCGGAGCGGTGCGCGTCGACCTGGTCTGTCACCCGGGTCTGCGACGCTTGCTGGCCACGCTGCCGGGTGTGGACGGCGTTCATGCGCTGGGCGAGACGCTGCCGGGCGGCTGGGATTACTGGACACGCCCGATGCGTTTGCCGGGATTGTCCGGCACCGGCATGTCGACGATTCCTGCCGACGTGCCCTATTTGCGGGCGGAGCCGGCGTTGCTCGCACACTGGCGCGAAGCGCTGCCGCAACAAGGGCTGCGCGTCGGCCTGGCCTGGCGCGGCAACGCCAACTTCGAGAACGATGCCGACCGCTCCTTGCCTTCCTTGTTGACGCTTGCACCGCTGTCCGGCAGCGGCGCGCAGTTCGTCAGTCTGCAGAAGGGTGCCGGCGAGGTGGAAGCCCTGCAGCCGCCGGTCGGCATGACCATGTATCCGGTCGGCCCGCAGCTCGGCGACTTCGCCGACACGGCCGCCGTCATCGCCAATCTCGATCTGGTAATCAGCGTCGACACGGCGGTGGCCCACCTCGCCGGCGCGCTGGGCAAGCCATGCTGGCTGCTGTTGCCGGACTATCGCTGCGACTGGCGCTGGATGAAGGAGCGCGGCGACTCGCCCTGGTATCCTTCCATGCGCCTGTTCCGCCAGCCGCGCGCGGGCGGCTGGGCGCCCGTCATCGCCGAGGTGGCGGCGGCGCTGCGTAGTGTCGCAGCAGGTCGTCTATGAGTCCGATGTCGGCCGGTCACCAGCCCGTCTGCTGCTGCGTCCACGCGCTGGATGCGGGAGGCGGATCACAGCACACCGGTATTCTGCTGGAGCCGCTGCCGCCCATCGCCCATGTGCACATGGAGTCCGACCGCGACACCTTGCGCTGGCCGCTGCAAAGGCTGGCGACCGAATTGCGCGAGCAGCGTCCGGGCCACGTGCTGATCGCCCAGCACATGGCGCACATGATGCTGGTGCAGGCGCTGCGGCTGGTGCTGTCGGAAGAGGACAGCGGCGGTGTAGGCTGGCTGTATGCGCTGGCCGATCCGCAGATCGGCGACGCGATCGGCGCTGCACGCCGATCCGTCGCAACGCTGGACGCTGGACGCTGGAGACGCTGGCGCAGCATGTCGGCATGTCGCGCTTCATGCTGGCTTTGAAGTTCAAGCAGATCGTCGGCACCTCTCCGATGGAATACCTGACGCGCTGGCGCATGCTGGTGGCGGGCGACCGGCTGCTGAATTCCAGCCAGCCGGTATCGTTGATCTCGCAGTCGCTGGGCCATGAATCGGAAAGCGCCTTCAGCACCGCCTTCAAGCGGGTGATGGGCTGCTCGCCGCGCCAGTACGTGCGCGATCAGGCGACGTAACTGCGCAGGAAGTCGAGCAGCACGCGGGCGGCGATGTCGGCGTCGTCGGCCGTCATGGTTTCCAGCGGATTGTGGCTGATGCCGCCGTTGCCGCAACGGGTGAACAGCATGGCGACATCGGTGATGGCCGCCATCTCCATGGCATCGTGGCCGGCGCCGGACAGCAGCTCGAAACGCGGCAGGTCGGCGCGTTCGACCGCGTCGCCGAGCTGCCGCATCAGGCGCGGCGCGCATGGCGCGGCGGCGGCGTCGACGATCTGCCGCAGGGTGTATTCGATCTGGCGGCGCGCGCAGATGGCGGCGACGCCGTCCAGCACGTCCTTGACGGCGGCCAGGCGCACCGCGTCATCGGCGGCCCGGATGTCCAGCGACAGCTTGCAGGCGCCGGGGATCACGTTGACCGAGCCGCCGGGCACCTGCAACTGGCCGACCGTGCCGACCAGCGATGGCGCCCGCGCGCAGCGCTGTTCGACCAGCAGCACGATTTCGGCGGCGGCGGCGGCGGCATCCTTGCGCATGCTCATCGGTGTGGTGCCGGCATGGCTGGCCAGACCGGTCAGCTCCAGCAGATAACGCGAGCTGCCGGCAATGGCGGTGACCACGCCCAGCGGCAGGTCGCGTTCCAGCAGCACCGGACCTTGTTCGATATGAACTTCCACGTAGCCCAGCAGGTCGGCCGGGTTGCGGGCGATGGCGGGAATGCGCGCCACGTCGTGGCCGGCGGCCAGCAGGGCCTCGCGCATGGTGACGCCATCGGCATCCGCCTGTTCCAGCAATGCCGGGTCGAAGCGCCCCGTGATCGCCGTGCTGCCGAGGAAAGTGCTCTTGAAGCGCACGCCTTCCTCTTCCGCGAAGCCGACGATCTCGACGTTGAACGGCAGCCGTTCGCCGCGCTCATGCAGGTGACGCACGATGGCGATCGGCAGCAGGATGCCGAGGCGGCCGTCGTATTTGCCGCCGTTGCGGACGGTGTCGTAGTGCGAGCCGGTCATCAGCGTTTTGGCATCGGCGGCGGCCGCCCGATAGACGCCGACCACGTTGCCGACGGCGTCGATGTGCGCTTCCATGCCGGCTTCGCGCATCCAGTCCAGCAGCTGGGCCGCGGTCTGGCGGTGCGACGGCGTCATGTAGGCGCAGGTCAGGCCGTCCTGGTCGTCGCTCCAGGCGCCGATGGTCTCGGCCCACTGCATGATGGCCGGTCCGAATGCCAGCGCCACGCCCAGCAGGTCATTGATGCGCAACTCGGCGATGCGCTTGACCTGGCGCAGGCACTCGGCGATTTCATCGGCGCGCTGATTCTTCAGGCGGCGCGTGAAAGTCTCGATGATGCGCTGCCGCGTCAGTCCCTGTCCGGTCGGGCCTTTGACGGCCAGGATGAAGGGAAAGCCGAATTTGGCGTTGTAGTCGGCGTTCAGCTGGTGCAGGGTGGCGAATTCCTCGGCGCTGCACAGGTGCAGACCGGATTTGGCCTGCTCGCTGGTCGATTCGGCCGTCAGTTCGCCGGCGACGGCGGCTTTGCCGGCCAGCTCCGGGTGAGCGCGTATCAGTCCCAGTTGTTCATCCACCGAGGCCGCGCTGACCACGGCCTGCATCGCCTGTTTCAGGGCGGTGACGCTGTTGAACGGCCGCTGCGCGGCGGCGCGTTCCGCTATCCATGGCGAATGTTCGTAGATGCCGCGCAGGCGTTCGACAAAAGTTCCGCTGTCGCAGCTGTTCAGGTCGGAGAGTGTGATCATGACCAGCATCTTAACGCGCCGCAGGCGGCGCGACATATCGCGTCCGATATGGGGACGATTTATTTGAGCGACTTCGCCGCCGCCGCCACCTGTTCGCGCAGCCATTTGTGTTCCGGCGCCTGGTGCACGCGTTCGTGCCACAGCTGGTAGAAGCGCATGGCCGGGAATTTGACCGGCACCGTGTAAATCTTCAGGTCCATCTGCTGTTCGTAGCGGCGCACGAACTGGCGGCCGGTGGTCAGCACCAGGTCGGTCTGCGCCAGCATGTTGGGGATCAGGCCGAAGTAGGCCGATTCCACCACCACGTTGCGCTGCAGGCCTTGGCGGTCGAGGAAGTCGTCGATCACGCCCAGGTAGCCGGGCAGGATCTGCGTCGGCGCCACGTGGGGCAGGCTGAGGTAGTCTTCCAGCGTCATCTTGTCGCTGGCGGTGCGCAGCGCATAGGGCGCATCGGCGCGCATCACGCAGATGATCGGGTCCTCGAACAGCTTGGACATGTGCAGATGTTCGGGCGGCTCCTCCCAGTTGGCGATCACCAGGTCCATGTCGCCGTCCGACAGCAGGCGCACGTAGTCGGTGCCCGGCCCCAGGCCGTGGATTTTCACCCGGCTGTTGGGCGAGCCGCGTCGCAGCAGCGCAACCAGATTGGGCAGAAACTGGCTGTCCAGATAATCGGGCGCGGCGACGTTGAAGGTGCGCGCTTCCTCATGTGGCACGAAAGGTGCCTTCTTCAAAAACAGGTTCTCGGTCTCGTCGAGGATGCGCTTTGCTGGTGCAAGCAGACTTTCGCCATGCTGGGTCGGCACCATGCCGCGCGCGCCGCGCACCAAAAGTGGATCGCCCGTCAGTTCGCGCAGTTTGCGCAGCGAGGCGGAGATCGAGGGCTGCGGCTGATTCAGTTTGAGGGCGACGCGGGAGACGTTTTTCTCCACCAGCAGCAGATACAGGATGCGGATCAGGTGGAGGTCCAGGTGTTGCGGCAAAGCGGACATGTGCGTGTTTCGTTTATACGGGAATGGATATGTTTAATATACTCTAATGTTCATGTAGCAGGAATCAAATCCGTTTATCTTCTGTAAATTAGCCACATTCTGACCTTTCAAACTACATGGAATACCTGATCCCCTATGGCCTCGAGTGGGCGAACCTGCTGGTGCGCTGGCTGCATATCATCACCGGCATCGCCTGGATAGGCGCCTCGTTTTACTTCGTCTGGCTGGACAATTCCATCCGTCCGCCGGCGCCGGGGTCGGAACTGGCGAAGAAGGGCGTCTCGGGCGAACTGTGGGCGGTGCACGGCGGCGGCTTCTACAACCCGCAGAAATACCTGGTGGCGCCGGCCGAACTGCCCAAGGAGCTGCACTGGTTCAAATGGGAGGCGTATTCCACCTGGCTGTCCGGCATCGCGCTGCTGACCGTGGCCTACTATTTCAACGCGCAGGCGATGATGATCGATAAGTCGGTGGCGGACATCGGCAGCCTGCAGGCAGTCGGCATCGGCATCGGCACGCTGGTGATCGGCTGGACCGTCTACGATCTCCTCTGCCGTTCGCCGCTGGGCAAACGCGATGGCCTGTTCGGCGTGGTGATCTTCGCGCTGATCGTGGCGGCGGCGTATGGCCTGACCCATGTGCTGAGCGGGCGCGCGGCCTATATCCACATTGGTGCGCTGATCGGCACCATCATGGTCGGCAATGTGCTGATGCTGATTATTCCGGGCCAGCGCAAGATGGTGGAGGCCATGTCGGCCGGCCGCATGCCGGACCCGGTACATGGCCAGAAGGCCAAGCAGCGCAGCGTGCATAACAACTACTTCACGCTGCCGGTGCTGTTCATCATGATCAGCAACCACTACGCGATGACCTACCGGAACGACCATGCCTGGCTGGTGCTGGCGTTTATCATGGCGGCCGGGGTGTTCATCCGCCACTTCTTCAATCTGCGCCACAAGGGCCGCATCGAGTGGCGCTATCCGGCCATCGGCGTGGCGCTGCTGGCCTGCGTGGCGGTGGCGATCGCGCCGGCGCGACCGGTGGCCGTGGCGCCGGCGGCCGATCCGGCGGCGCAATTCGCCGGCGTGAAATCCATCATCGACCAGCGCTGCGTGGCCTGCCATTCGGCCACGCCAAGACAGGCCGGCTTTGCCACCGCACCGGCGGGCGTGATGTTCGACAGCGCCAACCAGATTCATCAAAGTGCGGAAAAAATCTACAAGCAGGTGGTGCAGACCAAGGCCATGCCGCTGGCGAACCTGACCAACATGACCGACGCCGAACGGGCGCAGATCGCCGCCTGGTATGAAGCCGGCGCCAAATGAGGAATGACATGAACACCAAAGAACAACTGGCGCAGTGGATCGACGCGCATTTTGACGAAGAAGTCGGCGTGCTGCAGCAGCTGCTGCGCGTGCCCACCGATACCCCGCCCGGCAACAACGCGCCGCATGCCGACATGGTCGCCGATCTGGTGTCGGCATACGGCTGGCGCGCCGAGAAGCACGCGGTGCCGGAGCAGACCGTGCGCGATTACGGCATGGAGACCATCACCAACCTGATCGTGCGCCGCCCCTATCAGGCCGGCGGGCCGACCGTGGCGCTGAACGCGCACGGCGACGTGGTGCCGCCGGGCGACAATTGGACCTATCCGCCGTATGGCGGCGTGGTCGACAACGGCTACATTTACGGCCGTGCGGCGGCCGTGTCCAAGTGCGACTTCGCCACCTACATCTTCGCCACGCGCGCGTTGGAAGCGCTGGGCGTGCCGCTGAAGGGCGCGCTGGAACTGCACTTCACCTACGACGAAGAATTCGGCGGCCTGCTCGGCCCCGGCTGGCTGCTGGAGCAGAAGCTGACCAGGCCCGATTATGTAATCGCGGCGGGATTCAGCTACAACATCGTCACCGCGCACAACGCCTGCCTCCAGCTGGAAATCACCGTGCACGGCAAGTCCGGCCACGGCGCCATGCCGGAGACGGGGCATGACGCCCTGCAGGCCGCCACGCGCATCCTGAACGCGATATACGGCCAGCTGCCGGAACTGAAGAAGATCAAGTCGAAGGTCGCCGGCATCGACTCGCCGACCATGCTGGTGGGCCGCATCGACGGCGGCACCAATACCAACGTGGTGCCGGGCAAAGTGGTGCTGAAAATGGACCGTCGCATGATCCCGGAGGAAGACCCGGCGCAGGTGGAAGCCCAGTTGCGCGCCCTGATCGAAGACGCGGTGCGGAACGTGCCGGGCATCACGCTGGAGATCAGGCGCCTGCTGCTGTCGCACGCTCTGCGCGAACGTCCCGGTACGGAAAAGCTGGTGGCCAGCATCCAGCGGAACGCCGAAATCTTCATCGGCGAGAAGATCCCGGCGCAGGGCACGCCGCTGTACGCCGACGCGCGGCTGTACGGCGAGCATGGCATCCCGGCGGTGCTGTACGGCGCCGGCCCGCGTACCGTGCCGGAGTCGAACGCCAAGAAAGCCGATGAACGTCTCTACCTGGAAGACCTGCGGAAAGCGACCAAGGTGGTAGCATGCACCCTGTTCGATTTTCTTGGAGCGTGAGATGTTTTCGAAAAAGCTGATGGCCGGCTGGGGCGACATGGACTTCAACAGCCATATGCGCAACACCGCCTTTCTCGACAAAGCCGGCGACGTGCGCATGCTGTTCCTGTCCGAGCACGGCTTCCCCATGCGCGAGTTCATGCGCCTGAACCTTGGTCCGGTGGTGATGAAGGACGAGATTTCCTACTTCAAGGAAGTGCTGCTGCTGGAAGAGATCACCGTCACCCTCAGCCTGGCCGGCCTGGCGGAAGACGGTAGCCGCTGGATACTGCGCTCCGACATCATCCGCCCCGACGGCAAGCTGGCCGCGCGCGTCAACAGCACCGGCGGCTGGCTGGACCTCGAAGCACGCAGGCTGATCGCCCCGCCGCCGGCGCTGATGGCCACCTGGCAGGCGCTGGAGCAGACCGACGACTTCCAGCAGCTTCCCTCCAGCGTCAAAGCAAGGTGAAATGCTTGATGCCGTGGGCGTTCAGGCGTTTCGCGGCATCGTTCATCGCCGGCGCCAGGACTGCATGGTCCTTGCCCAGGTAGATATACAGCGGCAGGTCTTCCAGGGCCTTGCTGAGGCGCCCGCGCGGCAGCAGCGCTTCGGCTTCCGCATCCAGATTGCCGTCGTCGAAGACGCAGGCGTCGTCGCGGCCTGCCAGCACCATGCGCAGGCAGGCCGCCACGTTCTGCACATCGTGCGGCCGCGTGCGCGGCTTCATCGCTTCCAACCGCGTCTGATAGGTGTACACGCCGCGCTTGTAGCTGACCGATCCGGCTTTCCGTGCCAGCGCGTCCCAGCTGTCGATTTCCGGCCCATCGGTGCGCGTGAAGACATAGGTGCGGATGATCAGGAACGGCTCCTCGATGCGCCGGTATTCCGGATGCTGGCGATTGTACTCCCTCACCCGTCCGACCTCGCCGGCGATGCTGCCGGCGGCCAGCATGGCGGCGCCACGCCGTCCCGGCAGGCTTTGTAACTGGCAGCGCTGGCGGATGTCCGCGCACAGCCGCTGCAGATAGTCGCTGGCGTAGCGGTAGGCAAAGGAGGTGGGTTCGTGCGTGCTGCCGAATACCAGAATGTCCGGCCCCTGCGCGCCGACGCCTTGTGCACCCAGTGCCAGCAGGCAGACGGCCAGGCGATAGCGTACTAGCACTGAATTTTCCTCCTTTTTATATTTGCACTATGTTATCAGTTGAACGGTGGAGCCGAACGGAATGTCGTATGATGCAGATTGGATTACAACAACGATTGTTACTTGATCCCATCCTGTGCATCGCTACGATCTGATCGCCTGCCACGACTGCGGCGTGCTGCATAAGCGCCGCCCGGTACGCCCGCGCCAGAAAGCGCGGTGCGTGCGTTGCCGCTCGGTCCTGTATCGCGGGATTTATTCGGATGCCAGCCGCATGGCGGCCATCGTGCTGGCCGCCGTATTCACTTTCCTGATCGCGCAGTTCTTCCCCATCGTCGAACTGGAGGTGGGCGGCTACAGCACCAGCGCCACGCTGCTGGGCGCCATCCGCGTGCTGTGGACCGAGGGCATGCAGGCGGTGGCGGCGGTGGTGTTCGTGTTCACCATCCTGCTGCCGGCAGTGGAACTGGCGTCGCTGCTGTACGTGACGCTGTCGTTGCGCCAGGGCCGGCGGCCGCCCGGCTTCGACCATCTGCTGCGCGCGGTGGGCGCGGCGCGGCGCTGGGGCATGACCGAGGTGCTGATGATCGGCATCCTGATCACCATCGTCAAGATGACCAGCCTGGCGCAGGTCATGGTGCAGCCCGGGGTATTCGCGTTTGGCGCGCTGACGCTGATGCTGGCCATCGTGGTGTCCTTCGATCCGCAGATCCTGTGGAATATCGGCGAGCATCTGCCCGGACCGCGCCGCACCGCGAAAAAGACTTTTCATTACGCGGCGCTGGCCAAGGGCGTGCCGCTGGTGGCCTGCCACAGCTGCGGCCTGGTCGAATCGCTGCAGAAAACGGTGCGCCACCAGTACTGCGCGCGCTGCGGCGCGAGGCTGCACCGCCGCCATCCCGATTCGGTGGGCCGCACCTGGGCCTTCCTGCTGGCGGCCGCGATCCTGTACATACCGGCCAATCTGCTGCCGGTGATGTACACCCATTCGCTGTTCGGCAAGGAGGATGACACCATCATCAGCGGAGTGGTCTACTTCTGGCACAGCGGCTCGGCAGGGCTGGCGGCTATCATCTTCATCGCCAGCATCGTGGTGCCGGTGCTGAAGCTGGCGGCATTGGCGCTGCTGGCGTACACCGCGCAGCGGCGCTCGCGCTGGCGGCCGATGCAGCGCACGCTGTTGTACCGCATCGTGGAGTTTGTCGGCCGCTGGTCGATGCTGGATATTTTCGTCATCACGCTGACGGTGGCGCTGGTGCGCTTCCAGTCGCTGGCGGTGATCACCGCCGGGCCGGGGGCGATGGCGTTTTGCGCGGTGGTGGTGCTGACCATGATCGCGTCCATGCAATTCGATCCCCGCCTGATCTGGGATCCCATCGATACACACGGAGAGAAGCATGTCTGAAAACGAGAGCGGCCATCCGCCGCTGCCGGAGCCGGAGGTCGACCAGGTCAACCGCTGGCTGCCGTCGCTGGTGTGGCTGATACCGCTGCTGGCGGCGCTCATCGGCCTGACGCTGGTGATACGCACGGTGCTGGAGCAGGGACCGACCGTGACGGTCAGCTTCCGCAGCGCCGACGGGCTGGAGCCGGGCAAGACCAAGGTCAAATACAAGGATGTGGATATCGGGCTGGTGCGCTCGATCACCCTGGCCAAGGACTTGTCCAAGGTGATCGTCACCATCGACATGAGCAAGGACGCCAAGCGCTTCACCGCGGCCGACACGCGCTTCTGGGTGGTCAAGCCGCGCATCGGCGCCAGCGGCATCACCGGGCTGAACACGCTGCTGTCGGGCTCCTACATCGGCGTCGACGCGGGCAAGCAGGAAGAGACCACCACCGAATTCACCGGACTGGAAAAGCCGCCGCAGGTGGCGCGGGACGAGAAGGGCTCCAGCTATATCCTGCATGGCGATAACCTCGGTTCGATCGACGTCGGCTCGCCGATTTTCTACCGTCGCATCCAGGTGGGGCAGGTGACCAGCTTCGATCTCGATGATTCGGGACGCGGCATCAAGATGACGGTGTTCGTCGGCGCGCCGTACGACCAGTACGTCGGCAAGAACACGCGCTGGTGGCATGCCAGCGGCGTCGACGTGCGGCTGGATTCCAGCGGCTTCAAGGTCAACACGCAATCGCTGGCGGCGCTGCTGGTGGGCGGACTGGCGTTCGAGTCCATCACCGGCCAGAAACCGCAGGTGCAGGCGCCGGGCGGCAGCCACTTCGCGTTGGCGGCGGACCAGGCCAGCGCGCTGCGCGAACCGGACGGCGTGCCGATCACCACCGTGTTCTACTTCGACCAGTCGCTGCGCGGCCTGTCGGCCGGGGCGCCGGTGGACTTCCGCGGCATCGTGCTCGGTGAAGTGCGCTCGGTGGGAGTGGAATTCGATCCGGTCAAGAAAAACTTCCGCATGCCGGTCACGGTCGACATGTATCCGGCGCGGCTGGGCCGCAGCTTTGCCAAGACCATCGCCGACGATCAGGAGCGCAGCGCCGGGCCGGCGGTGCTGGAACGGCTGGTGTCGCGCGGCCTGCGCGGCCAACTGCGCACCGGCAACCTGCTGACCGGCCAGCTGTACGTGGCGCTGGACTTCTTCCCCAACGCGGCGCCGGTCAAACTGGACACCACCCAGGAAGTGCTGGAGGTGCCGACCGTGCCGAATTCGCTGGACGAGCTGCAGACGCAGATTTCCAGCATCGCCCGCAAGCTCGACAAAGTGCCGTTCGAGGACATCGGCAACAACCTGCGCGACACGCTGAAAACCGCCAACCAGCTGTTCAAGCAGGTCGACGCGCAGGTGGTGCCCGAGATGAAGGAGACCCTGGGCGCCGCGCGCAAGACCTTCAACGAAGCCGACCAGCTGCTGCAAAAAGACTCGCCGGTGCAGTCGGACCTGCGTGAAGCGCTGCAGCAGCTGACGCAGACGCTGCAATCGCTGAACGCGTTGTCGGATTACCTCGAGCGCCATCCCGAATCGCTGATACGCGGCAAGGCCGAGAAAAAAGGAGAACAGAAATGATGCGTGCACTTGCCGTGGCAACGGTGCTGGCGCTGGCCGGCTGCGCCAGTTCACCGCCGGAACACTTCTACAGCCTGAGTAACGGCATGGGCGTGGCACCAACGCCGGCCGCGCGCGCCGCCTATTATGTCGAGATTCCGGCGGTGACGGTGCCGCAGCAGGTCGCGCGCAGCCAGCTGTTGGTGACGACGGGCTCGGGCCGCATGGACCTGCTGGAGCAGGAACGCTGGGCATCGCCGCCGGCGGCCGAGATCCAGCAGGCGCTGTCGCTGGCCGTCACCGGCGAGTTGGGCACGGTGGACGTATTCCGCACGCCGGCGCCGGAAAAGGCCACGGTGTACCGCATCAGCACCAACATCCAGCGCTTCGAATCCGCGCCCGGCCGGTACGCCCTGATCGACGCCGTGTGGAGCGTGCGCCAGGTCGGCAGCACGGCGGTGCTGACCTGCCGCAGCACGGCGCAGGAGCCGGTCGGCGCCGGCTACGACGACCTCGTCGCCGGCCACCGCCGCGCCATCACCCGCGTCGCCGCCGACATCGCCAAAGCCGTGCGCGCGCTCTCCACCGGCGCCAGCCCCAGCTGTTGAATCCGGGGTCAGGTCTTTCATTGCGTCACGGGCTCTGCCGTAGCGGTCGCTACGGCAGGGCGCGGGCCGCCAGGGAAGGCCTGCCCCCGGGGTTGGGGGG
>NZ_SPVG01000180.1 GCF_004614165.1 Duganella callida | reverse complement strand
GCGCCCGGCAGCAGCAGCGCGGCGCCGGCGGTGCCGGCGGCCACCGCCGCCGTCTGGATAAAGCCGCGGCGCGACAGCCGCGTGGGCAAGATCAGTTTGTTCATCAGAAGTCCGCCATCAAAGTCAGGAAGCCCTGACGTGGTGCAATCGGGAAGGTATTGTACGTGCCGCTGGCCGCGCCGACCACCACGTTGAGGTCGCCCTGGCGGTCGGTCAGGTTGCTGACGTTCAGGCGGTAGCGCGCGTTCTTCACCCAGCCGCCATTCAGGAATGGCAGCTTGCCCGAGACGCCCAGGCTCATCAGGAAGTAGCTCGAGACGTGCAGGTCGTTGGTATAGGTGGCGTAGCGCTTGCCGACGTAGTCGCCGATCAACTGGAACTCGGTGTCGGCCACGGTGGCGGTGGCGACGAATTTGTCCATCCATTCCGGGCTGCCCGGCACTTTCTTGCCGGCGGTCTGGACGATGTCCTTGCCGCTGGTGTAGTTGTCGTCGTACTTGGAGTCGTTGTACGACAGCGCGTTGTACAGCGAGAAGTGGCGGCCGAAGTGCAGGGTGGCCGAGAGGTCGACGCCGTTGGTCTTGACGCTGCCGACGTTGGTCAGCACGGCCAGGTTGCCGCCGATGATGGACGAGATCACCGAGGTCGGGCTGATCGACAGCAGGCGGTCCTTGAAGTCGACGTGGTAGACGTTCAGTTGGCCGTCGAAGCCGCTGAGGGTGCCCCAGTTCAGGTCATGCCGGGTGCGCAGGCCGGCTTCGTAGGTGACCGAGGTTTCCGGCTTGGCGGTGGCCTTGAACAGGTCGAACGCGGGCTGGCTCGACAGGCTCCATGGCGACACGCCGCCACCGCCGTAGGTAACGAACTGGCGCATGTTCTTCTGCACGTTGAAGAAGGCCTGGTCGCTGCTGCTGATGTCCCAGCGGCCGCCGATCTGCGGCAGGAACCATTTCTTGGTGTCGATGGTGCCGACCGGTAGCGCGGTGGAGCCGGCGATGGCGCCGTTCTTCGGCTGCACCGGGAACTGGCCGTCGGCAAACTGCAGGCTGGATTTGAAGCCGGCCTGCAACACCATGTCCGGACGGAAGTGCCACTCGTCCTGCAGGTGCAGCTGGGCCACCTTGTTGTCGATCTCGCTGCCGTACTGGGTGATCAGCGGATTGCTCGGGCGGTCGTATGGCGAGCTCGGATGGTTCACGTCCAGCGCATACCAGCGGCGGTAGGCCGACGAGCGGTTGTGCTCGAGCCAGATGCCGGCTTGCAGGTTGTGGTTGCCGATTTCGCTGCGCAACGTGGACAGCCAGCCGCCGCGGTTGATTTCGTATTCGGTGGTACGGGTGGCGTAGCCCGAGTTGCCGAACACCTGTTTCAGGTTCTGGCCAGGGAAGTACACCGCGAACAGCGCCGGCAGGCCGGCCACGCCGATCGGACCGGCCACCACGCCGACGCCGTCGTCATTGTGGTAGTAGATCTGGTTGGACCAGGTGGTGCTGTCGCTGATGTTCCAGTCGTACTTGGCGTAGGTCAGGTAGTCGGTACGCTGCGCGTCGCTGTAGTAGTTGCGGTAGTTGTTGCCGTCCGCGGCGGGCGTGGCGCCGGTGGCCGACAGGTAGCCCAGCGCCTGCTGGAAGTCGGGGTAGGTGAAAGGACGGGTGTAAGGCTGGAATTTTTCACTGGCCGAGCGCACGGTGCTGTCTTCGTTCGGCTCGATCTTGTCCGAATAGGCGAAGTACAGGCTCAGCTTGCCGTTGGCGCCGCTGTTGACGAACTTGGCGTTGACCTGGTCGCCGCCCTGGCGGCCGTTGAAGTCCCAGGCTTTCTGCTCGTGGTGCACGGCCGAGATGTAGGCGCTGTTGCCCTCGCCGAAGTTGCCGGTGTCGTAGCGCAGGAAGGTGCGCGAGGTCTTGTAGCTGCCGACGGTCTGCTGCACGGCCAGGTTGCGGGTGCTCAGCGGGTTGCTGGAGAAGGTCTCGATGGTGCCGCCCAGGTTGCTGGTGGAGGCGGTCGCCAGGTCGCCGGCACCGGTCGACAGGATCACGCTGCCGACGTTTTCGCTGGTGATGGCGCGCTGTGGCGACAGGCCGTTGTAGTTGCCGTACTGCTGGTCGCCCAGCGGCACGCCGTCCATGGTATAGCCCAGTTGCTGGCCGCTGAAGCCATGGATGAACAGCGACAGGTTTTGTTCGTTGTTGCCCCATGGGTCGGCGGTCTGGAAGCTGACGCCAGGCAGGGTTTGCAGTGCCTTCAGCGGGTTAATGCCGGGCAGGATTTTCTGCATGTCGGACTTGTTCATTTCCACCGACGAGCGGGTCTTGCGGGTGGCGACTTCGACGGTGGCGATCGGCGCGGCGGCGGCGCCGGCCGTGTCGGCGTCGGCGCTCGCGCTATCGGCAGTGGCGGCGGCTGGGGTGTCAGCCATGTCGGCGACGGCGGCGGCCACATTGGCGGCCATGGCCAGCATAGGGAAGCTCAGCGCGGCGAAGCACACTGCGGATATTTTCTTGTTCATGTTTACCTTGGATGCAAGTTGGAAGAATTAACAACTCGCGGATGATAGGGGCGCAGTGTTACCGGATCATGACGCGCGTGGGTTAAACTGCTGTCTGGAAATTACGGAGGTGTAACGATGCGTCGCATTTTGTTGTTGGCTTTGCCATTGGTGTTGTCGGCCTGTGCTAGCACCGGCCAGTCCAAGCTGGGCAATTTTGTGAATGGGGTGATCAAGCCCGGCATGTCGATGGACCAGGCGATGGTGCGCATGCAGGCGGAAGGCTTTTACTGTAGCGCGGCCAATCCCGGCGATACGGTCACGCCTTGCAGCCGTGCTTATCCGCGCCTGCTGCGTAGCAGCTGTGAAGAGCGCGTGGATTTGATCCGCAGCGCCGGTTCGGCCAACACGCTGGGCGGGATCGATGTGCTGGAACTGAAGTGTCCCTGATGATGCGGCGCCCGCGTTTTTTGCCGGACAATTTCACCCTGGCCATGATCGCCACGGTGATCGCGGCCAGCGTGTTTCCCTGCTACGGCGAAGGCGCCGTCATCTTCAACAACATCACCCACGTGGCGGTGAGCCTGCTGTTCTTCCTGCACGGCGCCAAGCTGTCGCGCGAGGCGGTGATTGCCGGCATCACGCACTGGCGTTTGCATCTGCTGGTGTTGCTGTGCACCTTCGCGCTGTTTCCGCTGCTGGGACTGGTGCTGAAACCCATCCTGACGCCGCTGGTGACACCGGACCTGTACCTGGGCATCCTGTTCCTGTGCATGCTGCCGTCGACGGTGCAATCGTCGATCGCCTTCACGGCGGCCGCGCGCGGCAACGTGCCGGCGGCGATTTGCAGCGCGTCGGCGTCGAATCTGCTGGGCATCTTTATCACGCCGGTGCTGGTCGGCCTGCTGACGTCGGCGCAGATGCAGGGTGGTTCGCCGCTGGAATCGGCCTTGCAGATTGCCTTGCAGCTGCTGTTGCCGTTCATCGCCGGCCAGGTGGCGCGGCGCTGGATCGGCGCCTGGGTGGAAAAGCACAAGCCGCTGACGCGCATGGTCGATCAGGGCTCGATCCTGCTGGTGGTGTACACGGCATTCAGCGAATCGGTGGGGCAGGGCTTGTGGCACCAGGTGTCGTGGGGCACGCTGGCCGGGCTGCTGTTGATCAGCGCGCTGCTGCTGGCGCTGGTGATGGGGATCAGTTCGCAGCTGGCGCGGCGGCTGGGATTCAACCGCGAGGACCGGATTGCGATCGTGTTCTGCGGTTCCAAGAAGAGCCTGGCCAGCGGCGTGCCGATGGCCAAGGTGCTGTTCGCCGGCAGCGCGCTGGGCGCCGTGGTGCTGCCGCTGATGTTGTTCCACCAGCTGCAGCTGATGGTATGCGCCGTGCTGGCACAGCGCTACGCCCAGGAAAAAACTTAGTGCTTGGCTTCGCCGGCGGGGATCAGGGTTTCGACCGGATCGCTGCTGGCGAATAACTGCGCGCAATCGACCTTGTCGTACTCGTAGTGCTTGCCGCAGAAATCGCAGTTCACACCGACGTGGCCCTGTTCCGCCACCACGCTTTCGATTTCTTCGCGGCCCAGCATCTTCAGCATGTTGCCGACCTTCTCGCGCGTGCAGCTGCAATGGAATTGCGGATGCAGCGGATCGAACACGCGGATGGTCTCTTCCCAGAACAGGCGCTGCATCAGCACGTCGATGGTGGTGTCCAGCAGTTCCTGCTCTTTCAGCGTGGAGCCCAGCACCACGGCGCGGTTCCAGGTTTCCAGCGCGTCTTCGGCGCTGACCGGCGTCGCTTCCGCCTTGCCGCCGTGATACGGCAGTTTTTGCAGCAGCAGGCCGCGCGCGACGTTGTCGTCGGCCGCCAGCCACAGCTTGGTGTCCAGCTGTTCCGAGCGCAGCATGTAGTTTTCGATCACGGTCGCCACCTCGCCGCCGTCCAGCGGCACCACGCCCTGGTAGGGCTGCTGGCCCGGCACTTTTTCGGTCGGGTCCAGGGTGATGACAAAGCGGCCCTTGCCATGCTGATTCACCAGCGCGGTCAGGTCGGCGTCGTCGGCGATCGTGGCGTCCGGGTTGAGCTTGGCGGTGGCGCGCAGGCGCAGCTCGGCGTCGCACTCGACCACCAGCAGACGCACCGGCCCGTCGCCATGGATCTGCATGACGATGGCGCCGTCGAACTTCAGGTTGGCCGACAGCAGCGCCGCCGCCGACACCATGTGGCCCAGCATTTTCTTGACCGGGGCGGGATAGTGGTGGCGCGCCAGCACCTCGCGCCAGGTGGCGGAGATGTCGATCAGCTCGCCGCGCACGGCAGCGTTCTCGAAGATGAATTTCTGCAGGGTGTCCTGAGTGGTGATGCTCATTGTTTATCCGATCTTTTTAAGTTGCGTCTTGAACAGTTGTCCGCGCTGCACATAGCTGTCGGCGCTGCGCAGCAGGCCGGCCACTTCCTCCGCCGTCAGCTGGCGCGCCACCTTGGCCGGCGCGCCGATGATCAGCGCGTGGTCGGGGAATTCCTTGCCTTCGGTGACCAGCGCGCCGGCGCCGACCAGGCAGCCCTTGCCGATGCGCGCGCCATTCAGGATCACGGCCTGGATGCCGACCAGCGCACCGTCGCCGATGGTGCAGCCGTGCAGCATGGCCTGGTGGCCGATGGTCACATGCTCGCCCACGGTCAGCGGGTAGCCGATGTCCGTGTGCATCACCGTGCCTTCCTGCACATTGCTGTGGGCGCCGATGGTGATGCGCTCGTTGTCGCCGCGCAGGGTGGCGCCGTACCACACCGAGCTGTGCTCGCCGAGCGTGACCTTGCCTATCACGGTGGCATTGTCCGCAACGAATGAGGATGCCGCGATCTCGGGCGCGTGATCGCCCAGTTGGTATATTGACATTGGAAGCTGAGTGGTTAATGGCGGGATGGCACTATTTTACGCTTGCGTTGCCAGCGAACGGTCGTGCTATTATTGCCCTTGCGGCTGGCAAGCATCCGATATGGCGCCGGCCGCGTCAATTTCAAGGCAGAGAGCGTCATGACCCACAAACCGTCCCGATCCGAGTTCCTGACCATCCGCGGCCTGCGTTACCATGTGCGCCACTGGGGCAACGCGGGCGCGCCCAAGCTGTTCATGCTGCATGGCTGGATGGACGTGGGCGCTTCGTTCCAGTTCGTGGTCGACGCCTTGCAGGGCGAATGGCATGTGATCGCGCCGGACTGGCGCGGTTTCGGCCTGTCGCAGCGCAGCGGCCTGGACACTTACTGGTTCCCCGATTATCTGGCCGACCTGGACGCCATCCTGCGCCATTATTCGCCGGAGCGGGCGGTTTATCTGCTGGGCCACAGCATGGGCGGCAACGTGGTCGGCCTGTATGCCGGTGCGCGACCCGAGCGCATCCGCAAGCTGATCAATCTGGAAGGGCCGGGCCTGCGTGGCGCGCGACCCGAGCAGACGCCCGGCCGCTACGCAAAGTGGCTGGACAGCCTGCTGGAAAAGCCGGAAATGCGCACCTATCCGAGCCAGGCGGCGGTGGCCGCCCGCCTGCAAAAGACCAATCCGCGTCTCAGCGACGACAAGGCCGCGTTCCTGGCCCGGCACTGG
This sequence comes from Duganella callida, assembly GCF_004614165.1. Classification (GTDB taxonomy): domain Bacteria; phylum Pseudomonadota; class Gammaproteobacteria; order Burkholderiales; family Burkholderiaceae_D; genus Rugamonas; species Rugamonas callida. The sequence goes on along the minus strand of NZ_SPVG01000180.1, from coordinate 102,705 downwards.
TCGGCGCAGAACGATGCCGGCGCGTGGGAAATTCTGGGCGATCCGGTGCACAAGCAGGCCGGGCCGCTGCCCTACCACGTCGATGATGTGATGGCCTGCTGGCAGGCGATCACCGCGCCGGTGCTGTGGGTGGAAGCCGACCAGACCAATATGTGGGACTGGATGGGCGCCAAACCGGCCGGCCGCGTCGAACTGGAGCGGCGTCTGGCGCACCTGCGCGATGTCACCTGCAAGACGGTGCATGACGCCGGCCACATGCTGCACCACGACCAGCCGCTTGCGCTGGCGCAGATGATAGAAGAATTCCTCGCCAACTAAGCGTGCGTATAAATCCCTCAGGCAGCGTACAATGTCAGTTATGAAAGTCGATCTGCATTGTCATTCCAACGTTTCCGATGGTGTCCTGGCGCCCGCCGCCGTGGCGGAGTACGCCGGCAAGGCCGGCGTTGACGTCTGGGCGCTGACCGACCACGACGAGGTCAGCGGCGTTGCGGCCGCGCGCGCCGCCGCGCAGGCGCAGGGTATGCGTTTCGTGAGCGGCGTGGAAATTTCCATCACCTGGGCCAACGAGACGGTGCACATCGTCGGCTTGCAGCTGGATGAAACCAATCCGGCGCTGGTCGAGGGTCTGGCCTGCACCCGCTCCGGCCGCGACAGCCGCGGGCACGAGATCGCCCGCCAGCTGGAGGCGGCCGGCATTCCCGATGCCTATGAAGGCGCGCTGAAATATGTCGGCAATCCCGATTTGATGTCGCGCACCCACTTTGCGCGCTATCTGGTGGAAATCGGCGTCTGCGCCAATACGTCGGAAGTGTTCAAGAAATATCTGTGCGAAGGCAAGCCCGGCTACGTGCCGCACTGCTGGGCGACGCTGGAGCAGTCGGTCAACTGGATACGCGGCGCCGGCGGCATCGCCGTGATCGCGCATCCGGGGCGCTACCGCTTCTCACAATTGGCGCAGGGCGAGTTGTTCGATGAATTCAAGCAATTGGGCGGCGCCGCCATCGAGGTGGTGACCGGCAGCCACACGCCGGATCAATATCCCGTGTATGCGCAGCTGGCCAATGCCTACGGTTTCCTGGCCTCGCGCGGCACCGATTTCCATGCGCCGGGCGAATCGCGGGTGGACTTCGCCGCGCTGCCGCCGCTGCCGGCCAATGTGAAGCCGGTCTGGCACGACTGGTTCTGACCTCGGGCGGTAATATCGCCGAGCGATTACCGCCGCCTGCCGGCTTGATTTTGCGTTGCGCTGGTCTTACCTTATGATTCTGGCAAATTGTTGCCTGTACCGGAGACCTCCATGAAACGCATCGTCCTGTTTATCGCCACCAATCTGGCCGTGATGGTGGTGTTGTCCATCGTCCTGTCGCTGCTGGGTATCGGCCGGCCGGGATCGGGCAGTACCCTGCAGCTGGGCAGCCTGCTGGCGTTCTCGCTGGTGGTGGGCTTTACCGGCGCCATCTTTTCGCTGCTGATCAGCAAGCCCATGGCCAAATGGTCGACCGGCGCGCGCGTGATCGATACGCCGTCCTCGTCCACCGAGCTGTGGCTGGTGAACACCGTCAAAACCCTGGCCGAGCGCGCCGGCATCGGCATGCCGCAAGTGGCCATCTACCAGGGCGAGCCGAACGCCTTCGCCACCGGCGCGTTCAAGAACTCCGCCCTGGTGGCGGTCTCCACCGGCCTGCTGGACGGCATGAACCGCGATGAAATCGAGGCCGTGCTCGGCCACGAGGTGGCGCACATCGCCAACGGCGACATGGTGACCATGACCCTGATCCAGGGCGTGACCAACACCTTCGTGGTGTTCCTGGCGCGCGTGGTCGGCTTCTTCGTCGACAACTTGTTGAACAGGAACGAGGAACGGCGCGGCCCCGGCATCGGCTATATGATTACCGTGTTCGTCTGCGAGATCGTGTTCGGTCTGCTGGCCTCGCTGATCGTGGCCTGGTTCTCGCGCCAGCGCGAATTTCGCGCCGACGCCGGTTCCGCCAGGCTGCTGGGCAGCGCCTTGCCGATGCAGCATGCGCTGGCGCGCCTGAACGGCATGGAGCCGGGCGCGCTGCCGCAGACGCTGGCCGCCTCGGGAATCACCAACGGCGGCGGCTGGAGCGCGCTGTTTTCCACCCATCCGCCATTCGAACAGCGTATCGCGGCGTTGCGTGCCGTACAATAAGGTATGAGCCAATTCTTCCAGGTCCACCCCGTCAATCCCCAGCCGCGCCTGATCAAGCAGGCGGCGCAGATCATCCACGGCGGCGGCATCGTCGCCGTGCCGACCGATTCCTGCTACGCGCTGGTGTGCCACCTGGACGACAAGGCCGCCGTCGAGCGCCTGCGGCGCATCCGCGGCATCGACGAGAAACACCATCTGACCCTGCTGTGCCGCGATTTGAGCGAGCTGGGCGTGTACGCACGCGTGGACAACCAGCAATTCCGCCTGTTGAAGGCGGCCACGCCGGGGCCGTTCACCTTCATTCTCGAGGCGACCAAGTGCGTGCCGCGCCGGCTCAGCCATCCGTCGCGCAAGACCATCGGCCTGCGGGTGCCGGAAGACACCATCATGCATGCGCTGCTGGAAGAGTTGCAGCAGCCGCTGCTGGGCACCACGCTGATCCTGCCGGGCGAACAGGAGCCGCTGAACGACGCCGACGAGATCTGCGCGCGGCTGGGCAAGCAGCTGGAACTGATCATCGACGGCGGCGCTTGCAGCATGCAGCCGACCACCGTGATCGACCTGACCGGCGCCGCGGCGCTGCTGGTGCGCCAGGGCGGCGGCGACGCCAGCGTGTTCGGCCTCTGAGCAAGCGTTCCCCACATCAGGCAAGCGGGCCGGCCTCCGATGGCCCGCGAAGGCAGGCCGCGCGCCTCTGGTAAAATCCCGTCCATGAACGAAACCGACAGTATTATCCAGACCATCACGGTCTACATCATCCCTGTTCTTTTTGCAATTTCCCTGCATGAAGCCGCACATGGATACGTCGCCCGCTATTTCGGCGACTCCACCGCCGCCGACCTCGGCCGCCTGACCGCCAATCCGCTCAAGCACATCGATCCGTTCGGCACCGTGATCCTGCCGCTGGTGCTCAGCCTGCTGAGCCTGCCGGCGCTGGGCTTCGCCAAGCCGGTGCCGGTCGATTACGGCCGCCTGCGCAATCCCAAGAAGCAGATGGCTTTCGTGGCCGCCGCCGGCCCGGCCGCCAACTTCGCCATGGGCCTGGCCTGGACCATCCTGTGGGTGATCCTGATCCAGGTGTTCGGCCTCAGCCCGGACGACTTTTTCGCCAAGATGGCGCAGGCCGGCTGGGGCGTGAATTCGGCCATGTGCGTGTTCAACCTGATTCCGCTGCCGCCGCTGGACGGCGGCCGCATCGTCACCGGCATCCTGCCGATGTCGCTGGCGCGGCCGTACGCGCGCATCGAGCGCTATGGCCTGTGGGTGTTCATCGGCCTGATCGTGCTGATGCAGCTGGGCGTGCTGACCGGTTTCCTGGTGCGCGGCATGCACTTCGTGCAGGGCATCTGGCATCTGCTGGTCTATCCCCTGCAACTTCTTTTCAGTTGAGCCTGAACCATGTATCCCGATCGTGTCGTTTCCGGTATGCGTCCCACGGGCTCCATGCATCTAGGGCATTATCACGGCGCGTTGAAGAACTGGATCAAGATGCAGACCGAGCTGCCTTGTCTGTTCTTCGTGGCCGACTGGCATGCGCTGACCACCCACTACGACGACCCCACGCTCATCGAGCGCAGCACCTGGGACATGCTGATCGACTGGCTGGCGGCCGGCATCGATCCCTCGCAGTCGACGCTGTTCATCCAATCGCGCGTGCCCGAGCATGCCGAGCTGCATCTGCTGCTGTCCATGGCCACGCCGCTGGGCTGGCTGGAGCGGGTGCCGACCTACAAGGACCAGATCGAGAATCTGGCCAATAAAGACCTTGCAACCTACGGCTTCCTCGGCTATCCGCTGCTGCAGGCGGCCGACGTGCTGATCTACCGCGCCAGCCAGGTGCCGGTGGGCGAGGACCAGGTACCGCATATCGAGATGATGCGCGAAATTGCCCGCCGTTTTAATCATTTATACGGCAAGGAAAAGGGGTTCGAGGAAAAAGCCCAGGATGCGGTGAAAAAGCTGGGCAGCAAACGCGCCAGGCTGTACAACGAACTGCGCACCGAATACCAGCAGCACGGCAAGGAAGACGCGCTGGCGCAGGCCAAGGCCATGCTGGACGATGCCCAAAGCCTGTCCATGGGCGACCGCGAACGGCTGTTCGGCTACCTCGAAGGCAGCCGCAAGCTGATCCTGGTCGAGCCGCAATCCCGGCTGACCGAGGCGTCGCGCCTGCCGGGCCTGGACGGCCGCAAGATGTCCAAAAGCTACGGCAATGCCATCGCCCTGCGCGAGGACAAGGACTCGGTCGCCAGGAAGATCAAGACCATGCCGACCGACCCGGCACGCGTGCGCCGTTCGGACGCCGGCGATCCCGAGCGTTGCCCGGTGTGGCAGTTTCACCAGGTGTATTCGGACGCGCCGACGCAGGAATGGGTGGTCAAAGGCTGCAAGTCGGCCGGCATCGGCTGCATCGAGTGCAAACAGCCGGTGATCGACGCCATCATCAAGGAACAGGAACCCATGCACGAGCGCGCCCAGCAGTATCTGGACGACCCGTCGCTGGTGCGCGCCATCGTCGCCGACGGCAATGACGCCGCCCGCAAGCTGGCCCAGGACACCATGCGCGACGTGCGCGAAGCCATGGGCCTGGCCTACACCTAAGTAAAAGCAGGTAAAGACATGAGCGATCAAATCTCCCCCTGGGTGCAGCGCTATGCCCCGCTGGTGCCCGGCGGCGCCGTGCTGGACCTGGCCTGCGGCAACGGCCGCCACGCGCGCCACATGGCGGCGCTGGGGCATGAAGTGGTGGCGGTCGACCGCGATCCCGCCGCGCTGGCGGCCGCCTGCGGTGCCGGCATCACCACCTCCTGCATCGACCTGGAGGAGGCCGGCGCGGCCTGGGCCTTCGGTCCGCACCGCTTCGCCGGCATCGTGGTGACCAATTACCTGCACCGCCCGCTGATCGCCGACATGCTGACCAGCCTGGCGCCGAACGGCGTGCTGATCTACGAAACCTTCGCCGACGGCAACGCCCAGTTCGGCAAGCCGTCGAATCCGGCCTTCCTGCTACAGCCGGGCGAGCTGCTGGAACTGGCGCGCGCCCACGGTCTGCGCGTGGTGGCGTTCGAGGATGGCGTGACGGCCACCCCAAAAGCTGCCATGGTGCAACGTCTGTGCGCGGTGAAGCCTGATTTCCCGCGCGAAGCGGCGCTGTTGCCGCCATTTTGAGCGCCGATTTTATCGCCCCGGATGCACCACGGGCGCGGCCTATCGACTACAATCGTTGTTTTAATACTTTTAGCAGTGGTTTCCTATGATTAAGGGCAGCATCGTAGCAATCGTCACCCCGATGCACGCAGACGGCAGTCTGGACTTCGAGGGTTTGAATCAGCTGATCGACTGGCACATCGCCGAGGGCACGGACAGCATCGTCATCGCCGGCACCACCGGTGAATCGGCCACGGTGAGCGTGGAAGAGCATTGCGCACTGATCAAGGCGACCGTCAGCAAGGTGGCCGGCCGCATCCCGGTGATCGCCGGCGCCGGCGCCAATTCGACCGCCGAGGCGATCAAGCTGACCACCTACGCCAAGGAAGCGGGCGCCGACGCCACGCTGCAAGTGGTTCCTTACTATAACCGTCCGACCCAGGAAGGCATGTACCAGCACTTCAAGGCCATCGCCGAGGCGGTGGACTTGCCGGTGATCCTGTACAACGTCCCGGGCCGCACCGTGGCGGACATGAGCAACGACACCATCCTGCGCCTGGCGCAGATCAGCAACATCGTCGGCGTGAAGGATGCCACCGGCAACATCGGCCGCGGCTACGACCTGCTGCGCCTGGCGCCGAAGGAGTTCGCCGTGTATTCCGGCGACGATCCGACCGCGATGGCGCTGATGCTGGCCGGCGGCGCCGGCAATATCTCGGTGACCGCCAACGTGGCGCCGCGCGCCATGGCCGAGATGTGCAAGGCGGCGATCGCCGGCGACATCGCCAGGGCGGTCGAGCTGAACAATAAGGTCTTCCCGCTGCACCAGAAACTGTTCGTGGAACCCAACCCGGTGCCGGTCAAGTGGGCGCTGGCGGAAATGGGCAAGATGCCGGCCGGTATCCGCCTGCCGCTGGTGCAACTGGGCGAGGACTACCACGACACCGTCCGCTCGGCCCTGCGCGAAGCCGGCGTCCTGTAACCCCCAACGCGATCGAGCACACGTCCCGACCTGGACTCGGATCACATTTTGCTGCACTTCAGCTTCTTAAACAGTAACGACATGACTAATCGCAAGACAGCTTTTATTTCCTCGCAGCGCGCGCTGGTGGTTGGCGCCTTGATGACCAGCCTGACCGGTTGCGGCATGATCAGCTCGGTAATCGGCAACGACAAGGTCGACTACAAGTCGGCCAAGAAGGCCAGCACGCTGGACGTCCCGCCGGACCTGACCCAGCTGCAGAAAGACAACCGTTACTCGCTGCCGGATTCGAACAACGGCATCGCCACCGCGTCCGGCTACAACGCCTCCAAGGCGGCCCAGTCCGGCGCCCTGAACAGCACCGCAGTGGTGGTGGCCGGCCAGCCGCCGGCCGGCACCGTGGTGCAGACCACGCTGAACGACATCAAGGTCGAGCGCGACGGCAACCAGCGCTGGCTGGTGGTCAAGCAGACCCCTGAACAGCTGTGGCCGCAACTGACCAAGTTCTGGGAAGATTCCGGCTTCACGCTGTCGCAGGAACTGCCGGCGGCCGGCATCATGGAAACCGAGTGGAACGAGAACCGCGCCAAGATCCCGCAAGACTTCATCCGCAACACCATCGGCAAGGTGTTCGACTCGGTGTATTCGAGCGGCGAGCGCGACAAGTTCCGCACCCGCATCGAGCGCCGCGCCGATGGCGCCAGCGAGATCTACATCAGCCACCGCGGCGTGCAGGAAGTGGCCACCGGCTCGGAAAAGGAAACCACCAAGTGGATGCCGCGTCCTAACGATCCGGGCCTGGAGGCGGAATTCCTGGCGCGCCTGATGAACAAGCTGGGCAACGGCGGCGAGCAGCTGGCCGGCGCCAAGACCGCTGTCGACAGCGCCATCGTGCAGCCGCAGCACGCCTCGCTGGTGGGCAGCGGCGCCGAGCGCGCGGTGCAGGTGGACGAGGGCTTCGACCGCGCCTGGCGCCGTGTCGGCCTGGCGCTGGACCGCGCCGGCTTCACGGTGGAAGACCGCGACCGTACCCAGGGCATGTACTTCGTGCGCTACATCGACGATGCGGCCGAGTCCAAGGGCTTCTTCAGCAAGCTGTTCAGCTGGGGCTCGTCGTCGGAAGAAGAGAAGGAAGCGCAGCGCTACCGGATCTCCGTCAAGGCGGCCGAGGGCAATGCCAGTATCGTCAAGGTATTGAGCAATGCGGGCAAGCCGGAAACCTCAGCGGTCGGTGAGAAAATCCTGACCCTGCTGCACGAGCAGTTGAAATAATAAAAAAACCGGCGCAAGCCGGTTTTTTTTATCGCATCAAAACTTTTAAAAGTTTCAGGCGAAAAAAAACCGGCTCGCAAGCCGGTTTTTTTCTCAAGCTGATATTACTTCGAAGCAGCTGGAGCAGCAGCGGCTGGAGCAGCGGCAGCGTCCGAAGCGGCTGGGGTAGCAGCGGCTGGAGCAGCAGCGTCAGCTGCTGGAGCTGGTGCTGGAGCTGGTGCTGGGGCAGCAGCTTCTGGAGCGGCTACTGGAGCTGGTGCTGGAGCAGGCGCTTCTTCTTTCTTCGAGCAAGCAGCCAGAGCAACAGCCAGCAGGGAGGCGATCAGCAGGGATTTTTTCATGGATTTTCCTTAGTTAATTCAAAATTAAACACAGTGTTGCGATTAATAATTACCGGTAATTATCGCTCATTAGGTCATCTTCGCAGGCTTGATCACCTCTTTTAAAAGGTGCTAACCAGACAACGGAAACTTCCTAGCCGAATATTATAGCGATTTTTAGTGCATCGCAATAGTTCCACAAGCCTAACACTCAACTATTTTGCGTTATCGCAACATTTAGTTTTCGACTCGGCGCGCGGCTTTTGCGGCGTACCTACCAGTGTTCGCAGCGAACAGAAGCATTCTACTCTTAACTGGCTCACAATCCAGTTGAGTTTGCTAATAAACCGGGCCCGGATTCTAACCAAATTGTAAGAAAACGTTCGAGGCTGGTCCGCGTGTCTTGCGGGCTGTTAAATGCGGCTTCCCCACGGAAATGATCGGCGTGAAACCGCCGGACGATGTGGAACTGGTCGGCGATGCAGAACGAATCGGTCAGCTGGCGCAGCGATTTGCTGGTGCGGCGCACTTCGATCAGGTGACCATAGTCACGCAGCAGGCGCAGGAAGCGCGGCGCGTCGCGTTCCAGCCGCTTGCCTTCGTGCGCGGCCAGCTGCAGCCGGCCGCCGTTCTGCAGGAAGCGGCGCAGGCCGGCGTCGGTGCCGCTGTGACCCAGCTCCCAGATGTCGTAATCGGGGTCGAACATCTGCAGCGTGTGCTCGGCATGCGAGAGGCAAGTGGCCAGATGCATCTGGAACTCCGCCCGGGTACTGAAGGGAACCACCAGTCGATCCATCTTGCCTCCGTGGTTTAGCCTAATTCGACCCAGCCGTCCTGGTACCAGGTGTACAGCGCTTCCAGCACGTCGTCCGAGGCGGCGGCGAACTGTTCGCCGTCCAGGCGGCGCTGATTGGCCAGCAACTCCAGCGTGGCCTTGTCGGCCTTGCCGACGCCGAACGATTCGCCGTTGATGAACACGTGCTTGCCGCGGTAGAGCATCTGCGTCTTGCGCGACAGCGACAGCCCCTTCTTCATCACCGCCTCGCCGAACTTGCCGACCGTGAGTGGCTTGGCCGGGCCGGTGAAGAACACATTGTGCTTGGGCTCCGACATGTACTCGCCGAAGAAGATGGTGATGTCTTCTTCGGTAAAGCGCACCTTGTTCAGTTCCTCGGCGAGGCTGGTCAGCATCTGGCGCGGGATCTCGGCCGGCTTGTCGCCGGCTTTCAGATCGGGGTCGGCGTAGCGGCCCGGCAGATCGATGGAATCGGCCATGAACTGCAGGAAGGCTTCGCCCAGCTCCTGGTAGGACGGCGAACGGAAGCCGATCGAATAGGTCTGGCAGTCGCCGATGGCGACGCCGTCGTGGGCGTAATGCGGCGGCAGGTACAGCATGTCGCCCGGGTTCAGCACGAATTCCTCTTCCGGCTGGAAGTCGGCCAGGATCTTCAGCGGCAGGCCGTCGACCAGCGACAGGTCCTTCTGCGCGCCGATGCGCCAGCGGCGCTGGCCCTGTGCCTGCAGCAGGAACACGTCGTAGGAATCGAAGTGCGGACCGACGCCGCCACCGTCGGTGGCGAAGCTGACCATCAGGTCGTCCAGGCGGGCATCGGGAATGAAGCGGAACTGGCGCAGCAGCGCGTCGGCCTTGGCGTCGAACAGGTTGACGCCCTGGACCAGCAGCGTCCACTCGCGCTGCTCGCGCGCCGGCAGGCTTTCCAGCGGGCCGTGCTGCATCGCCCATGCGCCGCCGAAGCCGGTGACCAGGCGCGATTCCGCGTGGTTGGTGGCGGCCAGCTTGGCCAGCGCGTCGAGGCTGAGCAGCGGCTTGAAGCCGGGGACTGCATTGCGGATCAGAAGTGGCTTCTTGTGCCAGTAGTCGCGCAGGAACTGCGCAGGCGTGATGTCGCCGAGGAGAGGTAGTTTGTTCATGCCGCATTATAACTTGGGCCGTCGGCGCCGCGTTTGCCCGGCCCTGGCCGCCGCGGCGCTTTTGCGATCCAATGTATAATCCGGGGCTAATTACTGAAAGGATGCGCACCATGAAGATTGCCAAGAACACAGTCGTGACTGTTAACTACAAACTGTCCGATGCCCAGGACAATCTGATCGAAGACGGCCGCCAGCCCATGGTCTACCTGCACGGTGGCTATGAGAATACGCTGCCGAAAATCGAAGAAGAACTGGACGGCAAGGACGTCGGTTACTCCTCCATCATCCAGATCGAGCCGGAAGACGCGTTCGGCGACTACGACGCCGCGCTGGTGAAAGTGGAACCGCGCAACCGCCTGCCGGAGCCGCTGGAAGTCGGTATGCAGTTCGAAGGCATGCCCGACGGCGAAGCCGGCGAAGAGGAAGCCATGATCTTCACCGTGACCGACATCGCGGACGACAAGGTGGTCCTGGACGGCAATCACCCGCTGGCCGGCATGGCGCTGCGCTTTTCGCTGAACGTGGTGGACGTGCGTGAAGCCACCGAAGAGGAAATCGCCCATGGCCACGTGCACGGCGCCCACGGTCATCACCACGATGACGACGATGAAGGCGAAGAGGGCGATCACGTCGCCATCCACCCGATTCACTAAGCCCGCGCTAGTCGCTGCCGCCCTTGAGAGAGAACAGGGCGGCCGCGCCCGGCGTCACGCGCACCTCGGCCCACTCCGCGGCCATGTTCAGATGCCCCAGGTTGCCGCGCCACTGGATGGCCGGTTCCGCTCCCGCCGCATTGGCGGCGGCCGGCTGGGCATCGACCAGCAACACCTTCCCCTGATATTTTTCCGCCAGCGCGCGGATCTGCTTGCGCACCTCGGCAAAGCCGTCCTGTTTCGCGCTGAAGCTGGACAGCAGCGAGAAGCCCTCGTCCACCGTGACCCTGGCGTCGCCTTCCGAGAACAGCACCAGGCCGTGCATCTTCTGGCGTTCGGCCAGCGTGAACAGGCGGTGCAGCCAGGCGCGGTTGGCCACCAGCCGGTCCTCGTATTCGCTGTTGCGGCCCGCGGCCGGCAGGTAGTGGTTATTGTTCGCCGGCAGATTGATGGTGGCGAACAGCACCTTGTTGTACTCCCAGTGCATGTTCTCGGCGTAGCTGCGGAACTTGGCGCTGGAGGACAGCCGCGTGACCTGGATGCGGCGCGCGCCCAGCGATTCGCCATCGACGTAAAACACTTCGCGCAGCCGGTTCAGACGCTCGATGGCGTTGGAACGGCCGGCGGAATTCAGGCAGGCCGCCCAGTCGCTGCCGGCCAGCGACACGATCATCGGCGCGGCCGATTCGTTGAGCAGCGCGCGCCGCTGCGCATACAGCTTGTCGCTGCATGGCTCCGACGCGGCCTTGATGCCGGTGGCGACCACGAACGCCGGCGCACCCTGGGCCGCGTCGGCGATCGCGCGCCTGAGCGCCGCCTCGTCGCGGCCTTGCTGTAGCGGATGGCCGATCACGCTGAACTGAAACGCGGCCTGCGCGTGCGCAACCGTCGCTGCCGCCATCATGGCGATGGCCAGCGCATGGCGGCTGCGCGGCGCGCCCCTCATGCCTGCGCGGCCGCCGTCAGGCGCTTCAGCTGGTACAGCCGGTCCAGCGCCTCGCGCGGGGTCAGCGCGTCGGGATCGACCTCGTCCAGCGCGGCCAGCAGCTCCTGCATGGCCGGACTCACGGCGACCGGTGCGCTGGCGATTTCCTCGTCGTTGGCGTCCACCGACGGCGCCGCGAACAGGTCCAGCTGCGGCGTCGCGTCCAGCGCCTGCGCCTCCAGCCGCGCCAGGTGCTTGCGCGCGGCCTTGATCACCGGCTGCGGCACGCCGGCCAGTTGCGCCACCTGCAGGCCGTAGCTCTGCGAGGCCGGGCCGTCCTGCACCGCGTGCAGGAACACGATGGTGTCCTTGTGCTCCACCGCCGACAGGTGCACGTTGGCGGCGCTCGGATGGCTGTCCGGCAGCTGCGTCAGTTCGAAATAGTGGGTGGCGAACAGCGAGAAGCTGCGGCTGGTCTCGATCAGGTGGCGCGCGATGGCCCAGGCCAGCGCCAGGCCGTCGAAGGTCGAGGTGCCGCGGCCGATTTCATCCATCAGCACCAGCGAATGCTCGGTGGCGCCGTTGAGGATGGCGGCCGCCTCGGTCATCTCCACCATGAAGGTCGAGCGGCCGCCCGCCAGATCGTCGGTGGCGCCGATGCGGGTGAAGATGCGGTCGATCGGGCCGATGGTCACGCTCTGCGCCGGCACATAGCTGCCCATGTAGGCCAGCAGCGTGATCAGCGCCACCTGGCGCATGAAGGTCGATTTACCGCCCATGTTGGGGCCGGTGATCAGCAGCAGGCGGCGCTCGTCGACGAAGCGGCAGTCGTTGGCGATGAAGCGCTCGATCTGGTTTTCCACCACCGGGTGGCGGCCTTCCTTGATGTTGATGCAGGGCGTGGCCACCAGCTCCGGCGCGCACCAGTTGTGGCGCAGCGCGTGGTCGGTCAGCGCGGTCAGCGTGTCCAGCTGCGCCAGCGCGCGGGCGATGGACTGCAGCGTGCCGATGTACGGCGCCAGGTCGCCCAGCAACTGGTCGTACAGCATCTTCTCGCGCGCCAGCGCGCGGTCTTGCGCCGACAGCGCCTTGTCCTCGAAGGCCTTGAGTTCCGGCGTGATGTAACGCTCGCAGTTCTTCAGGGTCTGGCGGCGGCGGTAGTCGTCAGGCACCTTGTCGGCCTGGCCGTTGGTGACCTCGATGTAGAAGCCGTGCACCTTGTTGTACTCGACGCGCAGGTTGGCGATGCCGGTGCGCGCGCGTTCGCGCGTCTCCAGATCGACCAGGAACTGGCCGGCGTTTTCCGACAGGCCGCGCAGCTCATCGAGTTCGGCGTCGAAGCCGCGCGCGATCACGCCGCCGTCGCGCACCATGGTGGCCGGTTCCGCCATCACCGCGCGCTGCAGCAGGTCCAGGCAGGCGGCCGGCGTGGCCAGGTCGGCGTGGAGGCCGGCCAGCAGGCCCTCCGGGTCCGTCAGCGCGCGCTGCATGCCGTGGCGCAGGGCCGGCAACTGGGTCAGGCCGTCGCGCAGGCTGGCCAGGTCGCGCGGCCGCGCCGACAGCAGGGCGATGCGGGTGGTGATGCGTTCGATGTCCGGCACCTGCGCCAGCGTGTGCGACAGCGAGCCGGTGGCGTCGGCCTGCGCCAGCGCGGCGATGGCCTGGTGGCGCGAGCGGGCCAGGTTCTGATCGCGGCGCGCGTGATGCAGCCAGTGGCGCAGCAGACGCGAGCCCATGGCGGTGCGGCAGTGGTCGAGCAGCGAAAACAGCGTCGGCGACTCCTGGCCGCGGATGGTTTCGGTCAGCTCCAGGTTGCGGCGGGTGGCGGCATCGAGGCCGATGAATTCATTTTCCGTTTCGGTGGTCAGCGTGCGCACGTGCTGCAGGCCGCGGCCCTGCGTCGATTGCGCATAGCGCAGCAGCGCGCCGGCCGCGCCGAACGCCGCGCCCAGGCCGTCGGCGCCGAAGCCGGTCAGCGTGGCGACGCTCAGTTGATCGAGCAGCGCCTTGTGGCCGCTGACCACATCGAAATGCCATTCCGGCACGCGGTTGACGTGGCAGGCCGTGTATTCCTCGAACAGGTCGCCGGTATCGCCGCGCAGCAGCTCGGCCGGGGCGATGCGCTCCAGCTCCTGCTGCATGCGCGTGTTGACGGTGTGGGTGTCGCCCGAGAACTCCATCAGGCGCAGCGCGCCGGACGCCAGCGACAGCCAGGCCAGGCCGGCGGTGGCCACCTTGCGCTGCACGATCACGCACAGCGCCAGCAGCGGGCGCTCGGCCTTTTCCGGCAGCAGGTCGGCATCGGTCAGCGTGCCCGGCGTGACCACGCGCATCACCTTGCGCTCGACCGGCCCCTTGCTCGTGGCCGGATCGCCGATCTGCTCGCAGATCGCGCACGACTCGCCGATCTTGACCAGCTTGGCCAGATAGCCCTCCAGCGAGTGGAACGGCACGCCGGCCATCTTGATCGGCTGCCCGCCCGACGAGCCGCGCGCCGTCAACGTGATGCCGAGCAGGCGCGAGGCCTTTTCGGCGTCGTCGAAGAACAGCTCGTAGAAGTCGCCCATGCGATAGAACACCAGCATGTCGGGATGCTGGTTCTTGATCGCCATGTATTGCTGCATCATGGGGGTCAATTTTTCGGGAGGGGTTGCGCTCATTGGGTTTGCTCAGTTCTGTTGTTTTTTGTCTGTTGAATCAAATGCTTAGACATTTTTGAGTACCGCAACTTGCCGCAGCTTTCCGCAACTTGCCGCAAAGTTCCTTCTCCAAAAAGTGTACCAAAAGGGGACTAGCGAAAAAAAGCAGAAAAACGCTTCAAACGTGGTCCCCCGCGAAATATAGGGTCTGAAAATGTTTAACATATTCAATAGCTTAGATGGGGATTTTAGTCCCCTCGGAGCATGGAATACGGACGCCGGATTATACCGGGAAACCGACCGCGCTGTACTTAACAAACCTATATGCAAAGGAAACACGTAATGAAATTCAGCCTCACAATGCCGTTCATCAAGAACCTGTCGATCGACCAGCGTCCAGTCGGAATCGATTCACAAGGTCAGATCATCTACGAAGCCAACCCGGCAGAGGCACCTTACATCGTCTATGACTCGGCCCAGGAGGCACCGGTGGGGTTCGGTGTCAAAGTCGCCGGCAAGAAGACGTTTATTCTGCGACGCAAAGTGGATGGTAAGTCTATGCTTGCGAAAGTTGGGGATGTGGCGGACTTCATGGTGGGAGGCAAATCGCCGCTCCCTCGCGCACGTGAAGTTGCCGCCGGGTTGGCGATCGTGATGAAGGAGACCGGCAAGAACCCGGTTGTTGAGCAACGAATGCGACGCGTCAATGACATTACACTCGGGCAGGCGTTCGATTTCTACAAGAGGCACTTAGCTACGCGGGCCGTCAAGCCAGCATCTGACAGTACGTTGAAGGCACACGATGTGGACGTTCGCAAGTTCGCCGGGTACGGTTGGCTTCGCAAAAAGGTTTGTGAGCTGTCTATCGACGAGATCTCGGAGAAGTTCGTTGAAGAAGTCAAAACGCATCCAAGCGCAAAAGAGCGAGCGTTTCGTCATGCGATTACCTGCGTGAATTGGTACATTCAAAAAGAGAAACTCGCAGCGCGCAGTGAGCAACGCGATCCTCGACTAACGTCAAATCCATTTGAAGTGTTGGTATTGGATAGGATGTTTCGCACTCCGGCTCAACTGGAATTGTTGCGACAAGAGAACCAAGTTCGAAACCCACTTCGACCTTCGACAACCTTAGGGCCTTTTCTGGAAGTCGCCTGGGGGAAAAGGAGGTACAACGATAACGAAACAGCCGTAGATTTTTTGATTCTGCAGCTGCTGCTAGGATGCCGCAAGTCAGAACATGGAGCTACGCAATGGGGCGAGCAATTGACTCCTGAACAGCGTCTTAAGACCAGTCATGTAATGTTGGATTGTCCGGAGTACGGTGCATATATCTTCTTCTATCAAACGAAGAACGGCTTGAATCATCGACTTCCGCTGGGACCTATTGCGGTTGAGTTGCTCCGGCGCCGACAAGCCTTGTGCGCTGAAGCTTTTGTTGCGGGCGAGTCCACTTCGTTGACGCGAAAGTTCGTTTTCCCGGCTCGCAGTAAGTTCTGCAAAACGGGACACTACTCGGACTCCACATACATCTTGAATGTCATTCGGGAGGATGCCGAAATTCCGAAGCTGACAAATCACGATCTCCGTAGGAGCTTCGGAACCATGATGGTGACTCTGGATGTTCCGGAAAACATCTACGCGCGATTTTTCAATCACAAGCGACCGATCGTTACTGATCTCTACACCAAACCTGAATGGCGACTGCTTCGAGAGTGGATTGAGAGGATTGAAAAGAACATCATCTCTACTGCGCCCAATATCTATAATTCGCTGAGCCCAGCAGGTTGGCCTGTCCTGGCTGCGCCAGAACCGTTCGTGAGTAAGCGAATTGTTCGTCTCGGGCGCCCGCCTAAGATGCGTAATGAGGTGCAAGCAACTATGGTCGCTTAGCGTCTGGGTATGATCACTTGAGTTTAACCGCATTTCAGATAAATTGCGTTTATCTGAAATGCGGATACCTGAAGCATGTACTTGACATCGGCTCTCGCTAGATATGATCACCTGCAACTGGGACAACGATCACCGCCACTCATCCGCACAACTCACCAGTACCATGCGGTGCGGTGATACCAATCCTGACAAGCTGCTTTCGCGGTAGAGACTTTCAGAACTATAAATCATGTGACAACTGGCGTTCGTTCAAGCCGAGCTAGTAAACCTTAGCCCGCTTCAAAGAACTTGAAGATGGTGTCATCGTGCTCAATGTCTGGTCTGTTCTCAGACCGCCAAAAACCCTCTGAAAGCGAATAATGAATTTGACGCTCACCCCAGCTCAGGCTTACAAGCTTCTTGCCTAGAAGAGCAGCATATTTGACCAGCAAATCTTCCCTAACGTACAGGAGCGAAGTGCTGTCTGAGTGGCTATCGCCTGCCTTGAGATAATACGTAGCTCTCCTTCCCGATGAATCGAAGAGCCCAACGGAGCGTAGGCGCGAATGCAGTTCAAACTGATCACAGAACCACGGATTAGGCATGTTGAACGAGACTTGATTCAGCGCCGAGTGATAGCTCTCCCAAGCAAATGACCAAGACAAAGGTTCGACCTCGAATCCACCGACGTTTTGCCATCTCATTCTTTGAACGACTCCGCTTGCGAATTGCTCCTGGGTGGGAATCGACTTAAAGTTTGTCACATCGTGTATGGTGATTTGGTCCTCTTCGTCAAGCTGGCTGTTAATAACCTCCAGATGGCGCGAAAGTGCGGCGCGAGCTCTCTTCCGGCCGGCGTCGGACTGTGCACGGAAAAACTTCAAAACCAGTGCGCCATCGACGTGATACCACGCCTCCTCGATTAGCTCAGTCACCAATTGTTGTTCATGACTGCCAAATGCTCTAACGGTTCGCGACGTTTCCTGATCAGTATCGTCTCGGCCGCCGAACCGTTTGGACCAGCCAATTTCTCCCGCATATGTATAGTGATCCTCCGACACATGACTGATCTCGTGTGGCGGGAAGCCGTCTTTCATAAACGCCTGTCGTAGGTGTTCGACGTTGTCATTATTTGCGAGGTACATATGCATGTGCGCCCATAGTTGATGAAGTGTTGATTTGTCTTCTTCGTTTATGTACCCACATACAAGCCTCCAAGGCCCAGCGTCGCCATTGATTTCGTCACGACGAAGTAGCGCCTTATAATCAGGAGCAGGGCCGGATTTCAACCACCGGAGGTGTGACTTGGGCAAACGTTTGCGATTGAAGAACCCTTGCATCGGCGGCATTGAGTGATTCTCTTCAATGGGGAAGCTGGGATCTACATCGCAGTCGCTAGTGCGTTCGGCTCTGCGAAGCAGCCCAGTGGACTGGCGAAGGCCATACATTTCGAAGTACGCAATCCACGCGTACTTTTTTCCGTACCTATCCACTTTAGCGCCATCTGCGCTGCGGCCGTGGCTATGCGTCCTGGCTATGGCAGAATCGATTACCCCAAACTTGGCGCTGTCATATCCGAGGTTTGCCATTCTCCATTCAATTTGGCGTCGAACCCTCCTGTAGTCGACATGCTTGTCGTCATAATTAGAGCGACCTGGCACTAGCCGCCCGATGGTGTAGTTTCCGAAATCCATCTGAATCGCGGAGGTCACTTTTTTGATTGTCTTGGGGGAGATTCGCCGAGACTCCGGGAATTTTGAAAGAATGCCAGTGAATGGTGGTGCCAAGAACGGTTCCAAATCTTGCGTAATTACCTCGGCATCGATTCTCTTGGCGAGTTCAATTATTCCAAGGGCATAATCTCGGGTGAGAACGTGATGAGTATGGAATCGGCCTGCTGGGCAGAACAGTTCTCGCGCTAAGAAGTTTGCTGATCGTGCCAACTCAGGGAGAAAATCTGCCCGGTTCATGCGCCAAAGACTCATGGAAACGCCGTACATCGCTGCCAGAACGCGCTCTCCCACGTAAGGGTCATTAAACGCTAGGGCCACTTCCGCAAATGAGAAGAGCGCGCTCGGACAGGATTCGCCAACGCGAACAAGTGCCAGCGTAGATTTATCTCGCAAGATTCGATCCGAGGTGGTCAGAAATGCTGATAGCAGCGTCACAGCCAGCGTGGCCGTTTCGATGCTTAATGCTTTGAATGGGATCGACGAATAGAATTCTGCTACGCGATCGATTGCGCTGCCGGGCTCCGCTGCGCGTAGGACTTCGCTCCATGATAGGTCACGCTCCTGCATGCTGAGGCCAGCCAAGAAGCGAAAGAGTCGTTCCGCGCTGAAAGGATGTCCTGGCTTTGTCGCAACCATTACCAGCACATCCATGGTGCGGTGAAAGGCTTCGTAGTGGTCAGGATTCATCGCGGTACGAACTATCCTCTCTGTGCTTGAATCGATGGTTGTGGGCGATCGCCAGCTGAAGCCATCAATGAAAGGAGTGAAGTAACTATTTAGGTCTTGGGCATGCTGAGGAAGGTAGTAGTACAGCTCCCGCTCTCCTTCTTGGATTTTTGTTTTTACTACTTCGGGGAATTCGATGATGAGAGCTTCCGCCAATGCTGGATTTGCGTACTGCCTACTCCAATTATGTGGTCGCTCAAATACCCTGCCGAGCGGAGTGCCAGGCGTTAAGCTCGCCCTGATGGTCTCTAGACTGTTTTTGTCGAGGTGTCGCGCCAGCAGATGTCGCGCGATTATGTGGTCGCTAAACCTTTGGTAGGGTAGGCCGATAACTCGCTCATGATGTTCACCTTTGCCTGTCCATTGTGCATAGTCGTGAATCACACCTTCTTGGATGAGTCGAGTCAGAAGAGTACGTGCCAATGACGCGGTTGTGATCTCTGGCCTCAAACGGGCGATTCGGATAGCATCTTTAAATGGCACTGAGTCCACCATATGCTCTGCCATATATGAGGCTAGACCGGACGAGGCATGGTCTTTAATTGCATCATCGCCCTTGATCAGTTTCCAGCAAAAGAGCTTGGGTAGCCCCAGCTCCTTCTCGACTTGATCCGTACGGCGCTTTACGAAACTCTCTAAGACGAAGGTCATGCCTTTCTGTCCAGAGGTAATTCCTAAAAAGCCTTTGCGTTGTTCCTTTCGAGGTAGTTCCGCAAATGACTCGCACAGAATTTTCAGCGTGAGCGGGCGGGAGAACTCTTCCGTCAAAAGCGGCACTTCGGGCAGTGGAACTCCGTAGAAAGAAAAAAACGCCTTCTGTGCGTCGAACTCGATATCGCCGAATCCTGGATGGACGAGGCTGATATACTGGTTGCGAGTACGTTCCGAAAAAAGGAGTTTCTCCATCGGCGTACGACAACTCAAGACGAGCCCAACATGGTTGTACCGTTTTGCGTGCGTTGTCAGCCTTGCGATAAAGCGGCGCCAGGTATCGAAGTCCCCTTCATTCACTCCATCTATCATGAACACGGTTCGTTTCCCAGTCCCTTTACCTAGCTGATCTAGTGCCGCTAGAAGCGAATCGAGAGATGACGCACCGAATATTTCACACAGTCCTGTTTCCAAGTCGACGGTACCGGCGATATCCTTAGCGAGTAACGTAACAGAAGGCACCTTGGCCGCGAGGAGTGCAAGACTAACATCGCATAGAAAATGTGTCTTGCCACTTCCCCAAGGGCCCAACAATAATGCGAGATTAGAAAATCGCAGTTTCATTGCGTGCGACTCTATAAGGCGGGCGCAACGGCGGCACGAAGTATCGAGGCGTCGCACGTAATCCAGACGTTGTCTTAGCTTCTCCAGTTCCTGATCGCTGCGATACTCGTTTCTTCTTTGGCTTGCATGACTATCTTGTTTGCTGAGGTGTTGGTCACGTGCCTGAATCGAGATTTCAAGCTCAGCTTCCTGGCCGCGAATCAGATCTGTCAATTCGTTGATGGTGCGCTCAAGGCGAGCGAATCGAGTTTTGCCTCGTCCTACTTTCTCCAGACCTAGTTTTATCAGATCATCAGCTACCGCGTCGGCGAGCTGCTCGAAACTTTGACCGTCGGCGATGCGGACACCTCGGCCGACTGCTTCGCGAATTGATTCTGCGGCGGCTTTGAGCATTTCCGGGAACCGAGTGCTCACAGCTAATCCAGCTAGTGCTTGCTCCAACTCGGTTATGTTCAAATTTGGAGCGTTCTTTGCTATGCCAGGCGTATACCGAGGCCCAGCGCTCTGTACTGTTTTGTTAGTGATTTTCTTTAGCAGTTCTATGAGCATTTGAGGGCTTCGTTTCTAAATATAGCGTCATCGCTTGTTGATCCCTGCTGCGCAAGACTCAATGCCTATCTTGGCATTCTCAACTGGTCACTCGCACTGGCTATTCTAATCGTGGGGGCAATCTTAAACCCGTGCTAATTCAATGAGGCACGATCTTATGACTCGTGTTGCTCTCAGCCGAAAAAACTTGGAGTAGTGCACCGATGTTGAGGCGTGCTACTTACTAGTGCTGTTACAAAGTTCGATAAAAAAGTCGGGAAAAATGAAAAAGTGCATCAGTTTGCTGCGTTTCAAAAAAATGGCCACTCTTGGGCTGCTACCATAATCATATTAGCTTTATGGCGCCACCTCGGCTTTATTAGATATGAATAGTGATGAATTTGAAATAAGAAAAGCTTTGTACGCACTACCGGACAATGCTCTATTGACTTCCACCGAGGTAGCTATTTTCCTATGCTGTTCAGTGAGGTCGTTAGAAATGATGCGCCGAGATGGGAGTGGTCCAAAATATTCGCAGCCAGGCTCGAAGAAGCGCGGCACTACTACGCGCAAATGCTTGTACATCAAGAGAGATCTTCACTCGTGGCTTGATGCGTCTATGGTCACTTCAATAGCTGACTCGTCGAACAAACATCGGTAATACTATTTATATCGAATTGTCGGGCTTTTACGCCTGAAAAGACGCGAACATGCGCACAGCGAATGAGCTCTTTCACTGAGCATGTCGCTGCGTGTACAAGATGATCAGATCTAGCACAAACTTGCGCTGTTCAGCGTTCAGGCCATCCATGACCTGCGCGAGTGCCAATGCGTCGCTGGAAACTTTCAGTTCTCCCTCACCGAGTAAGCGCGACGCACTTACATCCAGTACGCTCGCTAGCTTTAAGAGGTGTTCAACGGTTGGCGTGCGGACGCCATTTTCAAGGCGCGAGATGGTCATGTTGTCGACCCCCGAAAGCTCGGCTAGTTCCGCTTGTGTGTAACCCTTGGCTTTTCTAAACGCGCGGATATGGGCGCCGATGCGCGCCTCCAACCCATCGTCCGCTTTTCTGTTATCAGCCATTCCTTACCCTACGTATTTGCGATAGGCGGGATGGTTAAGCATTTGACGTAAAAGATAAATTACCACACAGTCAAATCATTTGACTGGAATGATAATTTATGAGAAAGTTGCCATGTGTCAATCATCTGGAATTGACGACAACCGACTCAAGGACCCCATCTTGTCTTCTTCAAGCGCTATGATTCTACGTACTATCCCAGTTACCATTGCGGTCCTGCTCGCGGCATGCGGTGGTGGCGGAAGTGGTACCCCGTCCGCCGGCGTGAGTACGCCTATGAATCCCGCAGGGCCGACGGCACCGGTGGTGACGCCAGGCGACACCCAGACGACCGTTCCGGCGCTGACCTATGCTGCTACCAGCGAAGAATATGCCTTCGTGACGGCGCTAAACGACTTCCGCGGCAAGGTAGGTCTGGGTCTGCTGGCGCAGAATACCAAGCTGGATGCCGCCTCGACCAACCACCTGAGCTACATCATCACCAATGATGTCAACAGCGGCGGCACTGTGAACTTCAACACCTACGATCCGGCCACTGGCCGATCGATGCTGCACATAGAAAACGGCGCTCTGGCCAAGTTCACCGGTATCCAGGAAGGTGAACGTGCCAAGTTCGCTCAGTACGAAGGCAGCTACGTTGGCGAAGAAGTGACCTTTGGTGGCAAGCAAGGCGGCGCAGCGGCCTTCGCTACGCTGGCACAGACCGTGTACCACCGTGCTGGCCTGATGATGCAGAACGTGCGTGAAATTGGCGTGGCTGTCGGCACCGATCAGTCGCAAACCGTCGTCATGGAAATGGGCCTGAAAACCAATCAGTCGGTCGCTTCGGACTATGTGGGCGTGTACCCGGCGAATGGCCAGACCGCCGTGGCTCTGCACGCTTATGTCGAAGCGCCTAACCCGTTCCCTGACCTGTCTACGGCTAACGCAGACTTCCCGACCAAGACCAGCTATCCGATCAGCGTATCAGTCGTTACCGGCAATACCATCGCTGTGACCACCTTTACTGTGACCGAAGCTGGTCAGGCAGCGCCAATGGATGCCCGTTTGATGACCCGCTCGAACGACCCGAACGCTTACCTGAGCAGCAACGTAGCCTTCCTGATCGCCAAGGCCCCATTCAAGTCTGGTACTACCTACAACGTGAAATTCGCTGGCACTAACAACGGCGTTGCATTCACCAAAGATTGGTCTTTCTCCACTAAGTAATTCCACAAATTTGCTGACAACGTACCGGAGGAATTATGCTGAATGGGATTACGAGTGCTGTGGCTGCTGCAAGCCGAGCGGGCTATGAAGTTGGACGCCAAATTCAGGTTGATCGCGTCATCAATGAGTGGGTGCAGTATGCGAATTCGTATAAGGCTCAACGAGACGAAGCTCGGGGCGAAGTTCGATCTTTAAAAGCCAAGCTGGCTGAGGCTCAAGAAGAACGGCGGGTGTTGCAAGCAAAACTGAAAGATTCGGAGACCCAAGTTAAAAATCTCCGCGCTAATGCCAGCACCTTTGAGCGGAAAAATGCCAGCCTGTCCGACGAATTGGCGCGTCTTACCAAATGGAAGCGACATGCGTTGGCTTCCGTGCAGAAGCACCTTTCGGAAGTCGAAGCTTGGAATAAAACGAAGGAGGGCGAGCGCAAGGCGCTAGCCGAGAAAGTAAATCTACAAACCGCTCGCCTCACTGCGACCTGGGCGCGGTTGACGGGAGCGGAGCGGGTTCTGGGACGCTTGGTGTCTGAGCTGTTGGAGCGCGCGCCGACCGTCAAGCTGGAGATGCTTGATGATGGCCAACGGCGCTCGGTGCTTGAGCGTGCTTGGATCGATGTAGTCAAATCCAAAGCGAAATACGAACCCGCATTGAGCTTTACGTTTGAGCCTCTTCCAATTTAGTTCGACGGTGATAGGCGGGAGGAAATGAAGAAAAATTGACAGGCTTATCCATTTATCTGGGAGGCAGACATGGCTAATCCAGAGCGATTTGCACTGAGAGCTGAAGAGCTTAAGAATCTGTTAGAAACGGTTCAGAGAAACGATCTACGTTTAAAGCAGTTAAACGAAGAGAGTAGGGTGGCCAATAACCTTCTCACCAAATCTCGTGCCGCTTCGGGCCTTCCAAACCCTAAAGCGTTGCCTTCGTAGAAGAGCCGAACGCTCTTCGCATCACATGTCTTTGTGCGGTATAGTCCACGAACAAGTGCATATCCGGAAATAAGATGAATGCTCTGATTAGCTTGGATGGCGAGGTGCTTGTTGCACGCCTTGATGATGGTCGAGAACTGAAGCACATTGATGCAGAGGCGCTCGCTAATTTGCTTTGGCAGATTGGCATCCGGGTCGCAGATGTAAAAGCAGTGGACTGGCACGACGACGTTGAAAGTGCGCCCATGTCTGGACAAAAAATCGCGATTTATTCTCACCTTCGCATGCTTGAAGAGGCATCAGACGACGATCAATATCAATCGGCCAGAAATCAAACTATTGGAAAGCTGTTGGCAATGCCGGTCTGGATTTCGCGCCAAGAGCTCTCGCAATCGCTGCATGAGCAAGAGGGCCGCGAAAGCCAGATTGATCTCTGGTTGAGTGAGCGAAAAATTTTCGCTGTCGATCAAGTCGGGAGCCAACTTTTCGCTGCTTTTCAATTTGACGATTCGCGCCGGCCGCTCGGAATTGTTTCAGAAATCCTCGCCATATTGAATAAGGAGGACGAATGGGCCGTTGCGAGTTGGTTCCTATTTCCCAACGGATGGATAACCTGCAAGCAAAACGGCGCCGAAGTGCCGCTGGCGCCAGCTAAAGCACTTGACGACGAAGATGCTGTAAGAAACGCGGCACGTAACGAGCGTCAAGGAACTCACTTCGCGTAGAAGTTGTGCGCCGTAAGTTTTCTAAGCTCATACTTGAGCTGACTTAGGGCGGCGGACTGACGACCGGCAGTACCCGCCCCATAGCTTACTATCAATCGGCCTTTGAACCTGTCGCCTAACGATATCGCACCATTGCTCGGCGTTTGAGATCGTTGTTGTAGCCGATGCAAACCTAATTTCTTTACTAAGCTCTAATACCGTAAACGTCTCAAAATGCGCCTTTCTCAGCGATCTCCAGCAAGACTTTGCCGCCCGCCTGAGTGTGCGCGATGGCCTGGGAAATTTCTGATAACCGGTACGTACGGGCGACAGGTGTGACAATCTTGCCCTCGGCAACAAGCTGCGCTGCTTCGCGCAGCAGCGCCGGTATCTTACTGCGGAACTGAGGACGGTTCTGATAGAAGAAATGGCCACTGATGGACTTGAACATCATTTGAATCAAGTCGCCTGGTGCGCTCTTTTGTCCACTCATCGTCGCGTATCCTACGATGGTGCCGCCGGGCGACAGCAATTCGATGAGACGGGCCGTGGACGAACTTGCCACGCCGTCCAGTGCAAGCCGCACTTTGTCGTCGCCGATCTGAGCAGCTGCTTGAGCCGCAGCTCCGGGCTGGTCCAACAGCACGATGTCGCCCCCAGCTGCTTTAATTTCATCGATCTGGCGTGACTGTCGTACCAGATTGATGGAGCGGAGTCCACGTGCTTTGGCCATGGCAATTGCGGCTCGACCAACACCTGAAGTAGCGGCATTTTGAACTATCCAGTCGCCTGGTTGCAGATCTACATACTCACTCAAAATCAAGCTGGCAGTAAGTGGGTTAATGCGGATCATCGACAATTGCTGTAGGTCGGCTTCCTGAGGCAGCGCAAAGAGGCCCTCCGCAGGAACGATCATCCGCTCACGCCAAGTGCCGCTGTAGAGCGGCGGCGTTACATAGTCTCCCACCTGAACTTGGCTCACACCTGCTCCAACACTGATAATGCGACCCACCGCCTCATTACCCAGCACCGCCGGCACAGCGGGATGGTAAGGGAAGTTGCCACTCATGAGATACAGGTCATTGTGATTAACCGGGGCGTAGAGAACCTCGATAAGCACTTCGTTGGCGGCAGGTGGAGGCGGCTCCGGAATATCGACATAAGCTGCAACAACGTTGGGCAGGTGGAGGCGGCTCCGGAATATCGACATAAGCTGCAACAACGTTGGGATCGCCAAAGGCCGTAAGGTGTACTGCGCGCATGCTCATCTCCTGGATAAAGTGAATTGGACTCGATTCGTTTCGATACAGGAGCCAAGATAGCGCTGGGCCACCCGATGCAGAAGATGGCGGCATCGTATTTCATCTATACCGGCGACGTATTAATACCATTTTGGATACGCTGCCGCCATCAAACTACCTGTAATTTTCCAGAAGTGTCTCACCGAGAAAATCGCGCTTCCCAATGGCGAGCCCGCGTGAACGCAGGATACCGTGCGCGATAGAGAGGTGGAAATATACGTTGGGTAAAAGGATGCCGTTGAAATATTCGTGTCCGCTGACAGTGCGTGCAATACTACGGAAGCTCAACGTAATTTCGCGCGACTCTGCCTGTTCGAACTGGGGCGGTGGGAGGCTTTGCAGATATGAGGTTGTGTCGGCCAGCCTTATTTTCAGCTCCGCAAAACTCTTTTCCTCATCCGCCATGGCGGGAGCGCTTTTGTTCGCCAGTCGTGCCGCGCCGTAGCGGCTGTTGTCGCTCAAACGTTGAACCTGGCCGGCCAGCGTCAGCATATCCGGCGCAAGCCGCGCCTGCAGAAGCGTATCCTCTGACACGCCTGCGTGTGCCACATGCGCGAGTCCCTTGTCCAAATATAACGTCATGATGTCGATTGCTTTCAGGAGCGGCGGAATAATTTGTGTGTGCATATGAGTCGATAGTAAAACTGACGATTGTGTCACGGCAAGCGAAGGTGATTGATGCTTTGGGTAGATAACTGTAATGCGGCCTATGGGCTGTAAGTTCGTCTAGCGTGGGAATATAGTCAGCTGCTCCAACCCAATTCTTCTTAAACCGCCATGACCATTTCCCCACTCAGAAATGCCACCGGTAGTGCTGCAGGTATTGCTCAGCCCTCCGCCTCTTCCGCTGCGTCCGCTTCGAGTTCCGAGGCAGGCTTCGTTGCGGACAACTCTCAAAAATCCGACAGTTCAACCAAGGTCGACTTGAGTGATGCGGCGCGCACTTTCGATATCCTTGAAAGATTAAAACGTGGCGAGCGCATGTCTGATGACGATATGGTCCGCGTCATTGATAAGCTGAGCCCGGGCACAACCTTCATTATGAGCAATGGCTCCGTGGCGGTTGTTGGTGATCCCTCCCAGGAGGAGGCGGTACCAATGAGCGTGGCGTGGGCGCCGCAATTGCTCGTCAAAGGCGACCACGATGGCGACCGCAAACTTAGCTTCAAGGAGTTCGCAGGCATTGTGCGGATGGCTGGGATATCCGAAAGCGACGCCGCCAGCCTTTTTGCGAAATTCAGTCATGGCAAAGATGGTGCAGTATCGGTCGAGGACTTCGTCGAAGGGGTTAGCGCAGCTGAGGCATCCGGCAACGATGTTTTCACGCGCGTGATCCAATCTTTCTTGAACGACGCGGCGGGCAAGATGGATGATGAAGCGTATAAGAAGTTTATGGCGCAAGGATCAGAAGTGGCCGATCGCTATTGGGGGCAACATCGTCACAAGCGCTAGCCAGTGGTCTGGAAGAGCAAGCTGTTAGAACGCACAAGAGGTCTCGCGAAGTAACGTTGAAAGCCATGCCTAACTACTCGACGCGCTGAGTAAGTTCAGTCGACCAATAAGCGGCTTAGCAGTATGTGAGCCAGATTCTCCCGACGCACATTTGCACAGGCCAAAGCTAATTCCTTTTTGACGCTCGCGTTAAAAATGCAGCGCTTGCTCTGATAAAGCGCCACGGTTGCGCGGCGCAAAGGCAGCATGTCACTCGCCTGCGCCGGCGGCAATCCCATGTTCTTCAACGTATATTGAATGGCACTGCGAATCGCAACCAGAGCATCGAGACGCCCGATCTGCAGCATACGCAATCCTTGGTTGTAGCTGTTGAATTCGTATTTGCGTATGTCGGTTGCAGCGGCAAAGGTCGGATCATAGTCGGCAAACCGCAAGTGACCAACTCGCTTGCCGCGCAAATCGGCGAGCGTGTTGATCGTCATACCAGGCCGAACTACAACGGTGATTTCCGCATCAGACACAGCGGCCACACAATTAGCAATGTGGTCGAGGCGATCGCTTTGTACGGCAAGCATCAGATCGACTGATCCCTGTTCAAGCAGGGCGAATGCGCGCGCATAAGGCAGGGGAGCAATCTCCAATACCTGCCCGCTACGCCGCTCTATACTGCGTGCCAATTCGACCAACACGCCAGCGACTCCAGCCTGATCGCTCCATGGCATCAAATTAGCCATCGTAATGCGCAGGGCCGGGCTGGCCCAACTATTGATCGGGGCGCAGGCCGGCAACAACAATATACCGAGTTGCCGAAGGAGCGCGCGTCGCTCAGCTAAATTGACTGACATGGTGTCCTCCGGGCTTTTCAGGTTGTTCGCGAGGTGCGTGATTCTTCAGAAACTTTAGCTTTGTGCAGAAGTTTTGACTAGGAAGAAAAGAACATGACAGTTATACGCATTTCGTCACCTCGTCTCGCATTTTGAATTCATGTCGGCGGCGTATAAGTGTCATGCCCGCATAGCTGCCGGAAGCGATCTATACTTGTTTCCAGACGGGCGCTGCAACAAACCCGGCCTGCTAGTAAAGGCCGTCTATGCGACGAACGAACTTTGACACAACTTATGGCACAACTCACTTACAGGAGCACATCATGATTGACGAAAACGGTCCGCACTATTTTGTGGCCTTCCAGACCCCAGGCCCGAAATGGGTACCTGGCGTGAAGTACAACGAGCAACCTGAATTCATGGACCATGTCGGTTACATGCTAAAAATGCAGGAATCGGGGTTGACCGTACTCAGCGGTCCATTCATGAAAAAAGCCGGTGGTCTTAACGGCGAACTGGCCGAAGGCGGTATGACGATCTTCAAAGCCGCAAGTCTGGAGGAGGCAATCCAGATCGGCAACGATGACCCGACCGTGAAGTCGGGCATGTTGAACGTCGAAGTAAAAATGTTCTGGGTGCCGTTCCACACGTAATCGGATTTGGAATATGGACTAGCCTCTGATCCAGAGGTCGTGTCCAGCAAGCGCGCCTCCGGCTTGCTGTAGCTTGCCGCCGGCGCGCAGTGTGCCCAGTACAATCGCTGCAAAACCAAAGCTGTTGATCAAATCCACGACCGTCGCATTGGCGTCGGCGTCGTTCCCGGACACCAGTAGCAGGCGCTTGTCACGACCTTCGGCGGAAGCGCTGGAAAAATTTTTCATCAACACAGAGTTAAATGCTTTGACTACTCTTGCGCCGTCCGCCAGCCGTGCAACAATCTCGCTGGCGGTATCTTCGCCAAGATCTTCCAGTATCCAGCTTGGCGAAATTTGCAGGAATGGATTGGTCGCGTCGATCAGTACGCGGTTTTGCCAGGCCGGCAATGAAGCGAGTACCGTTCGGACCTTCGTCCATGGCACCGCTAGCACCACCAGCGGCGCTTGTGCAGCTTCGCTAGCAGAGGCAGCGGATGCTTCCGGTCCGAGCTGAGCAATCACCGCACTCAGCTTGGCTGGATTCCCACTATTGCTCAATACAACTTCATGCCCTGCCGATATCGCATACCGTGCAATAGCAACGGCAACCTCACCTGCACCAATGAAGCCAATTTTCATGAATTCTCTCCTTGAAATGTTAAAAGGACCGCGCCGTCGCGTCCATCCTGACGTACGTGTTCGATTGCCTGTTTGATGTGGTTTGGCCCGTAGACTGCCGCCACCGGGAAGAGGTCGGGGCGGTTTGCCGCAAGTCGCATTGCAGTATCGAGATCCGTCGTTTTCTGTGTCCCAGACTGCGCCATCCACTGGCCAATATGCACGCCTTGAATGGTGAGTCCACGCGGGACCAGCAGGCGAATGTCGGTCGTCGCTCCACCAAGTGATCCATAGTTAATGATCGTGCCCCCTGGCGCCAGTAAGTCAGCGATTACTGGCAGTACCGGACCGCCAACACCATCGACAGCGACATGCAACTGCACGCCGGCCGCCGCCTGTGCGAGAGATTTTTCCCAGCCGACTTCCTCTGTGGCGATGACTGGACCGATATCCACATTTTCCCTGAGACGGCGTGCGCTAGCAGCGCTTCGCACCAAACGGATCACTTGCACGCCCCGCTCGGTCAGCAATGCAGTGATAATTTTTCCTACTGCTGAAGCGGCCCCAGTTTGAATCACGGTGACGGCGTCACGTTGCCCGGCGGGCCAGGCGGCGTGGCCAGCGCGAATGATGAGTTCGGCAGTTACCGTATTGATCAGCGCTTGCGCGGCGATTTCCAGCTGCACGTGATCCGGAACAGGGACTACCGCGTCGGAAGAAGCTAATACGTATTCGCTCCAGCCGCTGGCAACCGGAAAATAGGCTACGGCTTTGCCGATATGCAGCCCAAGTGCAGCGTCGATGCCTGGCCCTATAGACGTAATAAAGCCTACGCCTTCAAATCCCGGCGTCCGGCCCTCAGGGCTGACAGCATATGGGCCGCCCGAGGCGGGCGCACCTTCAATAATCTGCAGATCACCAGGATGGACGGTCACATAGGCGACACGTATGCGCAGTTGACCTGGTCCAGGTTCGCCTGTGGCTGGGGCATCGACACGCTCAAGCACGTTGGCAGGCGCCCCTAGTTTGCGGTGGATGATACTCAACATTTGAATTCCCTTGGTTAGCCCACCCCTTGTCGCGGGGCGGGATAGTTATTGCGTTACACCTGGGCGTATCCGCCGTCGGCAAAAAGCTCGGTTGCGTTGACGAATGCCGCGTCGCGCGACGCCAGGAACAATACCGCGCCAGCTATTTCATCCGGCTGCCCCAGCGCACCGCGCAAAATTGGTGCTGCCAGTTCCAGGCGCACCGCGTCTGATGCACGAGACAGTGAGGCGGTGTCGGTCGGTCCTGGACTGATCAGATTCACGCGAATGCGGCGCTGTTTCAAATCGCTGGCCCAGGAACGCACGAAGGAACGCAAGGCGGCCTTGCTGGCCGCGTACACACTACGTCCGGAACGCCCCTTGACACCGGCGATCGAACCGGTGAGGATGATCGCCCCGTCGTCATTGAACAGCGGCAGCGCTTTTTGCACCGTAAATAGCGTGCCGCGCATATTGATGCCGATGACTGCATCGAAATCACTTTCGCTGATGTCTCCCAACGCTCCGGCGATCGCAGCGCCGGCGTTGGCGAACAGAATATCGATGCGTCGCCCTGCAACGCGAACCGCGTCGTAGAGCCGGTCAAGATCCGATAAGTTGCCGGCGTCGCCCTGCACCGCGTGGCCGCGCCCTTCCAGTAGCGTGATCGCCGCATCGAGCCTGGCTTGCTGGCGTCCCATGATGAATACCGTTGCGCCTTCGGCAGCGAAGCGCCGCGCGGTCGCCAAACCGATACCGGAACTGCCTCCAGTGATCACCGCAGTTTTGCCGTTTAATTTAGTCATATGGTGTTCCTGAAATGGTGAAGTGCCCGGCAGGTCATGTCGGGCAGATGCATTACACGTTGTAGCCTCCGTCGGCTTCGATAATCGTGCCGGTGATGTAGGAAGCTGCGGGGCTCGCTAGGAACAGTATCGGAGCAATTACTTCCTCCAGGCGTCCGAAGCGTTTGATGCAAAGACCCTGAAGCATCGGCACAATCGCGTCCCGCATATGGGCGTTGATGTCTGTCTCCATGAAGCCCGCATGTACCACGTTGACCGTGATGCCGCGATCGGCGAGATCGCGTGCGGCGCCGCGCGCGTAACCATCGATGGCCGCTTTGATCGCTGCCATGTCTGACAGGCCAGGTGAGCCCGGCCGCACGCCGAGATTCGAGCCGACGAACACGAAGCGACCGCCCTCCGTCATCACGCGCGCTGCAGCGCGCACGATAGCGCGGAAGCCGCTGCTGGCCACAGCCCAGTAGTGATCAAACACCGCTTCGTCGCGTGTGGCGTCGTCAGCGGTACCGAAACGGTCGATTGATGCGCTGTTGACGACGATATCGAGTTTGCCGAACTGGTCGAGAATGGTTTGAATTACGCCTGATGCTTTGCTCGCATCAGCCTGGTCAGCTTGGATTGAGATTCCGCGCACGCCTTGTTGCTCGATCTCGGCGACGACAGCTGCTGCTTTGGGGATCGATTCAGGCGACACAAATGTGAACGCCACGTTTGCGCCTTGCGCCGCCAGAGCTTTGGCCGTCGCTGCGCCCAAACCGCGTGCACCACCTGTCACCAAGGCGACCTTACCGGCAAGCGGTTTATTAATTGCATTCATTTTTATGTCCTTTCATTTCATTAAAGCGGCCATGCGCTGTTCTACTTTGTCGCGGGTCCGGGACCAAGCCGGGACGTGCTCCAGTAAGCGGTGATGCCATGCCATCACATTGGGAAATTCATCGTAGGGCGGACGGCTGCGCGGCAGGTGGGTGAACGTGGCTGCCAAATCGATGTCAGCCAGTGTGAAGTGCTTGCCGACCACATACTGCCGATCCTGCAGATGGTCATCCAGAATCGCCGCGAATTTCCGGATCGATGCTTCAGCGTCAGCGATTGCACGCGGATCTTGCGGCAGGCCCATGATAGTTTTTGCGACGCGCTCGTTGAAAAGTACCGGCGGTCCTTGGCGCCAGTGCTCAGCGGCCCAGAACATCCACTGCAAGGTCAGCGACCGGTCCACGCCAGCAGGCAAAAGGTTGGAGGAAAATTTTTCAGCCAGATAAAGGTTGATCGCGGCTGCTTCGTAGAGCACAGCGTCGTCGTCCACCAGCACCGGGATCATGCCGTTCGGGTTAAGAGCTAAAAATTGCGGCGTGCGGTTGTCACCCTTAAACAGGTCGATGAGTTCAAATTCGAACTCGGCTCCGATGTGGTACAACGCGGCCAGAACGCGACGGGTACTGCCCGAGCCAGGATCGCCGTAAAGTTTCATGATTATCTTTCTTTAAAAGTTGGGAAGAGTGAGAGATGACTGTCTCAAAAACAGTATGGTTTATTCCTTTCTATGTGGGTATGATGGTCTCGGTGATATCTTTTATCTCCAATGGGAATATTTATGGATTTACTCAGCGCCATGCGCGCTTTCGTGCGGGTTTATGAAAGCGGTTCTTTCAGCATCGCAGCCAAGCATCTCGCCATCGGACAGCCGGCGGTATCCAAATCGATCGCCCAGCTCGAAGATCATTTAGGCAATAAACTGTTTTTGCGCTCGACCCGTGGACTGACTCCGACCGATGCGGCACAGACTTTTTTCGAGCATGCGACACGCACCCTCGACGAAGCCGAGCTGGCATTGAGGTCGGTACGGGGCGAGCCTGCGTCGCTCAGCGGAAGGTTGCGAGTGGGGGGCACCATCACCTTTATTCGCCAGCACGTCATCCCCAATATGGCCGCGTTCCTCGAACAACATCCCGGACTGGAGATCGACCTGTTGCTGGACGATGGCAACATTGGACTGGTGGAGGAAGGGGCGGAAGTAGCCTTCAGGATGGGCAGGCTGCCCAGTTCCGGTTTGACCGCACGCCGTATCGGACAGTGTCGCCGCATCGTCGTCGCCACGCCGGCGTATTTCGCCCGCTGCAGCACCCCAGGTCGGCCACAAGATCTGGCCGACCATGCCGCGATTGTATTTTCGCGTGGCGAAGGTGGCGAGCAGCTGACGTTCGCCTCGGGCGACAAAAGCGTGGCGACGCAAACTATCGTGCTCAAGCCTAAGCTTCGCATCAGCGCGCTTGAAGGCGTCCGCGCAGCCGTACTCGCGGGCCTTGGCATTGCAGTTGCGAGCGAATGGATTTTCACCGATGAACTGGCGTCGGGACAGGTTTGTGTGGCTCTGGCCGATTGGGAATTGCCGCGTCTCGATCTGTGGGCAGTATTGCCAGGTGGCCGCCATGCCAGCCCGAAAGCGCGCGCTTTCATAACGTTTGTGGAACATTGTTTGTCCCTAACGCCCTACGGCTTGCGTTGATCGAATTGGCGCCATATGTCGTTTCGATGACGCGAATCCGACCTACCAGATCAGCAACCGTGAGCTCTGCCAAGCCACTCTCGAAGCGTGATGTAGTGTCGAGTAGCAGTTCGCACATTGATGGTTTGAAATTCGCACTGACTGAGCATAGCGGCTCCTCGGCATATTCATGTAAAGCGAACGGCGGAGGTGCTTCGCTGGCACGGTACACTTCCAGAAGTGTGACTTCCGTCGGTGGACGTGCTAGGCGGCAGGCGCCGTGCTGGCCACGCGTCGTGGTGATCACCCCGGCGCGTGCCAGTTTGGCGACTGACCGGCGCACAAATGTGGCATCGGCGCGCACGCTATCCGCTAACACCGCCGTTGTGACACTGCTGCCGTGGTGGTAGCCCAGCACGGCCACAATATGAGCTGCGAGCGAGAATTGAACGTTCTTTTGTGACATGGCTTCCCTATCCGAGGGGCGCGCATGGCGCGTCAGGCGCCAGCGCACAGCCCCATCCGTTAGCGTTTAAAGCGCGTTGACTTGGGCGTCCCAGCCACCGCCGAGTGATCGAATCAGTGCCACCGTTGCTACCGCACGATTCCCACGTAGCTGTACCGCCTGTCGCTCAACAGCCGCCAAGTTCCGCTGCGCATCAAGCAGGTCCAGATAGCTGGACCTGCCAGCGTCGTAGAGCTTTTGCGCCAGATCCGCCGACCGGCGCGCAGCTAACAGCGCCGCGTCGATCTCGCGTGCCTGCTCTGACAAAACGCGCAGCCCAGACAGGTTATCTTCGACTTCTGCAAACGCGGTCAGGACACTTTGGCGATATTGGCCGACCGATTCTTCCAGCGCCGCCTCGCTGCGGGTGATATTTGCCCGGCTGCGGCCGCCGTCGATCAACGGTGCGGAAAGCAGTGCGCCCAGCATCCAGGAGCGGCCGCTCATGCTGAAAACGTTCGCGACTGTGTCCGCGACACCGCCGCCTGAAGCATTGATGCTCAATGCAGGGAACATCGCCGCGCGTGCAACACCAATCCGTGCGTTGGCAGCTTCCATGGTGCGCTGCGCCGCTACGATATCGGGCCGCCGCTCCAGCAGCGAAGACGGCAAGCCTGCCGGCACAGCAGGCAGCAGCGTGCTATCAAGCAGCGGACTGGCACTGCTGGTGAACGCCGAGGCAGGTTTGCCCAGCAAGACTGCCAGTGCATGCTCGATGGTTGCGCGTTCGCGCTGCAGGCCGATCGCTTCTGCGCGCGCTGTCGCCAACTCCGTCCGGGCCCGTGCCAAGTCAAATTCGCCGATATCGCCGAGGTCGAAACGGCGCTGGTTAACTTTGACATTCTCTTCTCGCAGGTGAACGGTCTGCTCCAGCGTGGCCAACTCGGCGTCGGTGGCACGCAACCGGAAATAGCTCTGCGCAACGTCCGCTTGCATTGCCAGAAGCACCGAGCGGTAGGTGGCCTCGACCGCTGCAGCGTCACCATTCGCAGCTGCCACACCAGCGGAAACACGGCCGAACAGGTCGACTTCGTAGCTCGCGGTCAACCGTGCCGAATAGCTGGTTTGTGGCGCTACCGGGACACCTGGCACCAGACCTAGTTCCGCCGGCGCGGAACGGGCGCGCTGTGCGCCCGCCGCCATGCCGATCTGCGGCACACGGTCCGCCTCTGCGATGCCGGCAATGGCGCGGGCCTGCTTCAGTCGTGCGGTTGCTATCGCGAGGTTGGCGTTGTTGCGTGTCGCCTCGTCTACAAGCTGATTAAGCACTTGGTCTTGGAATGCGCGCCACCATTCGCCGCGCGGTTCTTGTTCCGCTGGCTGCGCCCGCTTCCAGTTGGTACCGTCTGAGGCAGTCTGGACTTCGCCCGCCTTCGCTTCCTTGAAGGCGGCCGGTGTTTCTATCGTTGGCTGGCGAAATTCGGGCGTGCCACAAGCACTAAGAATGAGTGCAGCCATCAGGGGCGCGACGCCCCGCTTGATCATCGTGTTCATATCAGTGATTTCCTTGCGGTAGTACGGTTGTCGCTGCGGCCGCAGACTTGCGCTCCAGGCGAAGGGCTAGCTTACGGAGCAATACGTAGAAGAGCGGTGTCAGGAACAGTCCGAAGAATGTCACACCGAGCATGCCGGAGAACACCGCGACGCCCATCGCATGGCGCATTTCGGCGCCTGCGCCGTGTGAGAACACGAGCGGTATTACACCCATGATGAAAGCGATCGACGTCATCAGGATCGGACGCAAGCGCAGACGGCTTGCTTCTAGCGCCGCCTCGACGATGGTGCGGCCATGCTCTTCCAGCTCGCGGGCAAATTCCACAATCAGGATGGCGTTTTTCGAGGCGAGCCCCACCAGCACGAACAGTGCGATCTGCGTGAAAATATTGTTGTCGCCGCCAGTGAGCTTGACGCCGACCAAGGCGCACAGGATGGACATCGGCACGATCAGGATCACCGCCAGCGGCAGCGTCCAGCTCTCGTACTGAGCGGCCAGTACCAGGAACACCAGCAGCACGCACAGCGGGAATACATAGATCAGCATGTTGCCGGCTAAGATGTCCTGGTAGGCCAGTTCGGTCCACTCATAGCTAACGCCTTTCGGCAGCGTCTCGCGGGCGATGCGTTCGAGCGCCGCCTGCGCCTGGCCGGACGAGTAGCCAGGCGCAGGGCCGGCGTTGACATCGGCAGCGACGTAGGCGTTATAGCGCTGTACGCGGTCGGGGCCGTAACTGTCGCTCAGGCGCATCAGCGACGACAACGGAATCATGTCGCCCGCCGTGCTGCGCACTTTCAGCTGGGTGATTTGCTCAGGTTGCGATCGGAAGGCCGCGTCGGCTTGTACCCGCACCTGGTAAGTACGGCCGAACTGGTTGAAGTCGTTCACGTACAGCGAGCCAAGATTGATCTGCAAAGTCTGGTAGATGCTCTCCAGCGGCACACCGAGCTGTTTGGCTTTGGTGCGATCGATATCGGCATAAAGTTGCGGTACGTTGATCTGGTAACCGGAGAACACGCCGGCCAGTTCCGGCGCCGCGCGTGCCTTGTCGATCAGACGCTGGGTGGCGGCATACAGCTCGTCGTAGCCGACGTTGCCACGATCTTCGATCATCATTTTGAAGCCGCCAATGGTCCCCAGTCCGTTCACGGGCGGAGGAGGGAACACCATGATGAACGCGTCTTCGATGGCGCCGACGCGCTTATTGATTTCGGCGGCGATGCCGGGGCCGCTGACCTCGGCGGTCTTGCGGGTTTCCGGCGCCAATTCCCCGACGAAAACGATGCCGGAATTGGGGGCGTTGGTGAGATCGTTGACCGAGAGGCCGGGGAAGGCGACGGTATTGCGCGCGCCCGGCACACCCAGGGCGATGTCAGCGGTACGGCGGATCACTGATTCCGTGCGGTCCAGCGAAGCGGCATCCGGCAACTGGGCGAACCCGACCAGATATCCCTTATCCTGCGATGGCACAAAACCGCCTGGCACGGCACGGAACATGAAGGCGGCACCGAGTACCAACGCCAAGTAGACGCCGATGGACAGCGATTTGCGGCCAAGCACACGTTTTACCCCGCCCTCGTATTGCGTCGATTTGCGATGGAAGAAGGTATTAAACCAGTGGAAAAAGCGGCCGAACAATCGGTCCATCACGCGGGTCACGGCGTCTTGCGGCGCATCGTGCGGGCGCAGCAACGCGGCGCTGAGGGCCGGCGCCAACGTCAGAGAGCTAAATGCCGATATGACGGTTGAGATCGCAATGGTCAGTGCGAACTGGCGATAGAATTGGCCGGTCAGTCCATTGACGAAGGCGATCGGCACGAACACCGCGCACAGCACCAGCGCGATCGCGATGATAGGACCGCTCACTTCTTTCATCGCCTGCAGGGTGGCGTCGCGCGGGGTCAGGCCGTTGGCGATATTGCGTTCAACGTTCTCGACCACGACGATCGCGTCGTCGACTACGATGCCGATCGCCAGCACCAGCCCGAACAAGGTTAATGTGTTGATCGAGAAACCGAAACCGAGCATCACCGCAAATGTGCCGACCACCGACACCGGCACTGCCAACAGCGGAATGATGGAGGCGCGCCAAGTCTGCAGGAAGATAATCACCACCAGCACGACCAGCGCGATGGCCTCGATCAGGGTATGGATGACGGCCTTGATGGAATCACGCACGAACATGGTCGGGTCATACGCCACGCTGAATTCAACACCTTTTGGAAAATCTTTTTTCAGCTCTTCCATTTTCGCGCGGACGTCGGCCGACAGTTGCAAGTCGTTGGCGCCGGGCGACGAGAAAATCACCAGCGCCACCGCCGGTTTGTTGTCGAGCAGCGCGCGCAGGGCGTAGGAACCGGAGCCCATTTCAACGCGGGCGACATCCTTGAGCCGGGTGATGGCGCCGTCGCTGCCGGTACGCACGATGATGTTGGCGAATTCTTCTTCCGACTTCAAGCGTCCCTGCGTGTTGACCGTCAGCTGAAACTGGCTATCCCTGGTGGGGGAAGCGCCCACCACGCCAGCGGCGACTTGCACATTTTGTTCGCGAATCGCGGCAGTCACGTCCGTGGCGGTCATATTGCGGGCGGCCACTTTCTGTGGGTCGAGCCAGACGCGCATGGCATAGTCGCCAGAACCAAACAACTGCACATCGCCCATGCCGGGAATGCGCGCCAATTGGTCTTTGACGTTCAGAACGGCATAGTTGCGCAGGTAGAGTTCGTCATAGGTCTTGTCTGGCGATACCAGATGCACGACCATGGTCACGTTGGGCGAGCTCTTGACGGTGGTCACACCGATCTGACGCACTTCCTCCGGCAGGCGCGGCAGCGCGCGCTGGACGCGGTTTTGCACCGCAGTCTCGGCCTGCTCGATGTTGGTGCCGATCTTGAAGGTGACCGTCAGCATCAGGGCGCCATCCGAGGTGTTTTGCGAAGACATGTAGATCATGTGTTCCACCCCGTTGATCTGTTCTTCCAGCGGCGCGGCAACCGTTTCAGCGATCACCTTGGGATTCGCACCCGGATATTGTGCCCGCACCACAACCGATGGCGGCACCACATCCGGATATTCAGAAATAGGCAGGCGGAATATGGCGATGGTGCCCGCGACAAAAATAATGATCGACAACACCGCTGCGAAGATGGGTTTGTCGACGAAGAATCGGGAGAAGTTCATGATCAATGTCCTTTCGACGAGGTGCCCGCGACAGCGACCTTGACATCGGCCGTAGCGGCGGGAGCGTGATCGGCTGTCATAGAGACGATCTGCGGGGCCAGCGGGGCGCCGGGGCGAACGCGCTGCAGCCCGTTGACCACAACTTTTTCGCCAGCCTTCAGGCCGGTGCGGACTATGCGCAGGCCGTCAACGCTCTGGCCCAGCGTGACCTGGCGGTATTCCGCCTTGTTGTCGGCCGTGACGACAAAGACGAACTTGCGGCTTTGATCGGTGCCGATCGCCTTGTCGTTGATGAGTACGGCGTTCGTGGCGCCAGCCTGCGCATTGCCTGTGTCGACTTGGACCTTGGCGAACAGGCCGGGCGCCAACACCCGGTCGCTGTTAACGAAGACGGCGCGCATGCGCACCGCGCCGGTATGCACGTCGAGCTTGTTATCGATGAATTCGAGCTTGCCCTCGTGCGGATACCCCTCTTCACCGGCGAGGCCCACCCGGACGTTTATGGCACGGCCTTGCTGCACGTTGGCGGCTACGCGGATATAGGTCGATTCATCGCCGTCGAAGCTGGCGTAAATCTTCTCATCAGAGACCACCGATGTGAGTACGGCGCTGGCATCGATCAGATTGCCCACTGTGATCTCGGCCTTGCTGGCGCGGCCGTTAATCGGTGCTGTCACCTGGGTATAGCTGAGGTTGAGTTTAGCGGTGTCAAACTGTGCCGACGCGGCACGCGCGTTCGCCTCCAGCTCTTTCTGAGTGGCGGCGCGCTCGTCAAATTCTCGCTGAGCGATAGCTTTGTCAGCCAGGAGCTTTTCAGCACGCGCCAGCTCCAGCCGAGCCAGATCCGCACGGGCCCTGGCGGCATGGGCTGCTGCTTCGGCGCGGTTCGCTTCTGCCTGGTAAGGGCGCGGGTCGATGACAAACAGCACCTGTCCTTTGCTGACCTTGCCTCCGGGTTGGAAGTTCACTGCGGTGATGTAGCCGCTGACACGGGCACGGATCTCAACATTCTCGACCGACTCCATGCGGCCTGAAAATTCCTGTGTTTCGGTGATCTGCCGTGCGATGGCGGGCGCGGCGGTGATCGGGGCCCCTGGCGGCGTAGCTTCCTGCGCTTTGCTGCTGGCTTCGCCGCAGCCACTGAGCGCAGCCACAATGCCGGCAATGGTGAGCGCTGCAGCCAACGGACGTAGGGCTGACTGGATGATTGAGTGCTTATTCATGGTGTTCCTTCATGTGGTGAGTTGGGTCTTTCTTTGCTTTGGATTAAATGCTCATGGCGGGTGGCTTGCTTGGCTTTGGCCGGTGCTGAATGGTGTGCAGGAATGCGGCGATAGCGCTGACGGCTTCGCTGCCAGCGGCACAGGCGCTGCGGGCGTTGTGATCGTCCAAAGGGAACGCGGCGAGACGCAGCGTGGAGGTCGCAATGCCGGCGGTAATGAGACGCGAGGCATACGTCTCGGCTTCGTCGCGCAGCGGGTCGGCGTCGGCTGACAGGATCAGCGCGGGCGGCAAATCCTTCAGCCGATGGGCGTTGAGTGGGCTGGCATATGGATGCAGGCGGTCGACGACGTCGGGCAGGTACTGCCGGTAGCCGTGCACACAACGGTTGGCCGCCGATAGTTGTGCCGGTTCCTCATGTGCGTCACGCATGGAGCCGCTGGTCAGGCCCGGATCCAACATGGGCATGATCAGCAACTGACCGCTCAGCAGCGGCATTTTGCGATCGCGGCAGACGAGTGCGACGCTGGCCGCCAGATTGGCGCCCGCTTCGATGCCGGCGACAATCAGGTTGGCGCCGCTCCACTTCAGCGCCTTGCTGTTCCGTACCGCCCACAGCAGGGCGCTATAGCCGTCTTCCAGCGCTGCCGGAAAAGGGCTGGTGCTGGCCAGCGTGTAGTGCAACACCAGCAGCGCGGTATTGGCAGGGATGCTGGTGAGATCGTGAAATAAGCTGGTCAGACTTTCGCTGTCATTGGCGACAAAGTACCCGCCGTGAAAAAACACGATCAGATTGTCGTAGGAGGCTGCGGTCTCTTCTGGAAGCCAGTGCGATGCCTGCAAAATTCCCTGCGGTCCCTGGAACGAAAGCTCGCGTGGGATACGGTGAGAGATGAAGCGGGTGATCTTTTCCATGATGAGGTGACCCCGGTTGGTTGTTTTATGTGAAGGCAATCAGCACAATAGGCGCGCCGTTTCTTGCGTTCGGTTGTCAAGATAATGCTGATGAGGCCACCGCACTAGACGGGTGGGCGGTATTACATTCATGCTCGGATTGAATGAATTGCTGAGGGCGGAAAGGGCGCTGCGCGAAGGTATAAAGATGGGCAAGCGCGCACGGCCTGACGGCGCCGGGGGCGGTCAAGCGATCAATAAAACGGGGGAGGGTGGGCGCCGGACCGCACCGCCTAAGGCGGCAGGCGATCCAGCAGGCCGGGGGACTTTAGTTACGCAGGTCCAGCAGCACTTTGCCTCCGCGCAGCGAGTGCTCGACTGCCTGGGTGAATTCGCTGATTGGATACACTGCATCGACGGCGAGGGTCAACTCGCCCGATGCCAGCAGGTCCACCGAAGTGCGAATCGCACCGGGAATCGCTGCTGCGTATTCGGGCAGGCCCTGGTAGATTCCGCGCACGACGATGCCGCGCGCCTGCAAGTCCAGCGCATTGACCGGGATGTTCATATCGCCGCTCAGCGATGAGTAACTGACCAGCACGCCGTTCTGCGAAAGCAGATCGATCAGGCGCGCCGCGTGGCTGCCCGACAGGCCGTCGATGGCCAGGCGAACGTTGCCATCACCGACGATCTGCTTCACTTGCTCGGTTGCGCCGGGGCCATCGATGAGCACGATGTCCGCGCCAGCGGACTTCAATTCGTCGACCAGTTCCGCCCGTCGCACGAAACTGATGGTCCGCAGGCCGCGTTGCTTGGCCAATGCGATGACCGAGCGCCCAATGCCGCCGTTTGCCATGTTCTGCACGACCCAGTCGCCTTCCTTGAGATCGACGAACTGGTCCAATAACAGCACGGCGGTGACGGGATTGATGCGCGCCATGGCCAGTTGTTGCGGGGCCACTTGGGTCGGCAGTGCAAGCAAGCCATCGGCGGCGAAGATCATCTGCTCACGCCAGGTCCAGCTGTACAGCGGCGCCAGCACGCGGTCACCTGCTTTCACGTTGGTCACGCCGGCGCCGACCTCCACCACACGGCCGACACCCTCATTACCGACGAACGATGGCAGGTCGGTGTCAAACTTGAATTGGCCGGTAATGATGAGCATGTCATTACCGTTGATCGGGGCAAATTCCATGGCGACGAGCACCTCGCCGGCACCTGGCTTGCCTGGTGCAGTGGTGTCGATCAGTTTAAGGGTTTCAACTGGATTGCCGAAGGCGGTGTTTTGAATGGCGCGCATTTTAGTATCCTCAAAATAAGCATGAATGGAAGATCGGCGGTGGGAGCGTCTGCTCCTGCTCGTCGATCCGTTATGCCTATTGTGGGGGCAGATACCGGCGTCATTGATGCTCGGGGCGAATAACTGTCATGTGAGGCGTGCGGCGGATTAGCGGATGCCGAATTGGCCAAGCTGGCTTTTCAGGTATTCGAAAAAGGCTTTGGCTGACGGCTTGGATGCACGCCCCGAGGTGAAAAGCGCGTTTACTTCGATTGAGCCCATGTCCCAGTCGGGCAGCAAGCGAATCAGGCTTCCATCTTTCAATTCCTTGTAACATCCCGCCTCGCTCAGGCAATGGATGCCCAAGCCCGCAACGGAGCTGGCGGTCCCCACTTCATTAAATGCGGCGACGATCGCGCCCTCGATGCGCACTGAAACGGCCTGATCCTCCTTGCGGAACGACCATGCCTGCCCTGATGTCTGCGGGCCGAAAATGGTACGGTGGCTCGATAGGTCGGTGGGAACTTTAGGCGTACCGTACTTTTTCAGATATGCCGGCGAAGCGACGATGACCTTCGGCGTCTCGCCGAGCTTGCGCACCACGGTCGATGAATCAATCAACTGGCCAAAACGCACCGACACATCGACGCCATCGGCGATCAGGTTTTGACGCATGTCGTCGAGAATGAATTCGACTTTAAGTTTAGGGTGCTCAGATAGAAAATCCGGCAGTAGAGGAACGACCGCGCGTAATGCAAAGCTGGATGGCAGGCCCAGCCGCAACGTGCCGCGCAACTCGCCGCTGCCGCGTACGGCCTGTGCAGCCTCATCAAGGGCAAGTAAAATCGGCTCGATGCGCTCCAGGAACTCGACGCCCGCGTCGGTCAGGTTGACGGCCCTGGTCGTCCGGTTGAGCAAAACCACGCCGACTTCTTGCTCCAGACTGGAAATAATACGCGACACAGACGGTTGGGGCAGATTGAATTCCCTGCCAGCGGCGGAAAAATTTCCTCGGCGGGCCACCCGGGCGAACAACTTTAACGCGAATAGATAATCATTCATATCAGCCGAGCATATCAGTAACGCGTTGGAGTTGGCTAGTTCCTCAAGGGGGAAACCGATACAGTGTCTGCATTGATATAGCAATGTCAGAGGTTGTATGCGGTTAGATGAGCAACTCCCTGCAGGAGAAGGGCCGGTAGCAACCGGCTGTACAGGCGAAGTTCCCTTTGACGCGCTGCGTCATGCACTTCGCAATGTGATTGATCCCGGAGGGCTGGACAAAGCACTTTCCGCTGGCGCGCGCGCGCCCTCGTTTGTCTTGCGGGATACATC
The DNA here is from genome assembly GCF_004614165.1 of Duganella callida. GTDB lineage: Bacteria > Pseudomonadota > Gammaproteobacteria > Burkholderiales > Burkholderiaceae_D > Rugamonas > Rugamonas callida. Next base: position 59,546 of record NZ_SPVG01000180.1, on the reverse strand, counting down.
TGGAAAAGACGTCGCACTTGAGCAGCTGTTGCGAAAGGGCCATGTAGTTATTACATTTTACAGAGGAATATGGTGCCCTTTCTGTAATGCTGATCTCCAGGAGTTAAATTTGTTCCGTCACGAAATTCTGGCCCGGGAGGCGCAGGTTGTGGCGGTATCTCAGCAAACGGTTGAATATAGTCGCAAGACACAGCGGCTGAATAAGCTACGCTTTCCCGTGTTGAGCGACGTAAGCGGATTGGTGACCCAAGCTTACGGGGTGCAATGGACGATACCAGACAATTTGCGGTCGGTGGTATTGTCGGCAGGGGGAAATATCCCATGCTTCAGCGGCGATACCAGCTGGTCCCTGCCGATGTCCGCACGCTATGTCGTCAGCCGAGATGGGATTATCAGCTATGCGGAGGTAAGCGCAGATCCAGAAAAGAGGTCTAGAGCATCGGGGGTACTAGCTATTCTGGATGGTTTAAACGTAGCGGGATAGCTAACGTCATCCGAGAGGCGGCTTCGGGATGCGGATTCGACCGGTCGATGCAAGCGGCCTTTCACACAGCACGATGTACGCGAGGGCGCTTCTCACCGATCTCTCAATCTCTCAACAGCTCAGCTTGCTTGTCGTACGCAAATACTTAGCGATTTCGGTATTGATTTGCGTCCTTGCCTTGGAGCTCGTCCAGCTTTACACAATCAAGCATGACCAGTTTCCACTTGAACCAGACAGCACTTCATATCGTCGCTGATAGGAAGCCATTGAGCTGTGTAGGAGCCTTTGATTATGATTTCCCGATCCTTCGCACCAGTCGGCTTCACAATGCGACCTGAGATGGTTTGACCGTTCCTGAACAGGCCATAGATGCCATCTGGTTTGCCAGTATAGAAATGCGGGTGATCGACTACAGCGAGGAAGTAGGCTGATTGAAAACCACCAGCGACAAGCTGTTCTAAAAATGCTATGTCGGTGCAAAAACTGAACATCGTCTCTGGAACTTGCCCGTTCCTTGGGAACTTCAATTCAATAGCGCTATGGTTGATTGTCCTGTCCTTTGAGATCACAACAATATCAATCTCACGCTTGTACAGGTCAGACTTATGCAAATTGAAGTGTGAGACGTTACGCTCAAACTGGATGCGGTAATCTTCAAGGTGCGCACGAAGGTAAAGCCCAAGCTCATGCTGTAAGCTAAACTCGTTATAGATTTCAATTTCGCCGGTCGCTAAAGCCTTCGTGAAATCTAGGATGTGCTGTTGAAGTTCCATGTCAAGCTTGGTAATCGTTGTAGTGGTAGAAGCGATCTACCGCCTTTGCTTTCCTGTGAAACTCACCACTATCTCTAAGTGGCTTTTGGGGTTTGGTGTAATCTTCCAGCAGATCCCTCATGGCTTTTGGATTCAGAGCTGCAGGCGCCCATTGCTGACGTTTGATACCACTCCAATCATCCGCCCACCTCCCGACTTGAGGCAGTGGTTGAATGAATTCGGTATGGACACAGACAACGCCGATTCCTGACGCATACATGTAGAGGACTTCTTTCCCATCGGCATCTAGATCAACACCAGCAACGCAGCCCAAGTTCAGTGCCGCCAATACAGCTTTGTGTTTCTCGTCATAGATACTGGTTTTCGTGTTCTCGTTCTCTTTGAGCTTGGCGGCAAAGTTCAGTGCGTCAACGATTGCCAGCGCCCATACCTTTACGTCTTTTTGAAGGTTCTTGTCGATCTCCCAATAGTCTGCTAGCCGCTTAGCTATCTGTGCCAAATCTACAACAGCAACTTGTTGAGGAGTGAGTTGAGGCGTGGTGCTGGTTGTCATGGTGTTCCTAGTTTGGAAATACATGACAAATAGCAAACCACAGTATTATCTGTCAACATCTCAGGTACAATAAAAAGTCCCTAATTTGGACGCAAAGCAGCACATGGCAGCCCTTGGAGCTGACCAAAGTTCAGGAAGCCACCACCTACATGCGCAAGTCATTTTTGAGCGCGTCTTTGCCTGGTGCTTATGAGGTGACGAAGAAAGCCAATACGGGGAAGGTGTAGTTGCATGGGACTGTTCAGTTTTTTCTCAAAGAAGAAGGAAGAGCCAAAGCCCCAATTGAAGTTAAGCAGCATTCCAACTGTTCAAGCTGAGTCTGAATTGTTCAGCACCTATGCCGTGGTCTTTCATGAGGTCATGGCTGATGTTGATGGCTTCTCACCAGAAGAGTTCAGCGAGATGGTCAAATTCATCTCCGAGGGCGAGGGCGGTTACATGAACATGCACCATTACCACAGGCATGTCTTCAATAACTACTTTGCCGGCCGTCATTGGGCATGGGTTGAATACGATTATTGGGAAAAGACCTACGCCAAGATGGGCAGCGCTCCTTTGCGTTTCCCCACTGGTTTAGCATTGCCACTTGATCGAACTTTTGAGCTTACTGCTGATAAGGTTCTTAAAGATTTGAAGGTCGCTGACTTGAAGGAGTTCATCGAGTCGCAAGGGGGAGAGATTCCACCAAAAGCTAAGAAGAAAGAACTCTTGGAGCTGGCGCAATCGCTACCGAATTTGAACTCAACGAAGTTATGGAAGGAGAAGGAAGAACAGATATCAAACGGCATAGGGTATCCCCTGTACACCATACTTATGCGGTACATCGCCTTCAAAGCCAAAGCCACTTTTGACCGTGACCGAGGATTGAAGATGGGTGTCACCGAGTTCAAACACTTGTATGTAGAGGAGGGTGATGAAAAGTTCGTCAAGCTGGCGCTGAAACGAAATCCTCAGGCGCTTCCACCGTACTTCCCTGGTGATGTGACGCTGTTGCAGTCTGTCATACCAGGTTTTGACTAGCGAAGGAGATGGCAACGTAAGCCGGAAACCGTTTCAAAATCATTGCTCTGACAAAGCAATTCTAGAAGCTTAACCGAAGTGGCTGCACCAACACTGAAAGGGTTTTCTTATTTATGCACATCATCTGACTGGACTAACAATCAGTGCAGATTCAATTAGTAGTTCAACCTTGACATAGAACCTCAGTCATTTGCGCTGAACCTTAGCCCACACAACATATACAGGCGGGGGATCGATTTGATTGTTGTAGGCTACATCATGAGCAACATCATTATTCCGCTGAATGGTACCGATTTTTACTACAAGAATGGTTCGTTACATTTGGGTATACCCGCCAACATCCCTGTTGGTAGCATTGACCCTTACTACCCGAATCTTCCTAAGTTCCTGAGTGATGCCATCTTACGGCAACGCCACTTCGGTAACTATTTAGCTGATGGTTTGCAAACTGGACACTTGACCTTTAACCGTCAAACGGGTTTGGCAGAGTTCAATTCAAAAATTGGTAAGAGCCAGTTCATCGGCTATGTGTTTGAAGCCATGACCGTGAGGATGATTAACGACAACCTGTCAACGATAGGTAAGAATGTCCTCTGCTGGATTTCGCACCGCACTGGTAGAAGCACCCCGACCGACAAGTACATCAAGCAATTTGAGGCTATCGGTACAGGTTCCGTTGATACTTCAAAACGGCACAGCTTCTACTTTGAACCTGGCGCTAACACGGACGTGATGTTTGTTCGTGCAGTTCCAAAAAAACGTAGCCGAATCGTGGAGTTTGAACCTCTGACGATCAATGGCTCGACCGCGACGGCTAGTCTTCAAGTGAAGGCGATTACTTCCAATGTCAGGGACGAAATTATCATGCCCCTCCTCAATGGTAAGTACCGTCACGTTTTGACCTATCTCGTCAATCCTCGCACTGGTGTTCACACCTATTACGAGTGCATGGACGAGATTAAAAGGATGTATTCGGATAGAAGGCTGACGTGGGACGAGTATCAACATCTACTCAACTCCATCATCCAACCGTCTGACATGGGCATGGATCAGTATTACATCAACGAATACTATCAATATCTGTATCGTAACCATCCCATGAACATCCAGCCTGACGACCTGACTAACGCTGCCGCAAATATTGAGATTGCCGGCTTCGTTAAAGGTGAGGGTTTGATTTTGCCGTCCGATATGAAGTTGCAGGACGATCCTGACGAAACTTCACCACGGTACTAAGCTGACCCAGCTCCCTCAACGGAGCTTCACTACCTCAAGGAGCAGTCTTTCACAAGGCTGTTCCTTTTTTTTTCGTCTTGAAGGTAGGTGGTGGACAATTCCCAATCCAGCGGCGAAGATGTAGTTGTGCATCACAACCCTGTTCGACAGTAAGCGTATGCTCAGTGACGTCTTGGGTGGTGCCGCAATTTAATCGATGATGGCATCACACCTCAGGGAAGCGGAGTTATCTCGGAGGCCGGCGAGCAGGTGGAGTTCGAAGGCAAGAAATCATCAACCCGGTTAACGGGATGATCGGCAATATGCGTCAGCACGTGGCGCAATCAGGCTTCGGGTGCGACACCGTTCATCTTGGCCGCGCCGATCAGCGAGTAGATCGCAGCAGTCCGTTCGCCGCCGCTGTCGGCGCCAGCGAACAGGTAGTTACGGAGCCCAATGGCGACGCCACGCAAGGCGCGTTCGGCCGCCGAGTTATCAATCTCGATAGCGCCGTCGTCGCAGTAGCTCAGCAGCGCCGGCCACAGCTTAAGCCTGTACAGGATTGTGGCCGCCATATCGGACTTTCGTGACAACAAATGCTCACGAGGTTCGCATGTTCACCATGTTTGAGACATGTCGATTATATTCCCTCACGTCCTGTGCCATTTGCTTGAGGAAATCTGCTGAGCCGCTTATGGCTAGTTGAACACCCCATTTTTTTTGAGCCAACGCCAAGCCAATCGAAACCCCGTGGTCTCGATCGATAATCAACAACCGGTCGCCTTGGTCGTGTAGAAGCGTGCGACCATTTTGGGAGTAAATGATGTCGCCGTTGATCAAGACATCTCGCATGCAGCCGTACTTCGAGACGATCCTACTGTCATCGATGATAGAGTCACCCATGTTCTTGCCTTTGATGAAGCATGCGTCCGGAAGTATTTCACGGGCGACTGCAATGCGGCGCAACTCCCCCACGCATTCTTCATCGCCACGCGATCGCAGAAAGATCTGATACAGTGCCCAGTCTTTGATCTGCAACTTTTTTCGCTTGAGTACGAACTCCTTTTGTCGGTCAACGAATCGCTGGCTTGTCCTGCGAGTTTGGTACTCCCGTTCAATGTCTGCCAAAAACAACTCTCTAAAGTGTCGAGGCATCCTGTTGAGGTAGAGAGCGAATCTTCGATCGCTCCGTTCCTTCTGCATATCAGAACGTTCTTCCTGCGAGCAGTTCCGCAATTGATCTAGCTCCAACCGATATTCTTCCAGAACGCGCACTCGAAGTGAGCGTCGAACCATAGAAAACTGTCTCCAAAGGATCGGCTCAGGAGTGTTCTTGTCGGGATGGCAGTTGGCTTCAAAATGGCTTTGACGCGCTACAGTATTCTTTAGTGTGGATAGTGCCGCGACGAATGGCATTCGCAATTCTTGTGTCAAGAAGTCGATTGCGTTTAGATGCCTGGCGCCGCAGCGAATCCGCCTAGGCGGCACTGGCGGCTCGCCCTGATTTTCTTGGCCTGCAATCTGATATTTGGACCGCACCAAGCCAACCTTGTCGACCATCTCCTGAAGGAGAAACTCCAGGTCCACGGCTTGGTTCCATCTAGCGACAATGATCCTATGTTCTTCTTGTTGACTCAGCGTGAACTCAGCTTTGTCCCGAACCTGTTGGGAAATTGTCGTATCGTATCGCCTGCCCGTGGCTGTTGAAGGGGAGGGCAGTTCGAGACGAGGCAAGCGCAGCGTCGGCCTTTTGTCGAGATCGGATAGCTGTTTTTGAAAAGATATAGAAGATCCGATCTTATTGTAGAAGGCGATTTCCTTCCTCCTGAGAGCATCGAGCTTTTCTTCGCGCGCTAGCGCTTTGTACGCCTTAGGTAAGCCACCAGGGAAATATTTGATCTCTCTGGCGCGTATTGAGTGCCATTCGCTGATCAGCGTCATGAGCGCCTCATCCGTGTTTCGCGGACTCCCGATCGCTACGTAACTGTCATTGTCGAACGCGGATAGATACTTCTTCTTCTCATCGAGGCTGAGTATCAAAAACGCTTCTTTGAAGACATTGTGCCGCAGATTCACGAAGCGCTCGCGCCCAGACTTCCTTATCGCCTCATGTTCGTTTGCACGCCCCAAGTTCACTATCTTGTGTTCTCCAATACTCTTAAGATACCTGCGGAATTCGGATAATGCAGATATATTGTTATCCATTATGTAACGCAGTATCTCGCCCTTCAATTGATCGCCATTTCCTAGAAATACGTCTCCCTTTGAGCGTTGTAGAATAGTTGATTCCATAGTGAAGTCACTTCTAACGCTGTGTCGCGGTGAGATTGTTCCGTATTTTCGATTTAGATATTCTTGAAAAGCGTCAAAGTATGAGATGTTATGGTCATATTTCCCCCACGGATTCAATGCTTTGCCGCTAAGTAAATTAAGGTTGGGAACGACAATATGCATATGCGGTAGTCGAATCAATTGTTTCCCATCAATTGTTAGGATACTTTTTTTCTTAGGCATGTGGATTTCTGCATAAATATTGTATTCATCGGGATGATAAGCAGAGAACATAAATTTCTCGAAATCCTTTAGCATGCCACTAAATATTGCAGCATCAACCATATCCTCTTTTAGCGATAACGTGATGTGGTGGTATTTGATTCGATTTGACGTGATGCTGCCTATTATTTCGTCCACGAGGTCAATATTCCCGATAGGGATTCTTTCATCAAGTTCATTTCTCGTGAACTCTCTTCCATTTTTTGTACCATTGATCAAGTAATTTTTAATTCCTTTACTCGCTCCGGTGACTCTTATTAACGTCATTGTAAAATCCTTGTGAGGTATTGATCTTGAAATAGATGTTTTTCAAAATTCCCCTTGAATAGCCTGTTGTAACTCTTCTAGGTAAGCGGTGAGCTTAGTGGCCACCGATTCGGTAGCTGCTCCATGTTGGAACGCATAGAGCAGTTTCAACATGTCATCCAACTTCTGGTTCATTGAGCTTAAATAAGATAATCGACGCAGAACGTGCTCTGGGATATGTTTTTCCAGTTCTCGCTTCTTTATTATCCTGTCTGCTGCAATTGCTCTTTTAGTTAGCTCTTCAGATGATTCGATTATCGATGTGGTTGAAATGACATCGAGAGATAAGACTCTTGATCTAAAGTAATCAGAGGCATCTAAACCATGAGCGAAAGCAAGTGCTTTGAATTGATCTCGCTCTTCCTCCGTTAATCTGATGTTGACTTGTTTAGTTTTCATGTTTCTCTGGCCACGTCAGGGGCGTAATTGGATTCAAAGGCGCAGCCTTTGGCACATAACGTATAGCAGACACGTCAGTGTGTGATATACGTTTGGCGTGCCTTGCCACGATATTTTTATACTTTGGCTTAGAGCTGCTATACGAAATAGTATAAAACGATTGCATTGCTCAATTTTTGTAAGGCGAGAAAATAAAGCGGAATTTCTGTGTTTTGACGAATTATTTTTATTAGGGGAAATGATTTATGTTGATTTATAGTTATAAAATTTTATTTGATTAACTTTGATTGGATGAAGACGTCCCCAGAATGCCTGCCACCGGCGTTGAAGTGCCACCGAAGTGCCACCGAAGTGCCACCGAAGTGCCACCGAAGTGCCACCGAAGTGCCACTGAATTGCCACCGAAGTGCCGCTGAAATGCCGCTGAAGTGCCACTGAAATGCTGCTGAAATGCCGCTGAAATGCCACTGAAATGCCACTGAAGTGCCGGGAACTGCCAAGAGGAACTGCCTGGGGAACTGCCTGGGGAACTGCCAAGGGGAACTGGCAAGGGAAGCTGTCAGGGATATGCCAGAGACGCGGGACCGGCTTTGAGCGGCCGTTGGCCCCTCCAGCAGGGGGGCGTGAGAGTACAGCGGGAGTTATGGCCGGAGCGGCAGAGGTGATTTAGCGTTCGCTAAGAAGGTGTTATACGAGGTCACCGCTTCGGACTGGGATTGTGATTTACTTTCGAAGCCGAGGCGGCCTCGAGTCGGCACTTTGGTTTGCCTCAGGCTGAGGTACTTCATTTATCAGGTTCATGCCCAACCTGATTGCGTGCCCAACGCGAACGAGAGCAGCTAGCTCTTTCGTTCCGTCCAACAGCGTTTTATCCATGCCTTGACTACGCATCTGTTTCTTCAGACTCATCCAGTTACCATTGTAAGAAAAAAACTCTCCACGAGAGTCTATTCCCGAAACTCGGTAATTCCACAGGCTGATTGTGATGCCGCTTCTTGTTTTGAACGTTCCGTATGAGTATCCTTCAATAATTATTTCATCAGATTTTGGGACGTAAAAATCGCCTGAAAATATACGCCCTGGTATATGACTCGGATATTCGACGGCAGAAGGAAGCGGAAGTCTGCAATGATCTGAAATAATTTTGACCCAACCATCTCGTATTGGATATGAGTTGGGTGTTTTTTTGAAAACCATCTGACTGTTTGCATCGGGAATCATGTCTAAAGATCGTTTTGTGTGCATTTTATCCTCTGAATTAGTGTCATGGCATATTGAATCACATAGCGGAGGAGGTATTTTTTCATCCGCGCTGAAAAACAATAAAACTGCAATGATTTTTTGCTTTTTAAGGATAATCTAAGTATTTTTATGACAAGGTGATGTTTGCTAAACAGACTGGTTATCAATTTACAGAAAACCCATTTTGGGTTTTGCATGTACGATTGTTTTTATATCCTTCGGTTCAACGATATCTCGACCACCCAAAAGAGTACGTCCCAATGCATCCTCGGCATATTTCTTCATGATCCTGGGCGATTCTAACTCTGATAGCTTCTCAATTGCCGACGGATGAAATACAACCTCTGTATGAGGTAGCTCATCAATCAGATCGTGTGTAATAGAAACAGCAATGTCCTTCATTTGATTTTTTGAAATCTTAATGACGAACTCCCTGAACCTAGACCTCAGGGGGGGAGGAACTAAATCCACATCATTGCATGTCGCGAAGAATGTGTAGTTTGAAACGTCTAACGGGATGTCGATTGCTAGATCAGTGAAGCAGGCTGCCGAATGCCTTTCTAGCAGCGTGTGGAGCACGCCTAACGGATCGGCATTGGTGAAGCCTAAGGAGCGCGCCGGCTTGTCGATCTCGTCGAGCAGGAAAATTGGATTTGCGAGAGATTCACCCTTTACTCCCTGGCTGGCCATGAGGAAAATTTTGGATGGCGCCGAATTGCTCCAAAAACTTGATGATCCGGCTAGTTCGGAGTTAGATTGACTTGCGCTAAGGTCAATCTTCTTGAATCCGACTTTGAGCAAGGCTGCAAACTCTTGTACGAATTGCGTCTTTCCGACACCAGCTTCCCCAATCAAGAGGATCGGAGACATACGCAATACATTGTCGCCGCGATGCTGCGAGAGGGCCGCGCAGTTGACCACATATTCGATAACTTCCTGAAACTGCTGATACTTGTCCAGAAGGCGACGTAGCGAATAGTGGAAGTCCGTTTGTATCTGACCGAGTTTCCTGTATTCGCCGTGGCTTGCCAACGTTTTGATGACTTTGGAGATGCGGGCGCATGATTCCGGATCGCACAGCTGTGCGGCATTCACAGCCGCGATTGCGTCCTTTTTCTGGAAGAGTCGGATTTTGGGGCCTGTGTAGAGTTCAAGTGGCTCAGGATACTGTTCAGAGAGCATGTAGTTCAGCTCTATGTCTTTTGAGGTCGCGTCCTCCTGAATTTCTGGCTGGAGACTGACAGAGCTGCGTTCGGGAGGTTCTTGAGTGGAGAACAACGAATCCTGTCCAGGATCATTGCGCAACTCGAAGGGGTTTAATTTCTGAGCGGGCTCCCGCAGAGAGGGGCCGGTCGAGTTTACTAGTTCCAGTTTAGGTTGGACGGCATTGGATGGGGCAGTAAAGATCTGCAAATCATTCTCCTGACATTTGGACAGGAGAACTATCATATGCATATTTTTCCCTAATGCAACGAAATTATTTTTACTTCGCCAGAGAAAATTCTTGCGCTTCCCGATAGTTGTGGTATTGAGCTGTTTGCAGTGCCAAGGTTTGGAATGAAACGCAAGACAGATTCGTGCAGTCGGCAATCGCTTCAATAATTGCCTTAGCGCCTGAATTTGTCGAAAAAGCAGATCCATTGTGAACCCGCCCGCTAGAAAAAACTCTTATTCGTTGTTAGCGGTGTTAGAGCTATAAAAATTATTTCTTTCTGCCTTTTTACCTTTCTACCTTTACCCCTTTATATGAAAAAAAAGGCCCTGAAAGCCGCATTTCTTCGTTGGGCCACTTTTCCAAAAAAAGGAAATGACATTAGTGCAAGATTAGATCATTGTTGATTGCATCCTTAATCGCATTACTCCAAGTAGTGCAGAGTTTATTTAGCTGAGCTGAAATTTCAATCAGATCTTCACTATCTGGTAAATGTGCAGGCTCAATTGTCGAACGTGGAACATACCACCCTACGCTCGATGAGATAAATTCAACATGCTCCGAGGAAAAAGCAGGGCGAAGCGAAGTTCCATCCTTGCGGTTCAGATGCTCAGAGAAATCCCGTACTAACTCTTTAAGCGGAGATATACGTAGTGGTTCAGCTGGGCCGACAAAGTCCGAATCAAGGACATAAGCCCTTTCAAACTTTTGCTCAAGGCACTTCGCTTTGCCAGACAACGTCACCCGCCACACACTGGTTAAGGTATAGATAAGACCCAGTTCTTTCAGGTTATCGATCGCTAGCGTAATTCGCGGTAGGATTTCATGAGCTGAAGCCGTGTTGCCGAATGCTTTTTTAGCCTCAACCGGATTAAATTGCAGCGCACCCTTAGTTGCGTCAAGCACGCACAACTTTTGCTTGTCAGACGTCTCAAGTGACTTGGCTTTTCCCTTTGCCGTTTGCGTATCCCAATGCCACCAAACCAAATCTTCGCGGGCCTTTCCCTCTTGATGTTGCTTATAAAGAGCAATTAATACCAACAGCGCATCTAGTTGAGCTTGGTCCGTGGAGATCTTATTCCATAGATCAGTCTGAATGTTTCGCATTAGCTGGCCTAGCGAACCTCCATCCTTTCCTCCGTCTACGTTGTCGACAAGGCGGTTCGGGAGGTAAATCTTGTTTGCGATATCGGGCAGGGCGCGAACCGGGAAGAGATGTGCTTTGCCTTCAGCTTCGCTTTTGCCGTCGTCTTTGCCTTTGCGTTTGGTTTCGCGTCGTCCTTCAACGAAAAAACGATTCTCCAGCAACCAGTCAATCGCTTTATTAGCACGGGAGTGAGGCAGTGCCATGTGTTTCTTAATGGAAATCCTACCCCAGCCGGTATTTGCTTTTCGGCCTTGACCACGGCGAAGTGCAATCATCGCAAGTATGCAGTCTGCGTTGCCTGACTTCTCGGCAATCTCGTGGATTTCCTCAAGTGAAACGGCAAAAAATGATCCGATAGCTGGTTCTGCGCTCATTGACTATGATGCTCTGCATCAAGGATTCTTGGGAGCAACATGCTACCAGTGTTTGAGCGGGTTTGGCAGGAAAAAACGCTGAAAAACTGATTAAACAGCGCCTTAATCTACAAGCAATAAACTTCTTAAATTTTTGAGCGAAAATGCTAACTAATTGATTCAATTGCGTTTTCACAAGAATTTCGAATAATTCAGCATTCTTTGTGAAAATGCTTTATAAACAATGACATAGAGCTAGAAATAGGGCCCGCTCTTGTGAGGATAGGTGATGCCTCTCGCTGACATCGCATACCCCCTCAATTTCGAGCCGATAAAGTCTATCTGTCCCCTGAGCAATGGGAATAGATGGTTGCTGCGACTACGCAACCGCAAAGAAAGAAGAACACAGGCCACGACGTGTACCAAGTTTCCACATATCCGAACATCTCCGAGATGTCATCCGGTGCTCGGCCGTCATTTGCGATGCTGATCAGCACTTTGTGGGAGCTGATAGCGACTACGCTCAGCGTTGCCAGTGCTGCCGTTCGGATTGAGATCCAGCCGGCATAAGCCAAACACCCGGCAGCCGCGCTTGCCAACAACCCGACCAACATCAGCTTGCCGGTAGCAAACGGATCGGCGCCAATTACACCCGCGACTGACTTTACAAAATTCCATACTATGATTCCGACCACGAGAAGTACCAAACCGAACAGGATGGCACTATCGTTACTGCTAGACCTATGGCTCATACAATTCCTTTCTCTAGAGGTTGTTGCAGATGCAAGTTTAATTTTGTATCCACACGGCAATGGTGCCATAGCAGGATTTGCATTGCACTAATAGTCCCAGCCAAAAGTAAGTTTCGTTGTATTTTTGTGTTTCCGTTAAGAAATTTTGACTCTGGTTAGCTTGTATATCAGGTTGTTCCCGTGCGTCCCGACCAGGTGGCGATCCTGCCAGCGCGTACGTGCGCCGAGGCAGTTTGGCGATGAGGTTGTGCTTGAGAATCGCGCGTGCATGATCCCTTCTGATCGCGTTGGTATGCGCGGAAGTACAATCAGATTTTTTAGCACTAGCGCTCCACCACCGAAGGACAATAATTGCATGAAAGCAAAGCGATGACTTCCGATTCCCAATCCGCAGCAACTGCGCAATCCCAAGAGCCTCAGCAATACACGATTAAAGTCCAAAATCCGTATGTTCCGTCGGGCGCATATCGAGATGGGATAAGAGTTCCTCTAAGCCATCTTTTTCCGTTTCTCAACAATCGTGAGAAGAACGATCTTTTGTACAGAAAGCTGATGCTGGAAAGGGCCGATGCTGATCAGGGCGCGTACATTCAAGCGGCGTGTGAACTGACGGTTTGCGCTTGGTTCGCGTTCATAGCCCGGCAAACGCGCGGCAAGTACGTCTACGAACTGAAGCTATCGCCTCCGAAAGATGTTGACTGCGCTCTATGGTACAAAGAATATCAATTTAACATCGAGATCAAATGCGCAGATTATTCTAAACAAAAACAGATTGTTACAAGCTCTGATTTTGTAGTGCATGGCTTAGGACGGTTAACCGACTACTCTGATCTTGTGGGCAACCTCCAGCAGCTTTTTGATGGTGCCGCCAAGCCGGCATCCGTGGGTGCATCCCATCACATGGATTGCAAGATGAAAGATTATTTGCTTAGCGCTCAAGAAAAGTTTGGCTCTAGTATCGAGCAGCATCATCTAAACGTTTTGTTTGTGGCAGTGGATTGCCAGATGGATATGACTAAGTGGATTGCCTACCTTAAGGGCACTCAAGGACTTTTTACAGATGAATCGTTTGAGGCGGCAGATAATTATAAAAATGTCGATCTGGTTGTATTTTCAAATTTGTACCACAGGCACTCTGACTTGAAGAAAAAAAGGCGAATTTCGCAGCATTGGGCTCTTCATGAAGCATTTAATTTTGCAGTTGTAAACCCGAGAAGCACTAAAAGTGACGAAATTCTCAAGTCGTTTTGGAACGTCATTCCGTTTGAAAATAACGCCCTTCACCAATATCTAAAGAATTCTGATATTCCATTGGAACTCCAGTCGGGTACTGGCCTTAGTTATTTTGTGGGGCATCAAATAGAGAACGGCATCCAGAAATTTCAGGGATATGCGGACGATAGCGGCGAGGTAGACGCTACTTTTCCCTGAGCCTTGCTTGAAGTCACTCACGTTCATTGAAAACGAAAGATAGTTGGCAATACGGTGGAGGGGCTAAATATCGCGCCTCCGTTGCAAGTCGCTCAAGGCCACGTCGCATAACGCATTTTTGATTTTGTGAGGTGGTATGTAGCTGTGGTGTGCGGGAAATTGTTTGGGGTGGTGCTTAAATGCAATAAATGTTGCATAATGAAATTTTCATATGGCCTGTGCCTTTGTAACATTGTCTCAGGTTGTCACGAATTGGCGTCCAAGAATCAACAAAGCCGGCAGGTATAGAACTCACGCCAATTAGGCGTTCGGTCTTTTCAACTTTGTCGGGACCTGCGCAAAGAGCTTGTACGTTCAGAGTCCAGCCTTCATGAACGACATCAAAGGATGGATTTGTATCTAAGAAATTACCTTCTCTTGAAACAGTGGAGGGATCTAAGGCGTTCAGCCATGAAAGAACGCGACGTTGAATTTTGCGTCCAGCGGGCTGCGTTGTAGGTTCGCCCTTGCTGGTGATGGAGATGAAGTAATCGGGGTGAGGTGTTGAGTTGAGGATGTCCAATGTCGCATTTATCATTGCATTCGTTGACCAGTTTTCGCCCTTGTCTTCAGTAGCTAACACAGCCTCAAGATAGAACTGGCTTCCATCACGCGCAGTCACAAGGAAGTCAGGCTTTTTTTCAGAGCCATTTTTTAGCACTGGATGAGGCTTTAGCTTGTAGCCTAGCCGTGTGAGGAATTCGTAGATGAGAAGTTCAAAGCCAGCAGAACGGAAAGCAACGCCATTACCAGACTGAAGACGAGCCACCATTTCAGCCACTTCCTCTTGAGGGTAAGCCTCTAGCAATCGTTCAACAAAACTGCGAACGACTCCAATCTCCGGACGAGCAGAGCGATCAAGAAAAGCAAAGTCTGGTTCGTTCAGCTTTTTAGGGCTGGTGTCGGTTCGCTCGTATTCAGTAAATATCATGAGATTGCCTTAGTGATAGAACTACGGTTTGAGCTGAAACTTGTAGGACGCGACGATGTCTTTCGCCGTTTTTGTCGCATGTCCGTTATGGCTATTAAACTCTTCAAAGCGTTGGGAGAAGTCTGTCTTCAACTACCCTCTATATCTCTTAGGTCTGCTGCACTATCCAGAGCAATTTGCGTTGCCTAGTCCTTCAAATTACCTGGGATGTTGCTCGAAAAACGACGAGTGACCATGCTTCATGTCATGTAATAAAAAAGATTTATACTGTTTATATCAAAAAGTTCTTGAAAAACTTACTCGTCGTTAGTTGAGTATTGTGTTGTCTGCTTAGCATAAACTGTCTCCGTGACTCGTTCAAAAAATCAGCATCGCTCAAATGCTCGCCAGAGATCTCATACTCGTGAGCTATATGCATGATCTGTCGTTAAAACATTCTGTTGATGAGAAACTGATAGTCAAGGATTCAGTCGTGATGGCAGAAATCGCACTACGCTTTTTGGCTTGCTGCATGATTCCGATGCAACTCTGAAACCATCGCCATCAGTCTGTTGATAGGTTCGGCAAGCCGTTTTGGTAGCACTCGATGTTGAGTGAACGTTTTCAGATCAGGAAGCCAGCGATGTGCAATCCATACGTCGTCTTCTGGATGGTTGTTGTCCACGCCGTTACAATACTTGTATCCAACAAGCGCGTCCGAGTACGACAGAATAAAGCGCACCATCGTCATGTGGAGGCGATGGGCCTGAAGATCCGCTAGGCCACGTGATCGAGGCAAAGTAATACGCAGACAGCGCTGGTCGTTGAATTCACGCCAGTCAGGCCCCACAACTTCGCCCGCGCGCTCAAGCATCTTGCGTGACTGGTCATTCCTCCCGTTGACAATCGCAACTGCAACGGCGCCATTCGGATACCCTAGCTTTTCAGCGAGTGCGTTCATCCAACGCACCAGCTTGTTTAAAGTCTGATCGTTAGCAAATACAAGAAATTGATGTCGCTGCTCCTCATCGAGAAATGCCGGTAATTGGGCATAGAGTGGATAGAGCAGATCATGAACATACATGTAAGTCTGCCGGCGCCCTTGTTCGTGGCTTCGTGTAGTCGCAGTTAATACTTGATTCGCCCACTCCGCAGTGAGCTCGGCTAGCGCCATCTCCGTAATGTCAATAGAGATGAGAGGAAATCCGAGGGATTTGCCAATCAGAGCTTTACGGCCATCAAAGGCGTGACCAAATTCGATTTCAACGCCAGCCATTATCATTCGCTCAGTTTGGACAGGCCGCCCGAGCACGGCTATATCAAGCCGGAATTCACTGCCAAAAGGCGTCCGCAAGGTGTACTCGGTTGTAATCTGATCTGCTCCGAGCAATAAGTTCCCTTCCAGTGCGTAGTCTGACGCATCGGCGTCCTTGAACGCCCATGGCATGGCAAGCCCTGCACGCAAGCGCCGCGCAAGCTCTGCGGCGACGACTTCTTTCGCCTGCTTGTGTTCTGGGCTCTCCTGAACTGCACCCCGCCTGCCGGCTTCTTCCTGATCAAAGTGTGCCTTTGGGTTGAATGCATGCGGTGCTGGAAGCACACGAAAGTGCGATCGTCGACGCAACTGCCCATTTTCAAAGGAGGGGCTGACCCATGTCACCATTTGCCTTGAGTCACCTGATGACACTAGGGGCCAGAGCTTACGAGCATGCTCACGACTTCGTACGTCTCGTGCGGGGATCTTGGTCTGGAAAATGCCTTTCCGGGAAAAGACAACAATTGCTTCGTCCATTTCGTATTTCTCTTCTTCTGGTAAAAGCTTGTTCCAAGGATTTATGCGATTTGCAGTTGCAAGAATTATGGCATATATTGCAACTTGGAATTTGTTGGCATGCCTAAGTTCGCGCGCCAGTATATGCGCGCCAGTTGCCGGCACCCATGACTCAGGTAGCTCGCTTGCGCAGCACATGCACTTTTCGGGCGAACTCTCTGAGTTTCAATTGAGTGTTGGGAGGACTCAGGGCAAGGATACCGATGGCGACGAGGCGTATATTTTCTGAGGGGCTGACGCGTGAAAATTAGAAAAATAGGGATTAAGAATTTTCGAGGAATAAAAGAGCTTGACTGGAGTCTTCCAATGGGCGATGTTTTCTGTCTGATTGGTAAAGGGGACTCTTCAAAGTCTACAATCTTGGACGCCCTCAGATATGCCTTCTATCCGCAGTGGAACCTTACGCTAACCGATGCAGATTTCTACCAATGTAAGGTGGACGATGCCATCGTCATTGAAATCACCATTGGCGAATTGGTTGAAGAGTTTTGCTCGCTGGACAAGTACGGTCATCACCTCCGGGGATGGGACGCAGTCGCCCTGAAGCTTACCGACGAGCCCGACGATCATTTGGAAAACGTCCTGACTGTGCGACTCACGGTAGAGAAGGATCTTGAGCCGAAGTGGGTGGTGTACTGTGACCGCTTGCCTGAGGGTGTTCATTTTAAGTATGCCGACCGGAACAAGGTTAGCGTGGGGCTGATTGGTACTTACAGCGAGAAACAGCTCTCGTGGGCTACCGGCACTGCTTTGGCGAAACTCACCGAGGCACAAAGTCTTAGCGAGCTCCTAGCAGTTGCTTCAAGAACGGCCAGGGCCTCATTGGATGCTGACCGGCCAGTTTCACTCAAAAACTTCGACGCTGCTGCCGAGAAGTCGCAGGAGATTGCGAAATTGCTGGGGGTGCCAGTTTCAAATGCTTACAAGGCTCACCTCGATCTCGCCTCGATCAATCTGAAGGTTGGCGGGTTGGCCCTTCATGATGGCGACATTCCTCTACGTCAGTTGGGTCTTGGGTCGCGCCGAATGCTTCTGTGTGGCATTCAAAAGATGGGACTGGAGGAGGGGCATATCACTTTGTTCGATGAGGTGGAGTTCGGTTTGGAGCCTCATCGGATCACCAGGCTCATCAAACACATCAGGGACGACAAGCGGGGCCAATACTTCCTGACGACACACTCACCTACTGTATTGCGAGAGCTTACCGTCAAAGAGCTGCACATTGTCCACAACAAGGGAGGTGTTGTTGAGATTATTTCTGCGACAAAAAAAGGACTTGAAGAATTTGAGGTTCAGGGGAAGATTCGGTCAAGTACAGAAGCGTTCCTTGCGAAGAAAGTTGTAGTGTGTGAAGGAGCTACCGAGGTGGGGTTTCTGAGGGGCTTTGACGATCACCAGATCGGCAATGCAAAGGATTCGCTTTCGTTCAATGGCATTGCGCTGTTGGACGCAAAAGGCGCCAGTAAGATCAAAGAGCTGGCCAAGGCGTTTAAATCGCTCCGCTACGACGTTTCAGTCCTCGCGGATGCAGACGCTGAGGATCAGTTCTCAACTGCTGATGTTACTGAACTTTTGTCACTTGGTGTGCCAGTACATGTCTGGAGTGACAAGCTTTCGTTAGAAGAAAGGGCGTTTCAGGATTTGCCTTGGGATAGTGTTTTGGCTAGCGTAAAACTTGCGCAGTCTGAACTGGGTTTTCCTGTTTACGATCAGGTACGATCCAAATTTCAAGACGCGCTTGATGGTGACATTGGAAGTTGGACTGAAAGCGCGAAGCTGCGAGCCGCCATCGGCGTCGCAGCGAAGAAAGGAGGGTGGTTCAAGGACACTACGAGGGGAGATGAGTGGTTCAAGACGGTGAGCCCTGCTTTCAAGGACGGAGCATTTTTGAAGAGGGACTTGGCTCTCAAACTGGGAGCCCTTTGGGCGTGGGCTGAACATGTCTGATGAACTTGCGCTCAAGCTCAACGATTTTCCTGCGAAGGGGTATGTAATTGCACCTGCCGGATATGGTAAGACGCATCTTATAGCCCTTGCAGTGAAATCCTCTATCAAACGGCAGTTGATCTTGACCCACACCTTCGCGGGCGTTAACTCAATCAAGACGAAAATGATCGCTTTGGGTGTTCCTTCGTCCAAGTACCAGATTGATACGATTGCAAGTTGGTCACTTCGCTTGTGTTTGGCGTATCCCAAGACCTCGGGGTGGAAGATTGAACACCCAACTGGGAAGCAATGGTCCAAACTATACGATTGCTGTTCAGGGTTGCTGAAGAAGCAGTTTATTCGTCGCGTTATCAGTGTCTCCTACGCAGGGGTTTATGTGGATGAGTATCAGGATTGTTCGGATCTGCAGCACTCTCTAGCCTGTGCCTTGGGAGACTTTCTTCCTTGCCGCATCCTGGGCGACCCAATGCAAGCTATCTTTGACTTTGACGAAGGCAAGCCTGTCGACTGGACCGCGAGTGTCTATCCAGTATTTACATGTCTAGGTCAGTTGGACATCCCATGGCGCTGGGAGAAGGCAGGGGAGCCAAAGCTCGGCGCCTGGTTGAAGGACACGAGAGCGAAGCTGGAGCAGGGGCAGAAGATTGACCTCACGAACGGCCTTCCTCAATGTGTGAAACGAGTCTACACCGCTCCAGAGTATCTGTCAGTCAAACAGTACAACTCGCTGTTGGGGCTGTTGGGGCATAACGAGAGTGTAATTGCTCTACACGGTGGCGATCAGGAGTCAAAGAATAAGACGCACAAACTTGCCCAGCGATTAGCAGGTCGCTTCTCTTCTATCGAAGAAGTTGAAGGCAAGGCGCTCCACTCATTCGTGAAGAAGCTCGACGCAGCAAAGACGATCAAAGAAGCATTCACGCTCGTATTGGACTTCGCCAAGAAATGCTTCACTGGTGTGAGTGACGCGCTTACGGCTGGCACAAAGAAGGGACAGGTCGCAAAACAGACCAAAGCGACCAAGTACCCTTTGGTCTTGGATGCAGCGAATGCCTACCTCCAAGATCCGACAACTGCCCGTCTAAAAGCCTTTTTCCTTGAAATAAAGGCAAACCCAGAAACCTCGGTATATCGTCGTGATCTTCTATATCGTTTCTTCAATGTGCTCAAGATCCACATTGACGGTGTAGGAGCAAATATCTCAGAAGCCGCAAATCATTATCAACGCAATATGAGGCACTCAGGACGACCAATCAATCATCGAAAGCTTATAGGGAACCACTTTGCTGGTGAAAGGATTGGAATATGACCATGCAGTCATACTTGATGCGGATGCACTGGACGCCAAAGACCTATATGTTGCCATGACGCGTGGATCGAAGTCTCTCACAATCATTGGTTCGGAACGGCACTTACCTACGCGGTGAGGTGGGCGTGCTTCTGTAGGTCACCTGAGGATGGCATTATGCATGTATTTTTTGATGAGTCGGGTAACACTGGTAGCGATTTGCTAAACAAGGAACAGCCACTTTTCGCCCTTGCATCTACATGTTTAGAAGAGGGGGTAGCGCAGAGGTTGATCGGTCCGCTAAAGCGACAAGGACAAAAAGAAGCTAAGTACAGCAAGTTGAAGAATTCCGTATCAGGGCAGAAGGCGTTGATTGAATTCCTTTCGTGTCCAGAGCTTAGCTTATCGACTGCAAAATTTACGCAGGCGGATAAGCGCTACTATCTCATCACGCACCTAGTCGATAAGCTCATCGAGCCAACTCTATACGAAAATGGGCGGGATCTTTATGCGAAGGACGGGCACGTAGGATTGGTCAATGTGTGGTATTACGCTGGAGCGACCATTTTTCCCAATGGACATTGGGAGAGGGTACTGTCTGCTTTTGAACACTCGGTACGATGCCCAACAAGCCGTGCATTCTCGGAGTTTGACACTACGTTGCTGCGCGCCTGCAGCCTCACCCCGCACGATTGTCGGGACTTTGCGACCGGGCTGTTGATGGCGAAGGGCCGACTGGAGGAGTTTATCGGCTGCTATCGTGGGGGCGTTGTATTCGATCCCGCCCCCGACCTCTTCACCGCGATGATTCATAAGTGGATGGATGACTATCCTGGAAAATTTGCGATTACCCACGACAAGTCAAAGCCGTTAGCGAGGAACGAAGCTTTCTTTCGAGCGCTCATCGTAGATGCGCCGACACGCTTCATCGGCTATGGCGATCACCAAGTTGAAATGCCATTGAGGGTCAATGACTTCTCTTTCGCCGATTCACGTGATTTTGCGCAGCTCCAGATTGCCGACATCATCGCCGGGGCATGCACCGATGCGTTACTCGCCTGGTCGGGACGGAAGCCAATGACTTCCTATCACGAGGCGCTTAAAGAAACGAATCTAGAAAGTCTTTTCGTGGGAGGGATGTTGCCCACTCCGTCTATGCCTACGGTTAGGGCGCCAGCACCTGGGGAGGTCAGTCTGGTCGATGGATCTGCGGCGTTTTTGCGCGAAACCGGTTACGCTCGCTGACTTGTCCGCCGAAATAAAGTGATGCTTTTGGCTCGCCAATCTCTATGCGCATGCAATGCCGAGCAACTCACAACGGTCGCCATGATGAGCCATGTGGCAGAGACGGGTAGCGGAAGAAAAATATTGCACGAGATATTTCTGGACTGTAGAGTGTTGTGACTGCTCCATCTTCGGAATGCAGGCATTCCACGGAGTGCGACAAATACTTTTCCAAGTGACCCATAAGGGGACTACGTCCTCATCAATTCGCAGAAGACCTTATTCTATAAGGCTTACTTTAGTAGTCGCGAATACTGCTGCGTTAACGCTTTCGGCGGTGATACTGGTGAAAACGCACAGTCACCTCATTGGAGTGATCTAAAGCCCTTCAAATGTCTCTAGAAGATTAACTGCGAATAGCTGTTGAAAAATATCCTAACGGGCCGGGATGCGTTGTTCAATATTTGCGTAGACGCGACAAGGCTATGTAGTGATACTTGCGGACATAACGCTGAGTGATGGCATGATCATTCGCAAAACCTGTGCATTTATGCGGCATTGCTCCGCCAGGCGTCAAAAAGTCGACGATGTCCGGGAGTTGCTGACCGAGTTCTCGTTCATAGGAAAAGCCGCTCATTCCCTTGCTGCGACTACTCCGAAATACTTGAGCGGCGCCAAGCTGCGGGCGTATAACCTGTCTGCGCTTTAAATACTCGCTTAAACGCCGCTGTGGATTGGTAGCCGACCAACTCTGCTACGCGCTCGGTTGTACCGCCCGGGCGACGCAGCTCTGAGGTGGCGAGCGACATACGGATATCGGTTAAAAAACTATTAGCTGATCGTCCCAGCTTCTCTTGGAATTGACGTGCCATCGTTGCACGCGACATATTGCATAACTGAGCTAAGCGTGGCAGTGTCCAATCGCCAGACGGTTCACGCATCATCGCTTCCAGTGCCGGTGCCAGGCGCGGCGACGCTGCCAGCGCCATAAGCCCTACAGGTGCATTCTGCGCTTCACTCGCTAGGCGCATGACGAGGGCGAATAACGCAGAAGACAGCGCTTTAAGCATCGCCTGTCCACCCAGGTTGCCGCTATCTGATTCATGCCGTATCAGGGCTACCAGGCCCGCCAGTTGGCCAGCACTATCGCCGCCACGCACTATCAAAAGTTCAGGTAGGTAAGCGCGCATCAAACGGTCGGCGTGTTGAGGCAAGATGAAGCAGCCGCACAGCATGTCGAGTCGCGCACCACTCCCGACATTCTCACTCACAGTTAAATTGCTTGCTTCGCGATTGCGGACTGCTGCAGGCTTTTTGCCGCTGCCATCGTGCAAGCGGTGTGCTGACCCGTGCGGCAAAAGTATGACATCTCCCGCATACAGGATTTCCGGCGGGCCGCCCGCTGGATCATCCACTGCTGCGCGTCCTTCCATAACTATATGGTAGGGGATCTCTCCAGGGCCGGAATCTTCATACACGACGCGCCACGGCGCACCATAAAGACACCGCACTTGCAAGTAGCCACTTACAGGCGAGAGTTCCAGAAGACGAGTTAACCAATCGATAGTTGACATAGGTTTGTGAGACGAATTAGCACGACATTGAGCATTGTAGCCGTAGTCACACTCAGCCACTCGGCATAAAGTAGTTCCATCGCAACCAATCTCGTAAAGGAAAAAATCATGACTCGTATCGTAACCCCTGCTATTGCCGAGGCTAGCGGCGCTACTGCTGAAGTGTACGCACAAATCAAGAGGGCAGCGGGCGTTGTGCCCAATACGTTCGCCACAATCGGCGCACATAGTCCCAACGCCCTTAAAGCAGTGCTGGCGGCGGATGGGGCGGTAACTTCGTTAAGCAAGCAAGATCAAGAGATCATTAAGTTGTTGGTCAGTGAAATCGCCGGCTGCGACTATTGCGTGGCTGCGCACTATATGCTGGGCAAGATAGTTGGCCTGACGCCTGAATCGATGAGAAAAATCCGGCGTTTTGAGACGATTGGTGACGTTAAGCACGATGCGCTGGTGCGTTTTGTTCGCTTGTTGCAGCAAACCAGTGGGACGATCCCGCAGCCGGAGTTCGATGCCGTCAAGACGGTGGGCTACACCGACGAGCAGATTGTGGAGATTAGCCTGGTGATAGCGGTGACTACTTTCACGAATGTTTTCAATCGTATCAACGATACGTCCATCGATTTCCCAGCCGCTATTTAAGGAGAATAATTGTGAATTTTCTAGTCAACTTAGTTGCTCGCTCGGGCCTTCTTAAACGTGATCTGGACTACCATTTGCTTCGTGCCTCAATGGTAATTATCTTCGCTTGGTTCGGCTACGATAAATGGTTCAACGTTGAGATTCGGGACTTGGTTCCACTAATTACCCACGGGCCGTTCATCTCGTGGATGATACCGGTACTGGGTATCGGTGGCACGAGTGTGCTTTTGGGCACTGCAGAATGGACCTTTGGTTCGTTGTTGATGTTGGGGTACTGGAACAAGAAATTAGGTGTGCTAGGTGCGCTGGGTAGCATTGTTACTTTCATCGGGACACTCACTATTATGCCGTTCGCACCTGGCGCATGGCATCCCGAGGCCGGAGGGTTCCCGGCAATGACGATAGTTGCGGCATTTTTGTTAAAGGATCTTGTCTTGCTAACAGTGTCTGTCTACCTTCTTAAGCAGGACGTTGTCAGAGTGATTGAGTCACAAAAATAGTCATTTCATTCAAGTTCTCGAAATGTACCAGGTGGGGCGGGGAGGTGGATGGTTAATGATGTAAATAGTTTATATCGTTAACTATTCGCTTGGGAAAGGGGGATTCGTTTGGGACGCAGTTCCCCGCGAATTCCCCTTTTTACTTTTTCTCACGGCCTACCTCCAGAAAGATTGGGTGGGCACTAGTGGAAAAATGCAGTATCCGCTACGAAACGCTGCTCGATCGTCAACCACGGTCTATTTGATTCACTAGTAACCTGTTTAAACTTGGTTGACTGGTTACATCAATCGTGGTAACCTTTCTTCGACATCGGATAGGTCGATGTGCTGGTAGAGATCAGGGTTATCGTTCGAATTACGTCGCGGGAGAGTATTGTGAAAGCAATCGTATTGGAAGGCTTTGGTGGTCTAGAAGCATTGGTTTACAAAGATATTCCGAAGCCTGAACCAAAGGCTGGAATGGTAGTCATTAAAATCAAAGCGTTCGGTATCAATCACGCAGAGATGCACATGAGGCGAGGGGAGTGGGCGGAAGCGGCGCCAGTTAGCGGTATTGAGTGTGTTGGAATTGTTGATTCGTGTCCTGGTGGTGAGTTCGCGGTGGGTACGAAGGTGGCGACGCTGATGGGGGGGCTCGGACGGACAATCAACGGCAGTTATGCCGAATACACACGTGTGAATGCGAGCAACGTGGCCGTGATCGAATCGGATCTTTCGTGGGCTGAATTAGCCGCGATTCCTCAGTCCTATGCGACAGCTTGGACATGTCTTTTCCGGAATTTAAAAATTCAGCGAGGACAAACAATAGTGATTCGAGGTGCATCGTCTGCGTTCGGTATTGCGGCAGTCAACATGGCAGTGAATGCGGGTCTGACAGTAATCGGGACAACTGTCAGCGAGGCTCAGTTCCAGCCTTTGCTGGCGTTAGGAGTTAGCCGTTGTGAGGTCGAGCGGTCTGACTTGGCTCAACATATCGTTGAGAGCAAAAAAATTGATGCAGTATTGGACCTCGTCGGTAATAGCACTATGTTGGATTCTTTAAAAATGGTGCGCCGAGATGGCAAAGTGTGCTTGGCGGGATGGCTCGGCGGCTTGGCACCGATTGTTGACTTCAATCCGTTGTTACAAATGCCTAGCGGCGTCGACTTGACCTTTTTTGGCAGTTTCGTGTTTGGAACTCCTGGCTTCCCATTATCGGAAGTGCCACTGCAAGAAATTGTTGACGACGTAGAAGCTGGCAAATATGTGGCAAAGCCGTGGCGAGTTTTCTCCTTCGATGGGGTGCCGGAGGCGCAACGCATCATGGAGGCAGGTGAGGCAAGGGGAAAGATGGTTGTTGTGCATGAAGCGTAATCGATCTGATAAGGCGTACGGCAGGAGGGCCGCGATAGTCCTGAACTGCCAGCGCACGGAATCGAGATCATTGACTTTGTCAGCGCACGTATAAGTTTGTAATGCCGGCGCGGAAGCTTACGCGCCAGCTTGCTGCAAGAGATTCGAG
Organism: Duganella callida; assembly: GCF_004614165.1. Taxonomy (GTDB): domain Bacteria; phylum Pseudomonadota; class Gammaproteobacteria; order Burkholderiales; family Burkholderiaceae_D; genus Rugamonas; species Rugamonas callida. The sequence goes on along the minus strand of NZ_SPVG01000180.1, from coordinate 34,433 downwards.
CGTTTATATGAAGTTGTGTTTATTTTTTCAGTCCTGACGCCAGCGATGTCTCTACGCTTGCGAACTCCTCCTGCTGTACAACACCATCACGGTTTCCTCTGGCGTCCATTAAACCCATCAGCAACTGCGCATTTGCGCTATTTGTAGCTGAGCCAAGGCTCGCAAGTCCCTGCAAGATTTCATCATTAGTGATCGAACCATCTTTGTTTGAATCGAATCCATTTTTGATCGCATCGGCTTGCGACTGTGATGCTCCAATCTGTAGCATTATTTCATCGAAATCTGATGTAGACATCGACCCGCCGAGCCCAAGCGGGATACTCCCGGCTGGAGGGCGTGTGCCGTTTATCAGAGACTGCGATACTTCCCGACCGTTATAGATAGTGGTAAAGGTTATGCCCTTTGAAGCTAGGCTCGAGATGCTTTGTGCCTCTTTGCTGAGCGCCAGTGCACTTGGGGGGTATGAAGTTCTAGAGTTGAGAGGGGAGATTGCCATGTCACTATCCTTTGACTAAGTTAAAGGGTTAGGCTTCGTTAGGTGCGCGCCGTCGGATGGTAGCCGATGTGAGTATAACGGATGGCAATCTATCTAAAACAAGAAGATAACCTATAAAGACTATTCTGTTAGGTGTCTTTGGCGGTGGTGTTGATGCTTACTTACCGCTATACGCCTGCGCATGAACTGCGGATTAGTTAAGCTGTGTCTACGATCGTGGTGATTTTCCTAGAGTAGAGAAAAACTGATGCGGCCGATGCCTGCAGGGGCCGGCTATAGTAATAGCCTTGGATTTCATCGCAGCCCCAGCTTTTTAGCAGTCGCTGTTGAACTTCGGTTTCGACACCTTCGGCGATAACTATCATCCCTAAATTGTGAGCTAGGCCAATGGTCGCTTGTACGACGGTCTGTTGAGGGGAGGCGACCGTGATATCTCTTACAAAAGACTGATCAATTTTCAGTTTTTCAACGGGCAGTTGGGTCAGGTAGGAAAGGCTGGAATATCCGGTACCGAAATCATCGATCGCCAGCCTTACTCCTATATTCTGTAAGGCTTTCAACATTTTCGTGGTCGCACCAATATCATTGACCATGACGCCTTCCGTGATTTCCAGCTCAATACAGGCTGGGTTTACGCCGCTAGCCGTGATGATGCGCTCGACCTTATTGACGAAAAACGGATCTGCAAACTGCAAGGGCGATATGTTCACTGCGACCGTGATACGGCACTTGGCATCAGTCATCCATTTTTGCAACTGCAAACAGCTTTGTTCTAATACCCAATCTCCGATTGTGACGATCAGTCCTGTTTCTTCCGCTAACGGTATGAAGCTGGCTGGTGAGACCAGCTCACCATTTCGGCGCCAACGGATCAATGCTTCAAATCCAATCAAACCTTCGTCGTTCATTGACTGTTGTGGCTGATAGTAAAGCTCCAGCTCGCCACGTTCAATCGCATGCCTCAGGTCAGTCTCTAACTGCAGACGGCTCAACAGTTGTTCGTTAAGTTTTTTTCCGTATTCGATAGTCACATCGCCACCTGCTTTGCTTGCAGCCTGCAAAGCGGCATCGGCATTGCGTAAAAGAACGTCAGGCTCCAACCCATCTTCTGGATATCGCGCGGTACCCAGACTTAAAGTAACGTGGAGTTCCTTGCCCTCGTGGCAGTTTGCATATCGCACCGTCTCCCTTAAACGCTCCGTGGAGTCGCCGAGTTCATCCCCACTCGAACCGACTCCGTAGAGGATAGCGAAATTCGCGCCATCGAGACGATACACTTCCCCACCATGCAACTTAGCCGCCCGTTCTATAAGTAATGCGATATTTACCATTACCTGGTCGGCGAAGGCATGGCCATAGCCACCTACCAACCTCGAATAGCCATCTATGGTTCCTAATACGACGATAGACGGCTCGCACGACATAGACTTCAGCCTGGCGACGAACGCTCTGCGATGCGGTAGTCCCGTCAACGGGTCATGGCCCGCCTGGTGGTGCAGTTCTTTTTCCACTCGAAATTTCTCCCGAATGTGATAAATCATCAGGCCACAACTAAGTAAGGCGAAGGCATCATACCAATGCACGAGGTAAGCTAAACCCTTGATGTTCGAGTCGACTTTGTCGCCACTTCCGGAAAGTGCTTGCTGAGCTGAGTTCTTTAGAGAATTAATCTGCAGGCGCAGAGCTTTAGCATTTTCATTATGGTCAAAAATTAATTTCTGAACACTTGCCGCTCTCGGAGACCCGTCGTTGGTAGCCGTCCGTTCGAGTTTGCTCGCTGCACGCTCCAGCGACAGGTAACCCAAGTACAATGCATCGATGCTAGGATCCCCCCTCTGCAGGCGACGTAGCCCTTCTAGAGCGCTCTCCATCTCTTTACGCGCAATTGTGCCAGCGTAGAGATATTGCGCGACGTTTATCGTCTGGCTGTAGTACCCATCCAAGACCTGCTCATAACGCAGAATTGCGCTGTCCATGTCGAGCAAAAAACGCAGCTGCGGAATGTCTTCGTGTATAGCCGGATCGGCATTTTTCCTGATGGTATTTGCCGTCCGCTCGAACGTCCACGACAGTCCTACGCTTAACGCCATCAGGACGACTAGAAACCCATAAACTACCGATCTCGACTCCACCAAAAAACGTCGAGACCCTTTTCCTGGATGGAGTAGTTTCCCGAGGATGACTTGCTTCCTCATGCCGGTTACGTCGTTACCTGCATTCATAAATCTCTCCTAACCGATGTGGCCCGACTTAATGTTACCGGCATTTTTGATGGCGTATTCTTGGAATGGTTAAGTGTTGAGCTATTGCTGCTGTTTGGGAAAACACAGCACTAACGAAACAATGGAGATTCTGAGACCGACGCGAGTATCACTGAGAAGAGAGCATTTTCGTCGGTCCAATTTTCTATGGGAGACCATCCACCGGCTCGCAGCAAAAGTTCTGCCCCCTGTAAGCTGTACTTGTGACTGTTTTCAGTGTGGATCGTTTCGCCGGCAAGCATTGAAAATTCATAGCCTTTCACCGTGAAGCGGAGGTCACGCTTTGCCTCTAGGTGCATTTCTATTCGCGAGAATTCAGCATTCCAGCGTGCCACATGCCTGAAGTCACTCAACGGTATAGTGCCGGCCAACTCCCGATTGATCCGCCTTATCATATTTAGGTTGAATGCAGCCGTTACGCCCTGTGCGTCGTCATACGCTGGAACTAGAACGTCAGCGCTCTTTACTCGGTCTATACCAATAAGCAGCATGCCATCTGACCCGAGCGTCGACGCCATTGTTCGCAATAAATCCACGGCTTCCGTTGCCAAGAGATTGCCTATAGTAGATCCTGGGAAAAAGCCTAGTCGAGGCATACCCTCAACAACCTCAGGCATGACAAGTGGGTGCATGAAATCGCCTTCAACCGGATAGATGGGTAGCTTAGGAAATACCGTTCCAAGCGCTGCGGCGGACTCATAAAGGAATTCACCCGAGATGTCGACAGGCACGTAAGCCGAGGGCGCAACAGCCGACAATAACAGAGGTGTCTTCGCGGAAGAGCCTGATCCGAATTCCACAACTGCACGGCCCAGACCGGTCTTCGCGGCAATCGCTTTCGCATATTGCCGCAAAATCCGACGCTCTGTCCGAGTGGGGTAATACTCCGGCAATTGGGTAATCTGCTCGAACAATTCAGACCCCCTTTTGTCGTAGAACCAGCGCGCCGGAATTTGACGTTGCGAGGCTCCCAGTCCCGCCAGCACGTCTGCAGCAAATGCAGAGTTGTACGAAGGAGCGACAGGTGCTACATCAATTTCATAGGAAGTTGACATCAGATATCCTTTGCGAGTCTTACGCCGGTAAATTGCCAGCGTTGATGAGGGTAAAAAAAGTTCCGATAGCTGGCACGAATGTGATTGCGAGGAGTTGCACAACTGCCGCCTTTGAGGACGAATTGTCCCGACATGAATTTTCCGTTGTACTCCCCAACAGCTCCCGCCTCGGGCCGGAACCCTGGATGGGGTAGAAACGCGGATCCCGTCCATTCCCAGAGATCACCGAATAGCTGCTTAAGCCCATCACCTGCCGACGCAGGCATTGGCCGCACAGAAAGTGCGTCGTCCAGAAATACACCTTGTTCAGGAACATATCCTGCCGCTGCGTTTTCCCATTCGGCCTCGGTAGGCAGCCGAGCACCCGCCCATCGCGCGTACGCATCAGCCTCGTAAAAACAAATATGACTGACTGGTGCGGTAAGAGCTAATTTCTCCGGGCCAGCCAACCCGAATCGGTGGGGCCATCCTTCCCCCTCCGAGTAAATCCAGTACAGTGGTGCGCGTATCTGATTTTGTTGGACCCAAGCCCATCCGTCTGACAGCCAATATTCAGACTTTTCATAACCGCCGGAATTGATGAACGCTAACCACTCATGGTTGGTGACGAGACGATCCGCCAACAAGTACGGCGGTAACCATACGGAGTGTCGAGGTCTTTCGCAATCGAAAGAGAACCCCTCGCCGCCATGGCCCAGTACCTTCATACCGCCATCGATTTTCACCCATGCCATGGGCTGCGGTCGGCCTTCGTTGTTCAGCGGCTCTGTGCTATATGCGGCAGGCAGAAGCGGGTTTTGGTAAAAGAGGTGTAGTACGTCCGTTATCAGTAGTTCTTGATGCTGCTGCTCATGATTGCATCCTAATTTAACTAATTCCATCACCTCATTGGACATCGACGCGGCCGCCGCAACGATTGCAGCGTCTACGTGTTCCCGATATTGCAGCACCTCTTCTAATGAGGGCCTCGTTAGTAGCCCACGCATGTGGCGGGCAATACGCTCGCCTTTGCCCTCGTAGTAGCTATTGAACAGGTAACTGAATGCTGTGTCATAGGGCACATAGCCAGAGACGAACTCTTGAAGTACAAAAGATTCAAAGAACCAGGTTGTATGCGCCAGGTGCCATTTCGCTGGAGATGCGTCCGGCATCGACTGTGCACTTGCGTCGGCATCAGAAAGGGGCATAGCCAACGCTGTTGTGAGTGCTCGGACTCGGACGAACTGGGACATTAATGCTGTGCGCGATCTTTCAATGGAGTTGCCGATTGCCTTTGTTTCAGCGGTGGTTAGATTCAAGTCTTCCATAATTTATCTCGTGATTTCTTAGTCACCAAGTCGCAACAATAACCTGATAAATGGTGTTTGACAAGTTACTTATTGCATGCAATCATCAGCTGCGATTGTGGTGGTTGCGTTGCTGCATTCGGAGCGAATAACAATAAACAATGAGAGGAGTTCGAATGAACATGGGCAGATTCAAGGTATCAACCCGTTTGGTATCAGGCTTTGCTTTGGTGTCCCTAATGATGTTTGCGGTCATTGCGCTGTCCCTGCGACATATGTCCCTGATGCAGTCGCGTACAAATGAAATTACCAATGTCAACAACGTGGAGGTCGGGCTTGTGTCGTCAATGTACCTATCTACTGTTGAACGGGCCCTGGCGGCGCGCAATATTTTGCTGGTGTCTGCGCCAAGTCAGCTTGAGGCCGAGTACGCACGTTTTCCAGCACAAGCAAAAAGGTACGCTGAGGCCGATGAGAAATTGGCCCGGCTATTAATGACTGATCCAGATGCTAAAGAAAAACTGGTGCTTTTCGAGAGGATCAGGGAACAGGCACGACGCACCGAGCCCGTGCTGGAGCGGGTATTAGCTCTTGGTCAGCAAAGAAAAGTTGACGCTGCATTGACGGTATTGATGGACGAACTACGTCCTCTGCAGCGTGAATGGTGGACGTTGTTAAATCAAATGAGCGAGCTTGAGGCGCAGGCGAGTCAGCATGCGGTCTCTGAGGCCGAGGAGGCGTACGTTAGCGCCCGCAGTTCAATGATTATCTTCGGCTGTATTGCCGCGATAGTTGGAGGACTGGCCTCTTGGGCGATTACCCATAGTCTGATAGAGGAGCTTGGCGGGGAACCGAGGGTCGCGGTTATGGTCGCAGAGCGCATTGCAGCAGGCGACTTAAGTATTGAGCCTTATGTCGATCAAGGTGACAACGCCAGCTTAATGAACGCTATCAAGAAAATGCGCTATGGGTTGGCTGGAATTGTCTCGCAGGTTCGCCTGAGCGCCAACAGCATCGCGGCAGCCTCCGGGCAGATTGCATCTGGCAATATGGATTTGTCGTCGCGCACCGAGCAGCAAGCGGGTTCGCTGGAAGAGACAGCGTCTGCAATGGAGGAGCTGACGTCGGTAGTGCGGAAGAATGCTGAGGATGGCCGACATGCTCGAGAGCTGGCAACGGTAGCTTCTGTCGCTGCGGAGAAGGGGCAGATCGTGGTAGATCAAGTGATCGAGAGGATGAATCGAATAAATTCTATGTCCAGCAAAATCTCCGACATTATTGGTGTCATCGACGGGATCGCTTTTCAAACGAATATATTGGCGCTGAATGCAGCGGTAGAGGCCGCTCGAGCAGGCGAGCAAGGTAGGGGTTTCGCTGTCGTCGCCACGGAGGTAAGAACGCTGGCGCAACGAGCGGCGTTGGCAGCAAAAGAAATCAAGACGTTGATCGTCGATTCAGTTTCTGAAGCGAGAGGCGGGTGCAAGCAGGTGAATGAGGCAGGCGACGCAATGCAAGAGATTACAAGCTGCATTCGACGGGTTGCCCAGATAATGGCCGACATAGCAGGTGCAACTGAGCAGCAGGCCACAGGCATCGAACTCATCAACGAAGCCATCAAGCAGATCGACAATGTGACTCAGCAGAACGCGGCATTGGTTGAAGAAGCCGCTGCCGCCGCTACGTCTCTCACCGGTCAGGCAGCCGAGCTGACTAAACTCGTCTGTACGTTCCACTTGGGCGCTAATGATGGTGGCGGCCGGCAGCGTTAGCCTACGGGGCGCGCGGTTAGTCAGGCGTATAGATAAAACCACGACACTTCTAGGCCGGGTCGCTTTGCGACGAGACGTGGTGCGTCTGTCCTGCCAACCGGCGGCCGGTTAAGATCGTCGAGACCAATGTTGTCTCTGCCAGAAAGTAGAAACATGAGTTGATCATACCCCGGCTGATAACTAGTGGAGCTAATCGGACAGGTTAGGGCGTTGACCTGAGCCGGTCGTCTACACACATACTTGTACAGGAACATACCAACCTGAACAGAGGGCGATGCAGCATGTTGGGCGCAGTGCGGATGTGAGTTTCTAGGAATGCTATAATTATCAGTTGCCACGGGAAGGCCGGATGCGGCCTTCCCCCAGTGTTGTATTGAATTACACTTGGCTAATACCATTTTATTGAAGGCGAGATAACTTGTCAACTCCGCAAGTGGAGGTTATTGAACTCTGCTCCAGCGTGGGGAACGTCTTCGGAAGGTTGGAAAAAAAATGACCGATAATTTCATGCCCGCATTCTTGATCGCAGATGACTTGGGTCTCGACTTTTTAAATACCATTGCCACTCCGGTAGATACCCCTATCGAATGGCTCAGTGATGGCCCGGGGTTGTTGCGTTGGCTAGACCAGACGAAACTCGTGTCACCAGATATCCTGAAGTCGTTTAAGACTGGAACTGTGCCTGGCGAACTTGATGCAGTTGCTGCCCAGGCTCGCGCCTTCCGCGAATGGTTTCGAGGTTTCGTGCAATCACATCGTGGCAAGCCATTGGGAGCGCATGTAATTAAGCAGCTGGCACCGTTGAACAAGATGCTTGAGCGGGAAGAGCAGTTTGGTCAAATCGTAGTCAATAAGCTGGACAAGGATGATGCCGGTGGTCCGCACTTGGAGTGGCGCCTGCAACGTCACTGGCGTTCGCCTGAGACCTTATTATTGCCGATCGCTCGGGCATTGGCGGAACTTGTTTGCACAGCAGATTTTACCTATGTCAAACAATGCGAAAATCCAACTTGCTCGTTATTGTTCGTCGACCGCACTAGCCGCCGCGCGCGCCGGTGGTGCAGCATGGCCACATGCGGCAATCGTGCCAAGCAAGCCGCTCACCGAGCTCGTAAGCAAAAGGGCGGAGCTTGAAATGGCGACGCCACGCATTAGCGTGACGCCCCAACACCTTAGTCGCTATCACTCGTCCTACGAATGGAACATATTAGGATTCTGCGAGATTGGCGACCAAAAATTCGTTGATCTCTTTTCCTATCTCGGCGAGGTGCGTCTCAAGTGCAAAGTGTCCTGTTTCATAAAAACGCACTTTCGCTTTAGGTAGATCTCGCTGGAACGCCTCAGCTCCAGCTGGCAAGAAGAACGGATCATTCTTACCCCACACGGCCAACAGCGGCGGCTGATGGTCCCGGAAATACTTCTGGAATGTTGGATACAGCGCGACATTCGATTTATAGTCGCCAAATAAGTCGAGCTGTATCTCATCGTTGCCTGGACGAGCCATGAGCGCGCTATCCAGCGTGTAGCTCTCTGGAGCCACCATGCTTGGGTCCGTCACGCCATGAGTATATTGCCATTGCGTCGTTTCAGGCGTCAAAAAGCCACGCAACGCTTCGCGATTCGCTGCGCTCGGTTCTTCCCAATACTTCTGAATTGGGTTCCAGCCCTCGCTCAGACCCGCAACATATGCATTCCCATTCTGACTGATGAGGGCAGTGATGCGCTCAGGGTGATTAACGGCAAGGCGTAGTCCAACTGGGGCGCCGTAATCAAAGAAGTACACAGCATAAGCATCAAGTCCCAAGACCTCTGTGAACTTCCCTATCACTGTAGCAAGGTTATCGAAAGTATGTACAAAACCAGCTGGCGATTTCGTAAATCCGAAGCCTGGTAGATCTGGCGCGATAACGTTGAATCTACCGGCAAGTTCGGGAATGAGATTTCTAAACATATGGCTAGATGTCGGGAATCCGTGCAAGAGCAGGACGGTTGGTGCTTTGACATCGCCAGCTTGGCGATAAAAAATGTCATGTCCATCAAACGATGCGGTGCGCATATCGATCTTCATAAGAACTCCGTTCAGTTAAGTTGGTAACCTATCAAAAAGCAAATAACAGGTTACTCAAAGTTATTGCAGGTGTAAAGCTCTTTTTGTCATTTCTGTCCAAAAAGGAGGCGGATCGATGTTGTATGAGTAACCAGTTAAAGCGTTTTTTATAGGTTTCAAAATCGGAATCGTGCTAAAGTGCTCGCACTTCTTCTTGATCAGGTGCGCCCGTGACTTCCAAAGCTCCCTTCCTGGCTGACAACGTCAGTCTTAACTTGCTAAACACGATTGTTGCGTCACGCGGCCAAACCGTTGAATGCATTCCCGATGGCGAATCCTTGCTCCACTGGCTTGTCGCTGGAGGTGTGCTCACGCAAGTCGAATCTGATGCTCTGAAGCGGCGCTTTGGTATCGCAGAAATAGACCTCCTAGCCAGCCATACTCGAAGATTGCGTGAGTCTTTCCGGGTCGCATTGGAGCAGCGCAAGGTTGGCGATGGAGATCTCGTACTAGACTCCCTTGTCCAGCAATTGAACCTGATCCTGTCAAAAGATGCGCGTTACTTGGCGGTAGAGCTGTTTAACGGCACGACGCATGTGTGCTCGCGTAGAGTTTGGGAAAACGCCGAGCAGGTGTTGTCCGTATTGGCAGAAAACATTGCTCTCCTATTTAACCGCAACGATCTCGGACTCATAAAAAAATGCGCGAACCCCTCATGTGTCCTCTGGTTCGAAGATAAAACCAGAGCACATCGTCGCCAGTATTGCAGTTCACGTGCCTGTGGTAATCGTGCCAAGGTCGCGGCTTTTCGGTTGAGGAAGAACGTGGCTTCGCCAATTGACGGATCTTAGACCGTTCGTCATGCCGCGCTTTTCGACTTTTTCTGATGCCCTTGAGGGGTGTTGGTAAAAACGTATTGACATGTTTTCGATACCTATGAGATAACCTATAAAACTTATTTCGGTAGGTTACTAAATGGATGGTGTATTTGATGGCATACCGAGTAGGTTGTCTTTATAAAAACATTTCTGAAAGCAAAGGAACATCATGTCTCAGACCGAAAATTTCGATGTTGTGATCCTTGGTAGCGGTCAAGGCGGAAAATTACTTGCCTGGCACCTTGGCCGTACTGGCAAAAAGGTAGCGGTCGTGGAGCGCCAATGGGTTGGCGGGTCATGCCCGGCTGTGGCTTGTCTGCCATCGAAAAACGAGCTTTGGAGTGCACGTGTGGCGCACTTGGTGCAACATGCGGAGCAATTCGGCACCATGACCGGTAGCGTTAGTACCGACATGGCAAGAGTCCGCGCTCGCAAGCAGAGTATGATTGATCGAGAGATCGACTTCCATGTTGGCGCCTATAAAAATAGCGGAGCCGAGCTGATTTCGGGGAGTGGGCGTTTTATTGCGCCGAAGACTATTGAGGTTGCGCTAAACGACGGTGGTAGTCGGGTTCTCAAAGGTGCAGAAATCGTAATCAATGTTGGAAGCCGAGCCGCGATACCGGATGTCCCAGGGCTAGCGGCTGCGAAGCCATTAACGCATATCGAAGCGCTGGAGCTAAGTTACTTGCCACAGCATTTGGTGGTGCTGGGAGGTGGATACGTCGGGATCGAGATGGCACAAGCCTACCGTCGCTTTGGCAGCAAAGTCACTATCCTGGAGTCAGGTAGCCAATTGATGGGGCGCGAAGACCAAGATGTTGCCGACGGCATGCAACGTGTTTTGCAAGATGAAGGTATCGAGGTGCTGCTGAATGCTCAGGTAAGCAGCGTGTCAGGAACATCGGGAGACAAGATTGTTGTGGTCCTGACGACACCTGTCGGAGAGCGCAAAATTGAGGGCAGTGATCTGCTGGTCGCCGCAGGTCGAGTGCCCAATACTGCTGGAATCGGTTTAGAGACAGCCAATATCGATACCAATGCACGCGGGTTTATTCGCGTTAGCGAAAAGTTGCAAACATCAGCAGAAGGTGTGTGGGCAATTGGTGAGTGTGCCGGAAGCCCTCAGTTCACACACGTGTCGGTTGATGATTTCCGGATTGTTAGAGAGAATATGTCCGGTGGAAACCGACGTACCGATGAGCGATTGATACCGTATGTTATGTTCACGGATCCGCCGCTCGCTCGCGTTGGCCTGTCTGAGACCGAAGCGCGTCAACGGAGTATAGAAGTTCGAGTAGCTCAGCTGCCTATGGGGAATGTTTTGCGTACTGCAGCGACGGACGAAACTCTGGGCTTTATGAAAGTGCTGGTCAGCGCACATGACGACAGCATTCTCGGCTTTACGATGATTGGGTCGGAAGCAGGCGAAGTTATGGCCGTCATCCAAACCGCGATGTTGGCGGGGCTCCCGTACACCAAACTACGCGACGCTGTTTTCGCACACTTGACGGTGGCAGAAGGACTTGGGCCACTCTTCGGTAACGTCGCCCCTATAGCCGTCTAACTGTTCGCAGTAATATGTATTAATGGGTTTTCACGGCCGGGTGCTACACGGTTCCCCGGCTGTTACAACCACTCCACCCACATCGGTCTCTTCCGCTGTCGCTCCAGTTATAGAAAAATAGCCGACATCCCTCATTTGCGCACTGCAGTATTGCCGATGGCTCGCAATGAATCACCAGGTCCGCCACAGTTTGACCGACGCGTGCCAACAATTGTTCTGGTGTTTTCGCGTCATAACAGTCCTCTGCACGTAGTCCACTGTGGTCGCAAATAATCTGCAGATGCCGTGTACCGCACGCTAGAAACCTGTTTAAAGCCAGCACGTCGGGTACCGATCGCTCCAACAATGAGCGTACGACAGCTTGCGTGATTTCCCGTAATTGAATTGCAGCATTAACCAATGTACCTTCGGCATAGTCCGGGACAGGGGCGTCACCCAAAAACTTCTTTCGCCGCAGCCACGCTATCACGTCCTCATCTGTTCTTAGGAAATCGTTTGTCGTGTCATACGTGTTCAACAAATCTAGCGCAGGATGGCCTGCAATATCCGGAGGCAACATAATAAATTTCAAGGTCAAATATACATTTATAGTAACCGTCATGTTTGTAATTTTGAGGTTACAGTGATTGTTGGTTCGTCTGAGTCCCGCTACTACTTCACGCTAGCTCTTGTAGCGACACAACGGCAACGATGAAATGACTCATGATTTAGCGCCTTACTGGGGATCAGCGTTCCACTTTAAAGCAACCCGAGCATGTTGCTCAGTTCGAATATCCTCAACTTCGTGCTCGAAGGTCTCATTGAAAGAGCTTGTTTTTCGTTCGCCTTGATATACCTGACTTAGCTAGGCACATAGTCCGCTATGCTCGAGGGTTGTTCACGTTGTCATCAAGCCGAGATTGACGGCCATTTGATAAGTTGATACTGGTGGCGTAAACGCGCAATGGCTCCAGCAGCGCTGTGACCCGAACCGCTGGTACGTTTCCATCAACGCACCCGTGGCGGCGGCAGTCCCCCGGCATTGGTCTCGCGATGAGCTCCGGAACTCAGTCAAATGCACTGTGGTCGCGGAGCCGCCCTGCGTGATCGAATGTTCCTGGAAGACAAACCGGAGCTATTGGTTCAGAGAATGACGGAAGAGCCGCTCAGTCGTTCGCCCCGCGAGCTGCCAACTCCAACAACGAGCCATCATCAGAAAGCAGCATCTGGCGCCGTCCACACCGGTCGGTACGCTGAAGTGCAAGGCGCCGGGCAAATCTCCTTTGCTTTCTCGGAAGCGGTTCAGGCTATTTGACTTCCCCAAACACGTTGTTTGATTTACCCTTCTCGATAAAGCTGACGACAAGAAGTTTCAAGGGGCCACTGCCTTTGTTTCGCCCGTTATGCCAGGTGTTAACGCTCTCCATGTACGCTTGTCCGGTTGTGAAACTCTTTTTTGTGCCATCGAGCATTTCCAGTTCTAAAGTTCCTTCAAGTACATAAATATGGCTCGAATGGATATGGTAATGCCAGCCGGTCTCACCACCTTTTTCGAAAGACTGAGTGACGGAAACGACTTCCGGGCTATCCGTCTTGGTATATTCAATTGGTTGTCCTAAAACTGTTGTTGAAGCTTTGAGTACGGGAGTTACCACGAGTCCGCGTGAAATTGGCGCTTCCTTGAGTCGCTCTTGTGTAATCTGAGGCGATTGTTGAGCGCCCGCATCAATAATGAATAATGCGCTCGCGGCAAATAATGCCATCGCAGAAAAATTTTGTTTTATTGTTTTCATTTGGTTCCTATTATTAACTGAATGTTTGCTTCGCAACTGATGCGATAACATTAGAAATGCTTTTGCCTCCACTGCCTCATTTTTAAATATGAAGAGATAGTAGGGTTTTTGCCGATTGGTTTTTAAGTCAGGTTTTTAAATTCTCCCTTTGTAATTCCGTGTAATGTTTGAAACAGTAAAAATAAAATAGAAAGAGTTGCTATTGCAAGTGTTGTTAAGGCAATTAGATCTGTTGCTGGGTTGTGGTCGTGCGCAGCGAACCGTATGGCCGCGACCGCAGAGGAGGCTAGGGGCAGACTCGCTGCCCACCACGATATGTGAAAAGGTGAGCATCGGGGCAAGTACCTTAGTTTCCCTAACAGGACGCATAGGAGAAAGATCATTATCATGTAAAGAATTTCGGCAAAAAAGTCGATGCTTCCGACAGTGGTTATGTATGCGCTAAATCCAACAGAAAAAGGGGTAAGTAATATTAGTAAGGTTGGCTGTAGCGAGGGTGGTAATGGCTCTTCTAAAAGTATTCTTTCAAATATCAAACTAAATAAAGGGATCGAAAAAAATAAACCAATAGATAAACCGAATGCCATTAATTCGTTTGCTACGTTCCATTGAAGTTGCGGGACCGCTAACGGTATATCCAACATTCCAACTGCCGGTATCATCAAAGCTGGGGTTATGCACGCTAATTTTTGTCGTACGCTTAACCATCGCTTAATAGTGACTAGCGTAAATATCGTTGTAGAGACTGCACCAAATGCCCACAATATTCTGGAGATGTGCAAGCTATAGTGTGCGGTCAAGGTTGGAATCAATAAAAAGCAGATCGATGGCGTAGCGAACAAGTTTCTGGATACAGAATGATTGAGTTCTGCGCGCACCGAAATTATATTAAATTTTATTTTTATGCAATAAGAAATAAGCAGTGCGAAAAATAGCAGAATTGCAGCACCACCTATCGTCTCACTAACGACAAGTGGCAAACCGAAATTCTGGTTAGCCAATTTCCACGCTGTGGATAAAGCGACCAATCCCATTACGCCTCCAAATAGCCCAACCGGTAGGTAACGTAAAGTGACTATCGCTTCGCGTAATTTTCTTGTTGTTTTTCTGGAAGTTGGCACATTCTGTTCCAAGAAATTATTACTTGCCTTACTTGGGAAGAGGCGGGACAGGTGAACCCCCAAAACACCTCTCCGCCGGCTGTTAAGTTCGCCCACCTGCCAATTGTTTTATCGGCTAGCCTGATGTCTCTATGGCTCGGCCGTTCGAACCACGTACTCTGCGTCGGCGGTGCCTCACTGTCGATCCTTCGCCCGCTCCATCAACTCAGCAGGATCGAGTCCCCGGTCAATACCGTGCGGGGTCACTTTCTGACCAGGTTCCAAATCCAATTTTTTCTCATCAATGAAGACATCAATTTTGTCGGCCTCGAATGAAATGTAGTCAGAAATTCTTGCCGCCTCAGGCCATGCTTCTTGGTATGACCATGCGGCTTTGTGACGTTCGCCAATATCGTAGTAGCTCGCCAAGCCCTTGTAAGGACAGAATGTCTGTCCTTCGACCATGCGCAGAAAAGATTCATCGACATCTGCACGAGGTACATACCAACGTGGTGCAAATCCAGACTCATATAGCACTAGAGGGCGTCTGGTTTCCGCAATAGTCTGGCCGCTATCTTGGACAACCAAGTGGCGAGAGGTCTGCCGAATATCGATACGGTGATATGGATCTGCCGCGTGTCCAAAGATTCTTTCATCCTCTTCGTAAAACCCATCCATAGCACGCCATGCAAAGGCTACAAATCCGTCCAGGATTGACGCATGTTCTGGAAGCCCAGTATGTTGCCAGGCCGCGTGTCGGCTCTCTTTCCCGCCCACACTTACAGTGAACCAAGAAGTCTCCCCGAGATCCTTATGTTGTGTCTTGCGCTCTTCGGGGATCAGAGCCGTCGAACTTATGCTTGAAATCGGAAAGTAGGCCACCGGGTAACGTCCCGGTTCATGGAGCAGAATCACTTCTTCACTATCGGCGATCCATTCACCAGCTAACTCTACCCGCATGCGGCGTCTCGCCGGCTCTGCGAACAATAATCGCTGAGGCTGCCAATCAGGGATTAAGAATCGTCCCACTGTTGCACCCAGTGGGCCTTGTTGCCACGAAAGTCCCATTTCATCCTCCAATTTATTTAGTAAATCGACTGAAATCCGCGCTCTTGCAGTGTCCACTCATTGCCGTCCGGGTCCAGGAAATTCGCAAAGCTCGCATAGTCATGCCTCTCCGGATCCACACCATCAGCCCATTCACCAGCCCATGTTGCCAACGGAGTTTTATGACGAATTTTTTCTACATTGACTCCGGACTTCAACAACCTGTCTCGTTCCGTTACTAAGTCCGTCGTGACTAACGTCAGGTTTCTAATCCGTCCTGCGTCGCCAGACTTTATAAGGTGAATCGAACAGGCAGAGCCGGGAGGCGTGAGTTGAACGACGCGAAAACTTGGTGTTGGGCGATAGTCAACATCCAATCCAAACCCAACGTTCTTGGTGTAGAACTCCAGAGAACGGTCAATGTCGCTAACTGCTACTGAGATGACTTCAAGTGCCAGCATTCGTGATCTCCCAAGAATTGATGCCGTTGAGTCACACGAGGAATTTACACTAAGTAACCTGTGTGATGGTAATACATAGGTTATATAATGAGGGCTTTGACGTCAAGCAATTAGTGAGAGTATGTCTCTGAGTACATAGGCGTAGGCTTCACCTCGATTCCCAAACCGGATCAATCGCAAAGCCTGTTAGTGATCGCCAACCTATCAGTTGTCGCTACGTTATGGCTTTTTAGCCAGAAAGGAATGTCCCATGCCAACGCTGTTGTCAGTTAATGTCGGTCTCCCTCGAATGATCAAACGGAACGGCAGAGCCATCCTTTCTGCTATCTGGAAGACATCTAGAAAAGGACGAGTATGGGCGTCTCGGCTCGGCTTAGAAGGGGATGGAGTGGCGGACTTTGTAGGCCATGGTGGAGAAGTTCGAGCAGTCTTGGTCTACCAGATGGCTTCATACGAGTATTGGAACCGGATCCTTAAACGAGACGGATTTGAGTATGGCCAATTTGGCGAAAATTTGACGGTCGAGGGTTTGGCGGACGATGAAGTGTGCATAGGTGATCGGTACCAGATTGGCACCGCCGTCTTCGAGGTTTCTCAGCCGCGCGTTACCTGCTTCAAACTCGGGATGCGCCTGAATAGCCCTGGGCTGGCAGGTCTATTGGTCGCGCACGGCAAACCCGGCTTTTACATGCGTGTGGTGCATGAAGGAGAGATAGGTGAAGGGGATGCGATCGTGAAAATTGCGTCTGGAAATGAACAAATGACCGTGACCGAAATTGATGGGTTGCTGTATAAAAATGATCGTCCGATCGATAAGCTAACGAGAGCGTTGAAGATCTCTGCGCTCAGTCCCGGGTGGAAGGGATCGTTCCGGGAGCTGCTTAATGCTCAGCGTGATGGCGTGACGACTGGCAATGCAGGGCTCAGACAGTCGAGGGATTCGAAAGAATGGGTTGGTTTCAGGCCGCTCCGTATTATCGCGATACACCAGGAAAGTGACGACGTTAAATCGTTCGAATTGGGAACGTTGGACGATTCACTATTGCCGAGTCCAAAACCTGGGCAGCACATTGCTATAAAGTTCATAGGGCCGGGGAAAAGGTATGCGACGAGGTTTTATTCAATCTCAGGAGGATTGAAGAGCGGAAGATATCGGATTAGCATAAAGCGCGAGCATGACGGCTCTGCGAGCGCGTACCTGCATCATTGGGCAACGATTGGAGCAGTTTTAGAGGTGTCTGCGCCCCAAGGGCAGTTCACGCTTGAGGATGGTCAGCGGCCTATTGTTTTGCTCAGTGGGGGTATTGGAGTGACGCCGATGGTCTCAATGTTGCATTCGCTCGTCGACGGCAAGCCGCGTGAAGTTTGGTGGCTTCATAGTGCGCGGGATGGGAAGCATCATCCATTCCAGTCCGAGGTACAGGATCTTCTCAAGAGCATACCTGGCGGAAAATCACACATTGTTTATACCCGACCTCTCGACGCTGATCGGTTACCGACTTTCTCACAGTCTGTAGGCAGGTTCGATTCCAGATTGTTGCGGACTTTAGCCTTGCCCGTTGACGCAGATTTCTACGTGTGCGGACCTGCGGGCTTTCTCTCAGCAATGCAGCACTTGCTCGGTCAACTCGGTATTATCGCCTCCCGCATACATACCGAATCCTTCGGTTCCCGCGCGAGCGTAATAGCCGGCACCAAATCTACTTTGGAAGCAATAGATGCATCAGCCGACGCTGTAGCAGAGGGGGCGCTTGTTACTTTCGCTCGCAGCGGACTTGTCGTTAGCTGGAGCGAGCGCTTCGCAAGTCTTCTTGATTTAGCTGAAGCTTGTAATGTTCCAACTCAATGGTCTTGTAGATCTGGAGTCTGCCACAGCTGCCAAACCAATGTTTTGGAGGGGCAGTTCACATATGGACCTGAACCACTTTCGCCTCCTGCTATGGGGACCGCACTAATCTGCTGCGCGAAGCCAAGTGGTAATGTTGAGCTCGACCTTTAATGGCTGTAACACTCTCTCAGCTACGCAGCTCCTTCTATTGGCGCCGCCGCAAAGAATAAAAACGTAGTCACTTCTGTGCTTGATCAGCCGATTCATTGTGAGGCATTTTTTGCGTTAAGGCTCTGGATGTCCTGTTAGACCTATCAGATTACGCCAGGTAAGACGTTACACTCAGGGTAGCCTATTAAAAATATCTTGACCGGTTACTTAACTTTGCGTAAAGTGGTTTGGTATATCTATTTTTATTGGAGAAATTATGTCGGGTGATGGGGTTAGTGTAGTGTTGGTTCATGGAGCGTGGGCCGACGGTTCTAGCTGGAGTAAAGTGATCAGTGCGCTTAGTGCAAAGGGAATAGCAGTCGCAGCCCCGCAGCTACCGTTGATGTCGCTTTCTAACGATGTTGACGTGGTCGAGCAAGTTATCGAACGAGCGAAAGGTCCGGTTGTACTGGTTGGGCATGCGTATGGTGGTGCCGTCATAGGAGCATGCACATCAAGCAAAGTTAGTGCGCTGGTGTATGTCGCAGCGTTGGCTCCCGACCTTGGCGAAAAAGTTACTGATGTTTTTTATCGCTCGCCGCCACATCCAATGTCTCCGCAGTTGGCCCCAGACATTCACGGGCTAATTTGGTTGCCAGATGGGGCGTTTGCGCGAGCGTTTGCTCAGAACGCTTCGGATGATGAGCTGGCAGTGCTGGCTGCGGTACAGCGGCCGATCGCTCCCGCATGTATCACGAGTCCTGTTGATAGCCCGCTGTGGAAGAAGGTTCCTTCTTGGTTCTTGATCGCAGAAGAAGATCGAATGATCCCGTTCGAAACTCAGCGATTTATGAGTGAGCGAATGCAGGCGCAAGTTTGGTCTCGCAGCGTTGACCACACCCCCGCAGTCACTGAACCGGATGTGGTGACCGACATTATTTTTGAAGCCATCAAAGCAGTGAAGCGTTAGTCACTGGATCTAATTATCAGGAGAGAACATGAAATCTGTATCTATTGTAACGGGCGCTAGTTCGGGAATTGGCAGAGCAACTGCGTTGCGGTTCGCGCGTGACTTCGGGGGCGTCGTGCTGGTCGCGCGGGACGGAGAGCGTTTGGCGGAGGTTGCTGAACAGGTCAGAGCGATCGGAGCCGAGCCGTTAGTACTTGAGTTGGATTTATCGGCGTCGAAGGCGGCGGAGACCATCGTTAGCGCAACGATGGCGCGGTTTGGTCGAATAGATGCCTTGGTTAACATTGCGGGTGCTGTACCAGGAATCGACGTGTTCCAAATGACGGACGAGCAATGGGCCGCCGGCATGGAATTAAAATTTCATGGCGCACGGCGGCTGACGATACATGCATGGGATGCGCTGAAAGCATCAACAGGTGCGGTGGTGTTCGTCTCTGGAACTGCAGCAATTAATCCCAAACCAGGGGCGGCAGCGGTTGGCGCAATTAACGCAGCGATAGAAGCGCTAGCAAAAGCATTTGCTGAACGTGGAGTAGAAGACGGGGTGCAGGTAAACAGTGTATCGCCGGGAGCCATTATTACGAGCAGGCGGGTGGGAATGTTAGAAAAGGCGGCAGCGGCGAAGGGAGTAACGCTCGAACAGGCAAAGCAGTCATTCTTGGCTCAGGCTGGCATACGGCGTTTCGGCGAGCCAGAGGAAATCGCTGAACTAATGGCGTTTATGGTTTCGCAGAAGGCGAAATGGATGACAGGTTCTGTAGTGCGTTTCGACGGTGGTGAAGTTAAATCAGTCTGATCTGGCATTTGAGAAAAGCAGCAATAAGGCGATGTTATGACTACCGAAATGTACCAACCAATTAGTTGCGACTACCACGACCGGCTGGAAGCTCTTGCAATAAAGCGTCAATCTATAGTTATCCAGTTCCGCGAGACCGACGGAAAGGTACAAACGCGCGACGCCATCGTCACGGACGTCTACGCCAGAAGCGGCGCTGACTACCTGACGCTCAGTACAGGAGAGACCATCCGGCTTGATCAGCTGATCGAAGTTGACGGAGCGAAGTTCTCCGCAAGCTAAACATGTGAAATGTGTGGGGTAGGTAGCACTGCGCTCGCAACACTGCCTTCCCCGCAAACTGAAGCGACCGATCATGCGATAGCAGAATTCTTAATCGCAGGTGGCTTGCGTAGCGCTGTCATTGACCGTTAGAGAAAGCCGTCTCATAAAAAATATTGCAACGGCCATCTATGATCTGTAGAGTGCTGTGACTGTTCCATCTTCGGAATGCCGGCATTCCACGAAGTGCGACAAAATTTCTTCCAAGTGACCCATAAGGGGACTACGTCCCCATTAATTCGCAGACGTCCTTATTCCATAAGGCTTACTTTAATTGTCGCGAATACTGCTGCATCATGGGCGTAAGCTTCTCGGTAGCGCTATTCTTGACTGCGGCGGCGTTGATTTCGTTCGGGACGGTGGTCATTGGTTCTGAAAAAATGATGCATTGATTAACCCGTCATTTTACCGCTTTCGCCGCCCGGCAGGAGAATTCGCGTCGGCTGGACTGTTCGATTGAGGCCAAGCAATCGTGCACAAAATGTCGATGGACCCGCCCGTTCGCGCCACGCATACTGTTCCGCTCTGACCACGGACACAAGGAACCGTATGCCTTTCCGCACCGTACTCATGCGCTGCCTGCTCGCGGCAACGCTGTGCCTTGCCGGCGCGGCCGGCGCGAGCGAACCGCGGCCCGCCGCTGACCTCGATTTCGCCAGTCTGCCGCTGCAGCAGGCGATCAAGCTGGTGCACGGCAATGGCAGGCGCCGCTTGGCCCTGTTCTCCGATCCCGACTGCCGCTACTGCCAGCGGCTGGAGCGCGACACGCTGAGCAGACTGGATGACGTCACCATTTACGTGTTTCTGTTCCCGCTGGACCAGCATGACGATGCGGCACGCAAGGCCCGCCTGATCTGGTGCGCGCCCGACCGGGCGGGTGCCTGGGATCGCTGGATGCGCGACGGGCAATTGCCGCAGGCCGGCGTCTGCCTGCCGCCGCTGGCGGCCAACCGCAAGCTGGGTGAGGCGCTCGGCGTCAGGGCCACGCCGACCCTGGTGCTGCCTCAAGGCCAGTTGTTGCCGGGCGCGGTCGATCTGGCCACGCTGGAACATCGGCTGCGGGACGGGCCCTGAGCTGCGCGCGCGAGTGTCCCTAGCGGGCGGCGTGGCATGGCCAGTGCGCCGCTGTCATCGCTGACCTCGGGCGGCAGGCGCGGTTACGGCCCTGGCGATGTTGTCCGCTGTGCAAGGGCGAGGCAATCGTGCCGGTCGGCGGCGGCAATTCGGCCGGACAGGGCGCGGTGTTCCTCGTGTTCGCCATCGGCGACGTGGGCGCCCGTTCGACCGGGCGGGTGGCCGCCGTGGGCGAGGGGCGCGGCGGTGGTGGCGCAGAGTCGCCAGGTCCTGGCGGCTGCAGCGGTTGTGGCCGGGGCCGATATGGGTTATAACCGCCGGATCGACAGTCATCGTCCCAGCCCCATGCCTAAACGACCCACCCCCGAACAGCGGCGCGAACTGGGCGCCTTCCTCAGCAGCCGGCGCGCGCGCCTGCAGCCGGCTGAATACGGACTGCCGGCCGGTCCGCGCCGCACGCCCGGCCTGCGCCGCGAGGAAGTGGCCATGCTGGCCGGCGTCAGCGTCAGCTGGTACACCTGGCTGGAGCAGGGACGCGAAATCCAGCCCTCGGCCGACGCGCTGCGCCGCATCAGCAAGGTGCTCAAGCTGGATGGCACCGAGTCGGCGCACCTGTTCGCGCTGTCGGCGCGCGAGGCGCCGCTGGTGACCGGCAACGGCCAGGTCAGCGACGGCCTGGAACTGCTGGTGCGCGCCATCGACCTGCCGGCCTATGTACGCAATACCCGGCTCGACATCCTGGTCTGGAACGACGCCGTGGTCGACATGCTGATCGACTACGCCGAGCTGCGGCCGCACGAGCGCAACACGCTGCGTCTGCTGTTCACCCACCAGCCCTACCGCAGCCAGATCATCGACTGGGAACAGCATGCGCGCGGCATGGTGTCGATCTTCCGCGCGGCCCGCGCGCAGGCGGACGACAAGGCGCCGTTCGATAGTCTGATCGAGGAATTGCGCGACCTCAGTCCCGAATTCCGCGCCTGGTGGCAGGACACCGACGTGGCCGTGTTCGACGAAGGCGGCAAGAGCTTGCGCCTGCCCACGGGCGGCCAGATCCGCTATACCTACATGGCGCTGACGCCGGTCGGTCGGCCGGACCTGTCGCTGGTCACGTACATCCCTGAACATTCTGACTATGAGCGCCACTCATAGGATAACAAGACGCCTTCTTGCCTTGCGATGAATTGCCTACAGTGGTGGTCAAGCAGTCTTACTTGACCACTCACGGAGGCAATATGTCGCAACTGAACACCACTGGCGCGGTATCGCGCAATCCCGCCACCGGCGCACTGATCGCCGATTACCCGTTCCAGACTCCCGGGCAGGTCGACCGTCTGCTGGCCGATAACGCCGCCGCCCAGCGCCTGTGGCGCGCCACGCCGGTGGGCGAGCGCATCGCCGCCTACCGCCGGCTGGCCGCAGCGCTGCGCGAGAACGCCGAATCGCTGGCGGCCCTGATGACGGCGGAAATGGGCAAGACCCTGGCCGCCGCGCGCGCCGAGGTGGAAAAGTGCGCCAGCAGCATCGAATGGGTGGCCGATAACGGTCCGGGCGTGCTGGCCGACGAACCGGCGCCCATCGATGGCGATGACCAGATCTACATCTCGTATCTGCCGCTCGGCAGCATCCTGGCCGTGATGCCGTGGAATTTCCCGCTGTGGCAGGTGATCCGCGCGGCCGGTCCGATCATGTTTTCCGGCAACGGCTTCGTGCTCAAGCATGCGCCCAACGTGATGGGCTCGGCCTATGCGCTGCAGCAGATCTTTGAGACGGCCGGTTTTCCCAAGGGCTTGTTTGCCAATCTGAACGCCGGCAATGAGGTGGTGGCGCAGGTCATCGAAGATCCGCGCATCGCCGCCGTCACGCTGACCGGCAGCGCGCGCGCCGGTTCGGCGGTGGCGGCCATCGCCGGCAAGGCGCTGAAAAAGAGCCTGCTGGAGCTGGGTGGCGCCGACGCCTTCATCGTGCTGGCCGACGCCGATATCGATGCGGCGGTGAAGACGGCGATCCACGCGCGCTTCCAGAACGCCGGCCAGGTCTGCCTGGCCGCCAAGCGCTTCATTCTGGAACGGCCGATCGCCGAAGCATTCACCCGCAAGTTCGTGCAGGCGGCGCGCCAGATCAAGGTCGGCGATCCCACCGATCCGGCCACCGTGGTCGGGCCGATGGCGCGCGCCGATCTGCGTGACGAGCTGCACCACCAGGTCGAACGCACGCTGCAAGCCGGCGCCACGCTGCTGCTGGGCGGCCGGAAAATCGATGGTCCCGGCTATTTCTATGCGCCGACGGTGCTGACCGGCGTCACGCCCGGCATGGCCGCGTTTGACGAGGAAACCTTTGGTCCGGTGGCGGCGATCACGGTTGCCGACAGCGTCGAACAGGCGATCGCTCTGGCCAACACCAGCGAATACGGTCTGGGCGGCGCGCTGTGGACCGGCGATACCGCCCGCGCCCAGCGTCTGGCGCGACGGCTGGAAACCGGTGGCGTGTTCGTCAACGGCTTCTCGCTGACCGATCCGCGCATCCCGACCGGCGGCGTGAAGAAAAGCGGTTATGGCCGCGAGCTGTCGCACTTCGGCCTGCGCGAATTCACCAATGCCCAGGCAGTGTGGGTCAAACAAGTTTAAGGAGCGGATCATGAGCAAGAACGTCAACAGCCCCGTCCTGCAACCGGTGACCATCGGCCGGCTGCAGCTGAAAAACCGTATCGTCATGGCGCCCATGACCCGCAGCCGGGCGGATGACGCCGGCGTGCCGCCGGACTATGCGGCCGACTACTATGCCCAGCGCGCCGAGGCCGGCCTGATCGTCACCGAAGCCACCAACATCTCGGCCCAGGCGCGCGGCTACCCGCGCACCCCGGGCATCTGGACCGGCGAGCAGATCGCCGCCTGGCGGCAGGTCACGGCCGCCGTGCACCGCCGCGACGGCAAGATCTTCCTGCAGCTGTGGCACACCGGGCGCATGTCGCATCCGGACCTGCATGCGGGTGGCGCACTGCCGGTGGCGCCGTCGGCCATCAAGCCCGAGGGCCAGATCCGCGTGCACGATGGCATGAAGGATTTCGTCACGCCGCGCGCGCTGGAGACGCACGAGCTCTCCGCCATCATCGCGGATTACCGTCGCGCGGCCGAGAACGCCAAGCTGGCCGGCTTCGACGGCGTCGAGGTGCACTCGGCCAACAACTACCTGCTGGAGCAGTTCGTACGCGACAGCACCAACCATCGCACCGACCAGTACGGCGGCTCGCTGGAAAACCGCTTGCGCTTTCCGCTGGAAGTGGTCAAGGCGGTGGTGGACGTGTGGGGCGCCGACCGTGTCGGCATCCGCATCTCGCCGCTGACCACCGCGCCGGGCAACACCCCGCTCGACAGCGACACCATGGCCACCTTTGGCGCATACGTGGATGCCTTGTCGGCGCTGGGCCTGCTGTACATTCACGACATCGAAGGCGTGACCCAGCTCAACCGTGAGGCCACGGATGGCGTCAGCTTCAGCGCGCTGCGCGCGCGCTTCCACGGCGCCTACATCGCCAACAACCAGTACACGCTGGCGCTGGCCGAGCAGACGCTGGCGGCCGGCGACGCCGACCTGTTCAGCATCGGCCGTCGGTTCATCGCCAATCCGGACCTGGTCAGCCGCTTGCGCGACGGCGCGCCGCTGGCCGAGGCGCCCAGGGAATACTGGTATGGCGGCGACGCCACCGGCTACGCCGACTGGCCGGGCATGCGCGGGGACGTCCTGGCGCAGCAGTGAGGCGGCGCGGACGCGCGCCGCCTACCTGTCGGCCGCGGCTGTTGCCGGAAGCGCCGCGCCGCAATCCTTGCAATAGGTGGCGCTGTCGTCGTGGCCGTCGCTGCCGCAGCTGGGGCAGGCGCGCAGCTTGAGCGTGGGCCGGCCGCGCTGGTAACTGATTTCCGAACTGATGATGCCGGTCGGCACCGCCAGGATGCCCCAGCCCAGCAACATCATGAAGGACGCGATCGTGCGGCCGATGTCGGTCTTGGGCACCAGGTCGCCGAAGCCGACCGTGGTCATGGTCGAAATGGCCCAGTACACGGCCACTGGAATGCTGGTATAGCCATTCTCCGGCCCCTCCACCACATACATCACCGTCCCCAGCAGGAACACGATCAGAAACACCACCGACAGGAATACGAAGATCTTGCGGCGGCTGGCCAGCAATGCGTCGCCCAGCATGCTGTATTCCTGGATGTACAGCGTCAGTTTCAGTATCCGGAAGATGCGCAGCAGGCGCAGGATGCGCACGGTCAGCACCACGTGCGCGGCCGGAATGAACAGCGACACATAGCTGGGCAGGATGGACAGCAGGTCGATCACGCCAAAGAAGCTGCGCGCATACACCACCGGCCGCTGCACGCACAGCAGGCGCGCCACATATTCGATGGTGAACAGCACGGTGAAAAACCACTCGCCGGTTTCCAGCCAGCCGCCGTACTGCTGCGCCAGCGGCCGCACGCTGGCCAGCACCACCACCAGCACGCTCAACAGGATGGCGCCGATCAGGGTCAGATCGAAGGCCCTTCCTTTTGGGGTATCGGATTCGAAGATGATGGCGTACAGTTGCGCGCGCCAGCCGGCGGCCGGTTTGCCCAGACGCTGGTGCGGATCGGTGGTGAGCGGGGTGTTCATGGGGGGCTATCTTACCCGCGGAGCCGGGCGGGGGCCTGTCCCTTTAGTCGCTGCCTTCATAACCAAGCACATTTATCTTCGTGTGCAGCATTTTTTGGCTTCTATATAATTTTATAAAAACAACCAGGACGGTGATGAGTAAACATTTAATGGGATTGATGCTGTCGGCCGGTGCGCTGGTGGCGCATGCGCAGGACAGCGCTTCCGACAAGATCGAAAAAGTCGAAGTGACCGCCACCCGCACCGGCGCGGTCGACGTGCAGCAGGTGCCGGCCGCGATCACGGTGCTCAAGCCGGACAGCCTGACCAGATATGGACAGGGCACGTTGAGCGACATCGCCAATCTGGTGCCGGCCATGTCGGTGCAGGAGCAGGGGCCGGGCGTCAACAACATCACCATGCGCGGCCTGGTGGTGCGCGGCATCGTGCCGTCCGAGGTGCAGGACGCTTCGCTGGTGGCGGTGTACATCGACGAGATGCCGGTGACCTTGAAATCCGCCAATCCGGATCTGAAGGTGCTGGACCTGGAGCGCGTGGAAGTGCTGCAAGGTCCGCAGGGCACGCTGTTCGGCGCCGGCGCCATGGCCGGCACGGTGCGCCAGATTACGCAGAAACCCGAGTTCAACGACTTCTTCGGCTCGGTGGAAGCGGTGGGCTCACGCACTTCCGGTTTCGGCGGCGACAACCATAATCTGCGCGGCACGGTCAACGTGCCGGTCAAGAACGATGTGCTGGCGCTGCGCGTCACCGGCTATACCGGCAACGACTCGGGCTATGTGCGCAACCAGCAGACCGGCGCCACCGCCAACGCCGTCTCCACCAACCAGGGCCGGGTGGCCGCGCGCCTGAAGGCGTCGCCGGACTTGCTGATCGATGCCAGCATCACCGCCTCCAACATCAAGGGCGGCATCAACGACGCCTACTCCGGACTGGCGCCTTACACCACCACCTCGCTGACGCCGCAAAACAGCAACGACAATCTGCAGCTGTACAACCTGACGCTGAATTACGATGCCGGCTTCGCCCAGCTGGTGTCGTCGACTTCCTACCTGGACCGCGACACGCTGTATGTGAATTCGGGCCAGTACAAGGCCACCGCCTTCATCTTCGGCGGCCAGGCGCCGCTGATCGGCTCATCCTACGTGATCGGCAACGCGATCAAGGACTTCGCCCAGGAATTCCGCTTCCAGTCCAAGCCGGGCGGACCGCTGAAATGGACCGCCGGCGCCTTCTTCGAGTCGGGCAAGCGCGATCTGCGCCAGGACCAGCCGACGCCGGGCTTCGACGCGCGCTTCGCCGCCACCCACAACTTCCCCGGCTATAACTCGCAGCTGAACGACAACGCTTTCACGCCGGACGATTACTTCTCCGGCACCCAGAACATCAAGTCACGCGAGGCAGCGCTGTTCGCCGAGGCGACCTACACCGTGTACGAGAAGCTGGACCTGACGGCCGGCCTGCGCCTGTTCCGCGGCACCCAGGATTTCGACCTGAAGTTCACGGGCCTGTTCGGCAACCTGGTCAACTCGACCCCGGCGGCGCCGCGCAGTGCCCAGCCGGAAGTCAGCACCAGCAGCCAGACTTCGCGCGGCGGCAATCCGCGCTTCGCGGCGGCCTATCACATCGATGACGACCACACCGTGTACACTTCGGCCGGCAAGGGCTTCCGCTACGGTGGCAACAATCAGCCGGTGCCCTACGCGTTCTGCGGCGTCAACGCGCCGTCCACCTTCTCGCCGGACAGTTTGTGGAACTTCGAGGTGGGCTCGAAAAACACGCTGCTGGATCGTCGCGTGGTATTCAACGCCAGCGCCTACCTGATCAACTGGAAGGACGTGCAGGTGTTCGACAAGCTGCCGTGCACCTACTACTTCACCCAGAACGCCGGCAAGATCCGCAGCGAAGGGCTGGAGCTGGAAACGGCCATCAAGCTGTCGCGCCAGGCCTCGGTCGGCGTCAGCGCGTCGTACAACCACGCCTACGCGGTCGACACGGTGGTCACCGGCATTCCGGCGCAGAACATCCCGGCCGACGCGCGGGTGCCATATTCACCCAAATTCTCCGGCGTGGTGACGGCCAATTACAGCATCCCGTTGCAGGGCAGCCAGGCGATCGACCTGTCGGCCAACTTCGCGCACCGCGGCGAGTCGTACACCAACTTCGCCGCTTCTCAGGGCAGCTATTCGCGCATTCCGTCCTCGAATACCCTGAATGCGACGGTGGTCTACAAGACCGGGCCATATGAATTCGGCCTGTTCGGCACCAACCTGACCAATGGCGCCAAGATCAGCGATGTGACCACCAACACCATCGCCATCCAGCCGGGCGACAATCTGTACATGATCCGTCCGCGCACCGTGGGCCTGCGTGTCAAGGCGCGCTTCTGAGGCCATATCGAAAGCGCATAGCTTGGTGCATTTTTCTCATGCCTGCACGGCCGGCCTTTGGGCTAGCATGCAGGCATGAAAAAACTCCTGATCGCATTGCTGACGGCCGCCTCGTTGTCGGCTTGTACCACGACCGAGAGCTTCGTCAAGGGCGCCGACGTCGGCTGGCTGCCGCAGATGGAAGCCAGCGGTTACCAGTTCCGCAACCGCGACGGCAAGCGGCAGGATGCGCTGCGGATCCTCAAGGACTACGGCATCAACACCATCCGCTTGCGCACCTGGGTCAACCCGTCGCAGGACAAGGGCAGTGGCCATAACAGCCGCGACGAAACCGTCGCCATGGCGGTGCGCGCGCAGCGGATGGGCATGCGCATCATGATCGATTTCCACTACAGCGACAGCTGGGCCGATCCGGAAAAGCAGGTCAAGCCGGCGGCCTGGCGGGGCCACGACTTCGCGCAGCTGCAGAAGGACGTCTACGACTACACCTATGACGTCATGCGCGCGCTGCAAAGCGCGGGCGTAGCGCCCGAGTGGGTGCAGGTCGGGAACGAGACCCGCACCGGCATGATCTACCCGGAAGGGCACACCGACAACTGGCCGCAGCTGGCAAAGCTGATCAACCAGGGCTATGCGGCGGTCAAGGCGGTCAGTCCGTCGTCCAAGGTGGTGCTGCACCTGGACCGCGGCAACGACAACCAGTGGTTCCGCACCTGGTTCGATAACGCCAAAGCCAATGGCGCCAAGTGGGACGTGATCGGCATGTCCTATTATCCTTACTGGCTGCCGGGGCGGCCGGACTACACCGCCTCCATCGATGATCTGGGACGCAACCTGAACGACATGGCGGCGCGCTACGGCAGCGAAGTGATGGTGGTGGAGGTCGGCGGCGAGGATGACCGGCCGCAGAACACTTACGATATGCTGGTGGCCGTGCAGGCCAAGGTGCGCGCGGTGCCGGGCGGGAAAGGGCTGGGCGTGATCTACTGGGAGCCGCAGGGCGCGCGCAGCTGGAGTCACTACGCGCTGAGCGCCTGGGGTGCCGACGGCCGCCCGACCAAGGCGATGGACGCCTTCCTCAGGCAGCCTTGATGAAGTCGACGAAGGCGCGCAGCGGCGCCGGCAGATGGCGCCGTCCCGAGTAGTACAGGAACGGGCCGGGAAAGCTCAGCCACCAGTCCTGGAGCACCGGCTGCAGCTGGCCCGCTTCCAGGTACGGCTGTAACCATTGCTCGAACAGATAGATCACGCCATGCCCGGCCACCGCGGCGCTGATCGCCAGGTCGGACACGGTGGGCGTGACGATCAGCGGGCCGCTGGGCTCCACCGTCAGCGTCTGCCCATCCTTTTCAAATTCCCAGGTGGTCATCGCGCCGCTGAGAAAACGGCCGCGCAGACAGGCATGCCGCAGCAGGTCGCGCGGATGCTCCGGCACCCCGCGCCGGCGCAGATAATCGGGCGACGCCGCCACCGCAAAGCGCTCGCGGCGCGGGCCGATCGGCAGGGCGATCATGTCCTGCTCCATGCGCTCGCCGTAGCGGATGCCGGCATCGCAGCCGCTGGCGACGATATCGACAAAATTATTGTCCACCACGATCTCCACCACGATTTCCGGGTACGCCTGCATGAAGCGGTTCACCAGCCCTTGCAGGAAAAAGCGCGCCGCGCTGACCGGCACATTCAGCTTGAGCGTGCCGCGCGGGCGCTCGCGCAATTCGTTCAGCACATCGAGCGCGCCGGCCACCTCGTTCAGCGCCGGCTGCAGACGGGTGAGCAGCAGCGTGCCGGCCTCGGTAGGCGTGACGCTGCGGGTGGTGCGCAGCAGCAGGCGGATGCCGAGCTGACTTTCGAGCCGGCGCAGCGCCTCGCTCAGCGCCGACGCCGACTGACCGCTGGCGCGCGCCGCCTGGCGGAAGCCGCGATGCTGCACCACCAGCGCGAAGGTGGCCAGATCGGCCATGGAAGGAGTTGTCGGTGTCATTGTGCGTAATTTCGTACAGCCTGTGCGTGATTGACCCGATTATCACACAATCGCTTCCTGCCTATCATGTCTCCACACCCCAACACAGGAGCTCACATGAACCAGCAATACCAGCCCAAACATGCCGATATCGTCTTTAACCGCATCGGCTACGGCGCCATGCAACTGGCCGGCCCGCACGTCTGGGGCCCGCCGAAAGACCGCGCCGCGGCACTGGCGGTGCTGCGCGAGGCGGTGGAGCGGGGCGTCAACCACATCGACACCTCCGACTTCTACGGTCCGCACGTGACCAACCAGATCATCCGCGAAGCGCTGCATCCCTACCGCGACGACCTGACCATCGTCACCAAGATCGGCTACCGCCGTGGCGACGATCAATCCTGGCTGCCGGCGGCATCGGCGCAGGAACTGCGCGCGGCGGTGCACGACAACCTGCGCAACCTGGGACTGGAGGTGCTGGACGTGGTCAACTACCGCGCCCCGGGCGCGGCGGCGCCGGACGGCCAGCCGCTGGCCGAACCGCTGTCGGTGCTGTTGCGCATGAAAAAGGAAGGACTGATACGCCACATCGGCCTCAGCAACGTCACCGCCGAACAGGTGAAAGAGGCGCAGCAACTGACCGACATCGTTTGTGTGCAAAACCAGTACAACCTGGCGCACCGCGGCGATGACGCGCTGATCGACACGCTGGCCGCGCAAGGCATCGCCTACGTGCCGTTCTTTCCGCTGGGTGGCTTTTCGCCGCTGCAATCGGAGGCGTTGACGCGGACCGCGGCGGCGCTGGGGGCCACGACGATACAGGTGGCGCTGGCGTGGCTGCTGCAACGCGCGCCGAACATCCTGGTCATTCCCGGCACCTCCTCGCTGGCCCACCTGCGCGAAAATCTGGCCGCCGGCGCGCTGCAACTGGACCCCGCCACCATCGCCGCGCTGAACGCCATCTAACTCCGGGGTCAGGTCTTCCATTGCGTCACGACCTCAACCGTAAGCCTGCTTACGGTTGAGGTCGTGACGCAATGGAAGACCTGACCCCGGAGTTACGGTTGTGCTCGTGTCCAGTTGCCGGACCTGACCACGGTGGCGAAGCGTTCGCCCATCAGGCGGTGGGTGGCGGCGTCGGGGTGCAGCAGGTCCGGCAGCGGTAGCGCAGCGGCGTCGGCCTCGCCGTAAAGCGCGCGGCCATCGAGGTAGTGCAGGTTGGCGTCGGCGCGCTGGCGCACGATTTTCTCCAGCTCGGCGCGGATGACGTTCAGCGTCAGTTTGCCGGCGGCGCGTTCGGCCGGCTTGCCGGCCGCGCGGAATCGTAGCTGACCGTCGCCGACCGCGGTCATGTCCAGCAGCGTCGGCCCCGGCGTGTCTTCGTGCAGCGGACACAGGATGGGCGAGATCAGCAGCAGCGGCGTGTGCGCGTGTCGTTCGCGGATGGTGTCGAGGAAGCCATGCATCGCCGGCCCCAGCGCGCGCAGGCGCATCAGGTCGGTGTTGACCAGGTTGATGCCGATCTTCAGGCTGATGAAGTCGGCCGGTGTGTCGCGGATCAGGCGCGCCACGAACGGGTCGAGCAGGGCGCTGCCGCCCAGGCCCAGGTTGGTCAGTTCCAGGCCGGCCAGCGCGGCCGCCAGCGCCGGCCAGATGGTGGTCGGGCTGGCCGCGTCGGAGCCGTGGCTGATCGAGCTGCCATAATGCAGCCATTGCCGTCCGGCGCGCGCCGGCAGCGGCGTCAGCGAGGCATCGGCGCGCAACGCCACCAGTTCCGTGGTCTCGTTATACGGCAGCCAGAGTTCGATGTCCTTGTCGCCGGCCGGCAGCCCGTCGAAGCGCAGCGTGCCGGCCGGGCCGGCCTCGGTGCTCACCTTGCCGGTGGCCATGTCGATGGTCATCACCTTGCCGCCGCC
Source organism: Duganella callida (assembly GCF_004614165.1). Classification (GTDB taxonomy): domain Bacteria; phylum Pseudomonadota; class Gammaproteobacteria; order Burkholderiales; family Burkholderiaceae_D; genus Rugamonas; species Rugamonas callida. The sequence continues at coordinate 2,639 of NZ_SPVG01000180.1, read as the reverse complement.
GATGCTGGCTTGCGCCGTCAGCCGGCCGTCCACCAGCAGGTCGTAGACGCCGTCGGGCCGCGCCGGCGCGCCCACGTACAGGCGCCGGGTGCGCACCGCATCCAGTTCGATGGTGCTGGCCGCACTGCGGAACGCCAGGCGCACGCCGGACGGCTGTGCCTCCACCATCATGAGTTGCGGATCGGCGCACTGCGCGCGCGCCCAGGCGGGCAGGCGGTGCGGCAGCAGGCCGTCGGCGGTGGCTTCCAGCTCGGCGGCGCCGCGCAGCAGGTCTTGGGTGATGTGGATCGTATGCATGGCGCGTATTGTAGCGGGATTTGCGTTTCCTCCGAACGGCTTCCGCCACGAGGTGCTGGGTACAGTGATGGGCATTACATTCCCCACTGCCAAGTTGATGGATTATGCGGCGCGCGAAGACGATTTACTGGTTTCGGACAATCCGTTCGCCTGGATCACGCTGGCCCATTTGCGCGCGCAGCGGAACCGGCATGACCCGGAACAGCTGTTCGCAGCCAAGTGGACGTAAGCAGCGGATAATCGTGTTATTCAAAGTGATCAACTGGATGATGACCTGCCTGCGCCGTTACAGGAACGCTACTGGCAGGCTCCTCTGAAGCTGGAGGAGGAGCGCAACATCGAATGGATCACCGGCGGCTTGGTGTGATGCCCTGCCGGAGGCGCAGTCGCTGAAACAGGTCATCAGTTAAGCGTGCGCCGCGCCGCCGGTTGTCTGCTGCTGACTTACTCTTCCAGCAGGCTGCGCAGCATCCACGCGGTTTTTTCGTGGACGTCCAGACGCTGGGTCAGCAGGTCGGCGGTCGGCTGGTCGTTGGCTTCGTCGACCACCGGCAGCAGCTTGCGCGCGGTGCGGGCGGTGGCTTCCTGGGCGGCCACCAGGTGACGCACCATGTCCAGCGCGGCCGGCACGCCTTCCACTTCCTTGATGGTCGCCAGCTTGACGAACTGGGCATAGGTGCCCGGCGCCGGGTAGCCCAGCGCGCGGATGCGCTCGGCGATCAGGTCCAGCGCGGCCCATTGCTCGCTGTACTGGGTCATGAACATCTGGTGCAGGGAATTGAACATCGGACCCTTGACGTTCCAGTGGAAGTTGTGGGTCATCAGGTACAGCGTGTAGCTGTCGGCCAGCAGCCCGGACAGGCCGTCGGCGATGGTCTTGCGGCTTTCCTCGGACAGGCCGATGTCGATCTTGATGGCTTTGTCGCCCATTTTGCAGCTCCTTATCAACTAGACCCGACCATTGTAGCGCCATCGGGACAGGTCTGCCTGTCCCGATGGGGAGGGGCCGCTCAGCCGGCCGTCGGCGCGCTTTCCGCCCAGCCGCCACCCAGCGCCTTGACCAGCTGCACGCCGGCCTGACGGTAGCGCGTGGTCAGGTCCAGTTCGCTGCGACGCGACTGCAAATACGCGGTCTGCGCCGTTACCACTTCCAGATAGCTGGCCGCGCCCTGGTCGTAGCGCTTCTTCGCCAGGTCCAGCGCGCGGCCGGCGGCGTCAGCGGCCAGATGGTCGGACTTGGCCGCCTCGTCGTAGTTGGTCAGCAGGGTCAGCTGGTCTTCGACCTGCTGGAACGCAGTCAGCACCACCGAGCGGTAACGCTGGCCGGCTTCGTCCAGCACCGCCTCGGCATTGGCGATCTGCGCCTTGCGGCGGCCGCCATCCAGCAGGCTCACGGCCAGCGTTGGTCCGACCGCCCAGAACAGGTTGCCGGCCTGGGCCAGCCGGCCGAATTCGCTGCTCTGGTAGCCGGCCGAGGCGCCCAGGGTCAGCGACGGGAACAGCGCGGTGCGCGCCACGCCGACCTGGTCGCTGGCAGCCGCCACGCGCAGCCGTGCGGCCGAGATGTCGGGACGGCGCTGCAGCAGCAACGACGGCACGCCCACCGGCACCGCCGGCGTGACGAACTGCTGGACGCCGGCGTCGAGCCGGAAGTCGGACGCGCTGGCGCCGACCAGCGCGGCAATCGCATGCTCCTGCACGCTGCGCTGGGCGATGCGCTGGCGCAGCAGCGAGCGGGTCGATTCCACCTGGTTTTCGGCGCGCGCCAGGTCCAGGCCGGAGGCGGAACCGCCATCATGGCGCTGCTTGATCAGATCGGCCTGGCGTTGATACGCCTGCTCGGTTTCGCGCAGCAGCCTGATGTCGGCATCGGCGCCGCGCAGGGCCAGCAGGGTATCGGCCAGCTGGATCTGCAGCGACAGCCGCGCCGCGGCCAGATCGGCGTAACTGGCCTGTTCCTGCGCCACGCCGGCGCTGACCTGCTTGCTGATGCGGCCCCACAGGTCGACCTCGTAACCGAGATCGAAGCCCAGCGTGCCGCTGTTGTACTCGGCCGGCGAGGTGGCGCCGCGCAGCGGCTTCAGGTCCGACTGGCGGTCGCGCTGGGCGTTCAGCGAGGCGTTCAAGGTCGGCGACTCGGCCGCGCGCAGCACGCCGGTGGCGGCCTGCGCCTGATGGTAGCGCGCCAGCGCGCTGGCCAGGTCCGGGCTGTTGGCGATCAGCTGCTGCTCCAGCTGGTCGAGCTGGGCGTCCTGGTACATCTTCCACCAGTCGGCCGGCAGCACCGGCGCGGCGGCGTTGGCGTCGGCCCAGCCGGCCGGCACTTCGTGGAAGGCGGCGGC
>NZ_SPVG01000090.1 GCF_004614165.1 Duganella callida | reverse complement strand
CCCAGCAACAGCAGGCCGCTGCTCAGGGCCAGCCATTGCGACGGTTCCGGCACCGCGGCCGCCGGCGTCAGGTCGAGCTGGAACTGGGTGGCGCCGCGGCCGACGCCGGAAATGTAGATGCCGCTGCCTTCGCCCTCGAACACTGGCAGCGCATTGGTGGTCTGGTTGGTGAAGCCGATCAGGAACCAGGCGCCGCTGGCGGCGTTGATGTCGGTCAGCGCGTTGGCGTTCAGGGTCAGCGTCAGCGGTTGGTCATAAAACGTCGCCGAACCGTAGCTGTGACCGCTGCCGAGGTCGTTGAAAACGGCCACACCCGGATTGAAATTATTGTCGAAGGTGCTCAACGGCGCGCTGACGTCGAACATCTCGATCACGGCCGGCCCGAGGCTGCCGTACGAGCCCGGCGTCAGCGACAGCGTGGCCTTGCTGTATTGCCCCGCCGGGATGAAGAATGCGCCCCAGCTGTTGAAGCGCGCGCCATTTTCACTGCCGGTGAAGGTGTTGTTCAGCGGGGCGGCTTCATCGCTGTGGCCGCCCGAACCGACATAGCCGTTCAATTGCTCCAGCACCGTCACCGTCTCCTGCGCGCTGGCCGCCGCCATCGCCGTCATCGCCAGCACCGCGCCCGCGACCCATTTCCGCACACCCGATTGAGACTTGAACATGATTCCTCCGCTGTAGGTAGATAGCACTGCAAAAAAAGCCGCGTTCCGGGGAACGCGGCCAAGCCCTTCCTTCATTCCTTACTTGGCGCTGATCAGGCGCTTGCGGGCGCCGGTGGCGCCGGCGTCCACCGGCGTGACGTCGCGCGTGTCGATGTTCAGCTCGGTCAGCGAGACCGCGCGGCCGGCCGGGTTCAGCAACTGCACGCCGCCCAGGTAACGCTTGCCCTGTTCCAGCCCGCTCCAGCTGATGCCGACCTTGGCCGAGCCGCCCTGCTTGACCGCCTCCGGCAGCGCCAGTTTCACGTTGCCCTTGGTGTCGTTGGGGATCGCCATGGCGTAGGACACGGTGTAGTTGGTGCTGGCGCCATTCTTCAGCTTGTAGCCGAGCACGCAGACCTTGACCACGCCCATCGGCGGCGCGGTCAGCGTCAGGGTTTCGTTCGAGCCTTCGTGGCCGCTGTAGGCGATCAGGTTGTTGCCCTGGTCCAGCAGCGCCAGGTCGAGGTCGTCGTTTTCGCCGCCATCGGTGTCGCGGTTGGACAGCTCGAAGCGGGCCAGCATGACGTTGTGGGGCACGCCCAGCGTGACCGCCTTGACGCCGGCGCCGCGCGCCGTGCAGGCATTGACGATGCCTTCCAGCGTATCGAGCGAGCCGGCGGCGGCCTGGGTCACGGTCTGCGCCAACCGGGTGTATTCGCGCATGCCGGCGCGCACCGCACCGAGTTTGCCGTCGAAGCCGGTCAGCACGTCCATCTGGCGGCTGCCGCTGGTGCTGGTGGCCGAGAGCAGCGCCGGCGCCTCGGCGCCGCTGTTGTAGCGCGCCTGCAGCGGGCTGCGGACCTTGTGCTCGCTGTCGTTCCACATCACTTCGCCGAATTGCCACACGCCGTCCTCGGCATCGGTGCGCGTCAGGCTGACGTTGTAGCTCTGGGTCTGGCCCGGTTCCAGCTGCAGCGTGGCCGGCGTTACCTTGACGTCGAAGCCGGGGACGCTGGCGCTGGCGGTATAAATCGCGGTCTTGTCGCTGACGTTGGTGACGCTGCGGCTGACGGTCTGGCTGCCGACCACGCCCGGCAGCGAGATCGACGCCAGATTCAGCGCATAGCCCTTCAGCGCGCCGGCGCCGCAGTCGGCGGCTTCGCCGGTGAGGCCGCACAGGTATTTCTGGTAATCGGCAGTGGCGACGTCGTACACCAGGCCCGGATCGGCGGCCTCGTTCGGCTGCACCAGGCCGGCGCCCTGGCCCCATGGCAGGGTGCCGTCCTCATCGCCGGTGAGCGCGGTCGGCAGCACGCCGCGGGTATTGGTCATCAGCGCCGATTTGACGGCGGCCGGCGACCAGTCCGGATGGCGCTGTTTCAGCAGCGCGGCCAGGCCGGCCACGTGCGGCGTCGCCATCGAGGTGCCGGACATGTAGGCGGAATTGCTGTAGGCCGGCGCGGTGCCGGCGATGACGGCATCATGCTGCGCCTGACTCAGGCTGGGCGCGATGCCGGCCAGGATGTCCACGCCCGGCGCGGCCATGTCCGGCTTCAGCACGCCGGGATCGAACATGTTCGGGCCGCGTGAGGAAAAGTCGGCCAGCACCGGGCCGGTCATCGGCGTCATCGCGCTGGCCGCGAGGGCGGCGGTGGCGCCGGCGTTGGCGGCGTATGCGGAAATCGCGTCGCCGTCGGCCTGGCTGACGTGGATGGTCGGCACATTGTAGATGTCGACCACGGTGCCGTTGCCGTCGTCCAGCAGGATCATGCCGACGCCGCCGGCGGCCTTGACCGCGTTGGCCTTGTCGGTGCGGGCGGTGGTGCCGCGGTGGCAGGCGACGATCTTGCCCGCCACCTTGGCCGGGTCGAGCTGGGCGATGGGGTGCACGGCGATCACGTCTTCCAGCCGGTAGCACAGCGCCGCCTGCGACGGGTCGGCGCCCGGCGCCACGGCGTCCTCGGCGCGGATGATGGCGGTGGCCGGCATCGCTTTCGGATTCAGCGAGGCGCCGCTGTACTGCTGGCCATTGCCCAGCGTGACCGTGGCGGTGTGGGTCTTGTCATGGGTGGTGGCGGCCACCGTCGCCATCCACGGGCTGATGTGGGCGACCGCGTTGCCGGGACCGGAATTGCCGCCGGCCGCGGCCACGAACACACCGGCCTCCACCGCGTGACGGAACGCCTGTTCGACCGGATCGAGCGGGCTGGCGCCGCCGCTGATCGAGTAGTTCAGCACGTCGACGCCGTCGGCCACCGCCGCCTCGATCGCCGCCAGGCTGTCGCTGTTGTAGCAGGTGTTGCCGACGCCATTGGGGGTGTCGATGCCGCCGTTGTAGCTCCAGCAGATCTTGTACATCGCCACGCGGGCGCGCGGCGCCATGCCGTTGCGCACGCCCAGCACGTCGCCGTTGCCGGCCAGCGCAGGCACATTGCCGTTGCCGGCCGCGGTCGAGGAGGTGTGGGTGCCGTGGCCGCCATCGCCGGCCGGCGCGCCCAGCGAATCGCGCGGCGAGCGGAATTCGCTCCAGTGGATCGTGCTGCCGCTGGCGCGGAAGCCGTCGTCGAAGTAGCGCGCGCCGATCAGCTTGTTGTTGCAGTTGGCGGCGGTAAAGCCCTCGCCGGTCTGGCACACGCCTTTCCAGCGCGCCGGGGCCGGACCGTAGGCCAGGGTGCCGCTCGGGTCGAAGGTCGGCTGGCCCTTGCTGTCGACGCGGTCGGCATACGACAGGTTTTCTGGCCAGATGCCGGTATCGATCACGCCGACGATGATGTCCTCGCCCGCATGCGCCTTGCCGCCCAGCTGTTCCCACAGGCCGCCGGGCTGGTCCAGGCCGAGGAAGCTCGGGGTGTAGTTGGTGACCACGTGCTGGCGCTCGTCCGGCGTGATGCGCACGGCCTTGCCGCTGGCCATGAGGGCGCGCACTTCGGCGTCGGTCAGGCGCGCGGCGAAGCCGTTGAACACCACCTGGTACTGGCGCGTGATGGGCGCGGCCGGCAGCAGCGCCTTGGCCTGATCCTGCTGGGTGCTGAGGTAACTGCGGTACTGGCGGGCGGCGCTGCTGGCCAGGTCGAGGCGCTGGCCGGGCACCGCCTTGGTGGCGCGCATGCCGCCGAGATTGCCACTGTAGGCGGCGACCGGCTGGTCGGCCAGCTGCACGATGTAGGGACGCCGCACATCGTCGGCGCGGGCCGGATGGATAGCCGCCAGCAGCGGCATGGCGGCCATCAGCAGCAGGGTAAGACGGCGCTGCCGCGGTACTTTGTTCTTTGCCATTAAAGCTCTCCCGTGGATGGTTGGTGATGCTTTTTGCTCGAAAGTCGCGCCAAAAACTATAGCAACTTAACCAATTAAAATGGAAAGAAATTCAATTAAATTTGTAACACGGTTAAAAAAATACAACGCTTACAAATTACTTTTTCCGTGATTATTGGTGATAAATAGTCACCAAATTGTCACAGTCTTCATAGGAGAAATAGCGCAAAACATGAAACTGAATTGTCACAAAATTTTTACCGTTTGGACAAATAATAAAGATGCAATTGTATAGACGTAGCATGTCGTGCTGTGCATACTTGGTTTCTTGTTAACCTGAGGGAGAAACAATGAAACTTGCCGCACGTTATGCACTTGTCGCCGGTCTGGCCGCCGCTGCCGGGCCGGTATTCGCCGACGCTTACAGCACCGCCAGCTTCGGCAATGTCACGGTGACGCTGATCGATCTGGATCCCAACGACGGCATCGCCGCCAGCATTTCCTTCCTGCCGAATACCACCAAGTTTGATGGCGGGGCTTACATCCATGGTGAGGCCGAGGACGGCATCATTGGCGGCTATGATCCAGGCCATCAGCTCCAGCGCTTCGACAAGAGTGGCGCCTGGCAGAGCACCAATGTCAGCGGCAACGCCCATACCGGACTTTCTTCGGCCGCGGCCAGCGTCACCGGCTCGGCCAGCGGCGTCGGTTTTACCGCGCTGAGTGTGTCGGGCAAGGCGCTCAGCGGCCTGGACGATCACGGCAACTATTACAGCTACGCCAGCGTGCCCTTTAACAACGTCGACAACCGCGGCTTCGTCCTGTCCGCCAACACCAAGGTGGTGTTCTCGGTCGATGCTGCCATGAGCGCGACCATGACGCGCGGCTATACCGCTGGCGCGCTCGAAGGGGAGTCGGCATCGGCGCTGATGTCGTTGTATGCCGGCGGTCTGGCGGCGGATGGCAGCATGCTGGACGACCTGCAGCAGCACGGCGTCGGTGTGCAGTATTTCGATGGCGGTCCACTCGGCGGCGCCACCGATAGCTGGGCCGGTGTGATGTCGGCCAGCTACAGCAACCTCACCAATCACAGCAGCCAGGGCCAGTTCTGGGCCGATGCGCAGGTAGGTGGTCATTCGGTGATGGCGGCGGTGCCGGAACCGGAGACTTACGCCATGCTGCTGGGAGGCCTGGGCCTGCTGGGTGGCCTGGCGCGCCGCCGCAATCGTACCGTCTAACCGTCAACTCTGGAGAATTCATGAAGCGCTTTGTAATGCACACTCTGGCGGCGGCCTGCCTGGCTGCCGCCGTCGGCCCCGTGTTCGCCAATGCGAGCAGCAGCGCCACCTTCGGCAACCTGGTCATCACGTTGACCGATCTGAATCCCAACGACGGCATCGCGCCCAGCATGTCGTTCACCGCCTATGGGCACGCCTATGTGCTGGGCGAAACCCTGGCCTGGGGTGATCTGAAGGACGATACCCTGTATGCCTACACCGCCAAACAGCAGCAGGGCGTGCTATCCGGCGAGACCCACACCGACTGGTCTTCGGCGACATCCAGCGTGACGACCGCCAACACGGTGGCCGGCTTCACCGCATTGTCGGCGCAGGGCACGGCCAACAGCGGGCTCGATGCCAACGGTGCTTACCGCAGTTACGCCACCGGGGCCGATCCGTTCGAAAACGGCTTCGTCCTGTCGGCCAACACCAAGGTTACGTTCAGTACCAATGTCTCGATGCAGACCCAGACCACGATGGGCTATAACCTCGACGCCGACCAGATGGAGTATGCGAATGCGCACGCGCTGTTGTACGTGGCCGGCAGCGTCAATGGCGTCGACCGCAGCGATACCCAGGAGCGCGACATGTGGTCCACTTTCGATGTCCGCGACGACGGCAGCACCATGGGCATGCATGATAGCTGGAGCGGGCAGTTCTCGGTCAGTTTCGCCAACGACAGCGCGATGGACGCCTCCGGCACGATGAAGGGCTTCGTCTCGACCGAAGGTTACTCGGCTGTCTGGGACGGCGTAACGCCGGTGCCGGAACCGGAAACCTATGCCATGCTGCTGGGTGGCCTGGGCCTGATCGGCGCCATCGGCCGCCGCCGCAAGGCGCGCGCTGAGCGTTAAGGTTGAGCGCCGGTAGCGACGGGGCGGGTGGTGTCGCCCACCCACTCGCTCCAGGAGCCGGGATAGAGCGCGGCGCCGGGCAGGCCGGCCACTTCCAGGGCCAGCAGGTTGTGGCAGGCGGTGACGCCGGAGCCGCACTGCATGATGGCCTTGGCCGGATCGGCGAACAGCGGCGCGAAGTCGGCCTTCAGCTGGGCGGCGTCCTTGAAGCGGCCTTCGGGCGTCAGGTTATCCTTGAAGAAGCGGTTCTTCGCGCCCGGGATATGGCCGCCGACCGGATCGATGGTTTCGTTTTCGCCGCGATAGCGGTCGGCCGCGCGCGCGTCGACCACGGTGCGTTCCTGCGATTCCAGATTGGCCAGCACTTCATCGGCGTTGACGGTGGAGACCAGCGAGGCGCGCTCGCCGATGCTGCCCGGCGTGCGGCGCTCGGCATGCGTCACCATCGGCAGGCCGGCCGCCTGCCAGGCCACCAGGCCGCCGTCCAGCACCGCCACCGCCGGGTGCCCGACCCAGCGCAGCAGCCACCACAGGCGCGCCGCGAACATGCCGCCGTGCGCGTCGTACGCCACCACCTGGGTGTCGTCGCTGATGCCCCAGCCGCGCAGGGTTTCGATGAAGGCGGCCCGTCCCGGCAGCGGATGGCGGCCCTGGAATTTGCCGTCGGCGCCGATCTTGGCGCCCGACAGATCGGTATCCACGTTGGCAAACTGCGCGCCGGCGATATGGCCGATGGCGAAGCTGTCTAAGCCCGCATTGGGATTCATCAGGTCATGGCGGCAATCGAGGATGACCCAGTTCGGATCTTCCAGGTGTCGGGACAGGGTGACGGCGTCGATCAGCTTGGTGTGCATGGCGTGGGTTCCTTATACTTCGCTGGCAATGGGGTCGGTACTGGCGATGGCCTTACCTTTTTCAGTGTTGCGCGTATTGTAGAACGTCGCGGCGATCCCTGACGCCAGAATGATGCCGATGCCTGCCCAGCTGTACCAGCTGAACACGTCGCCGAAGATGAACACGCCCCAGATGCTGGAAAACACGATGCCGGTGTACTGCAGGTTGGCCACCACCAGCGTGCTGCCCAATCGATAGGCGCGGGTCATGGCCACCTGCGCGCTGGTGGCGCACACGCCGATGCCCAGCAACAGCAGCACGTCGCGCAGATCCTTGATCGGATGCCACACCGGCCCGCCGGCGCCGGCGGTCACGAACACGCCGACGATGCCGGCCGCCAGGTTCATCACGGTGAAATAGAAGACCACGCGGTTTTCAGGCTCGCCGGCCAGGCCCATTTTGCGCACCTGCATATAGGCGGTGGCAGTGATCACGCTGGAACCGAGCGCGATCAGCGCCGGCGTCAGCTGGTTGGCGTGGAAGGCGGGCCGCAGCAGCAGGGTGACGCCGACGAAGCTCATGCCCACCGCCAGCAGCAGCGGCCATTTGACCTGGTTCTTGGCGTGCCACCAGCCCATGGCGAACAGCCAGGCGGCGATCCAGATCGGCGACAGGTAGTTGAGCGTCATGGCGGTGGCCAGCGGCAGCTGGCCGATGGAGTAGTACCACAGCCACAGGGAAGTCACGCCGATCAGGCCGCGCCACACGTGGGCGCCCGGCATGGGGGTGCGGAAGGTTTCGCCACGCAGCAGTATCATGGAACCGAGGGTGATCACGCCGACCACGCCCCGGTACAGCACCAATTCGGATGTTGAGAACTCTTCCGAGGCCAGTTTCACGCACACGCCCATGACGGCAAACATGAAACTCGCAAACAACATCCAGAGTGACTGCATTGGTATGAACCCTATAAGCCTTATAAATCCATCTTGTTGCGATACCAGTCGTGGAAGTGCTGCATGCCGTCTTCCATCGGCGACTGATACGGACCGCCGTCCGTCTCGCCACGCGCCATCAGGGCTCTGCGGCCGGCATCCATGCGCAGGCCGATTTCATCGTCCTCGATGCAGGTTTCCATGTAGGCGGCGCGTTCGGCCTCGATGAATTCGCGCTCGAACAGTACGATTTCCTCGGGGTAGTAGAACTCCACCACGTTCCTGGTGCGCTGCGGACCTTCCGGCCACAGGGTCGACACCACCAGCACGTGCGGATACCATTCGACCATGATGTTCGGATAGAGCGTCAGCCAGATCGCGCCATACGGGGGCGCCTCGCCGCCGCGGAACTTCAGCACCTGTTCCTGCCAGCGCCTGTAGATTTCCGAGCCGGACTTCCGCAGGCCCTTGTGCACGCCCACGGTCTGCACGCTGTACTCGCGGCCGAACTCCCAGCGCAGGTCGTCGCAGGTGACGAAGCTGCCCAGGCCCGGGTGGAAAGGCTCGACGTGATAGTCTTCCAGATAGACCTCGATGAAGGTCTTCCAGTTGTAATCGCAGTTGTGGACTTCCACGTGATCCAGCATGTAGCCGCTGAAATCCAGATCTTTGGTCACCGACAGGTTGTTCAGCTCCGCCATGACGTTGTAGCCATTCTGCTCGAACAGCAGGCCGTTCCAGCTTTGCAGTTTGGTCTTGGGCAGATTGAGGCAGGGCGTCTCCGGGAAGTGCGGAGCGCCGATCAATTCCCCCTTGAGGTCATAGGTCCAGCGGTGCAGCGGGCAGACGATGTTGTTGGCATTGCCGCGGCCATGGAACATCAGTGCCTGGCGGTGACGGCAGACGTTGGACAGCAGTTCAAGACCATTGGCATTGCGGACCAGCATGCGGCCTTCGTTTTCCGAGGCCAGGGTGGCAAAGTCGCCGATATTCGGCACCATCAGCTCATGTCCGACGTAGCGCGGACCGGCTTTGAAGAGTTGCTGCATTTCGCGCTGCAGTCGCGCTTCGTCAAAATAGACGCTTACCGGAAGTTGCGCGTGTGGACGCGCCAGCTTGGCGTGGGTACCCAGATCGGACATCCAAACCCCCCTTAATCAATATTCAAACCAAGAAGAGACAGAATCCGTAAAGACCCGCATTCAAATGCGTTGAGGTGGTATTTAGGACAGAACCGAAGATTATACCGTCTTTTACCCCTCTCCGGCATTAATTTCTGCGCCATGTTTGTGCATAAGCTTGTATTTTGTATACGTCTCCTCTGCATTTGGGGGGGATTACGCTAAAATCCATAGTCCACCGCGTGCCAGCCTGCTAATGTTCCACCGGAACAGATGGTTTGCTCTAAAATATCAAGCTACACTGCGCTGGCTGTGTTGTGCAAAAGAAAACAGAGTGAATATGCCCAAGAATTTATCCGCCGCCGCGACCGCCGCCGCCCCCGTCTCGTTTGAAGAAGCGATGGCGGAACTGGCGCAGCTGGTGGCGCAAATGGAGGCCGGCCAACTGCCGCTGGAAGCCTCGGTGGCCGCCTACGCGCGCGGCTCCGAACTGGTGAAGTTCTGCGCCGCCCAGCTGGAAAAGGTCGAATCCCAGGTCAAGGTGCTGGAAGGCGACATGCTCAAGCCTTTCGCCGAAGCCGGGGAGGGCGAGTAATGAACGCCGCCTTCCAGGACTGGATGAAAACCGTGCAGGCTGGATCTGAAAACGATTTATCCGGTTTCCTGCCCTCCGCCGACACCATCCCGACCAAGCTGCACGAAGCCATGCGCTATGCGCTGCTCGGCGGCGGCAAGCGCGTGCGCCCGCTGCTGGTGTACGCGGCCGGCGCGCTGTTCGGCGCCGAAGCCGCGACCTTGAGCCGCGCCGCCGCCGCGGTGGAAATGATCCATGCCTACTCGCTGGTGCACGACGACATGCCGTGCATGGACGACGATGAACTGCGCCGCGGCAAACCGACGGTGCACGTGGCCTACGACGAAGCCACCGCGCTGCTGGTCGGCGACGCGTTGCAATCGCAGGCCTTTGTGGTGCTGTCCGGGGACACCGGCGTGCCGCCGGCGCGCCTGGTGGCCATGCTGCGGCTGCTGGCGCAGGCGTCCGGCTCGGCCGGCATGTGCGGCGGCCAGGCGATTGACCTGGACAGCGTCGGCATCAGCCTGACGCTGGAACAGCTGGAGCGCATGCACCAATTGAAGACCGGCGCGTTGCTGCGCGCCTCGGTGGTGCTGGGCGCGCTGGCCGGCAAGGACCTGGACGACAACGAACTGCGGGCGCTGAACGTCTACGCGCGCGCCATCGGCCTGGCGTTCCAGGTGGTGGACGACGTGCTCGATGCGACCGCCGATTCGGCCACGCTGGGCAAGACCGCCGGCAAGGACGCCGCCGACAACAAGCCGACCTACGTATCGATACTGGGACTGGAACCGTCGCGCGCACTGGCGGAAAAATTGCGGCTCGACGCGCATGCAGCGCTGGAGCCGTTTGGAGAAAAAGCTCTGCGATTACGCGAACTCGCGGATCTGATCGTGCAGAGGAAGGCCTAAATGAACTTGCTCGATACTATAAATTCCCCGGCCGATGTACGCAAACTGTCGTACAGCCAACTGACCCCGCTGGCGCATGAACTGCGCGCCTACCTGCTCGACTCGGTCTCCAAGACCGGCGGCCACCTGTCGTCCAACCTGGGCACGGTGGAACTGACGGTGGCGCTGCACTACGTGTTCAACACGCCGCACGACCGCATCGTGTGGGACGTCGGCCACCAGACCTATTCGCACAAGATCCTGACCGGCCGCCGCGACCGCATGCACACTCTGCGTCAGCTGGGCGGCATCTCCGGCTTCCCCAAGCGCGACGAAAGCGAATACGACACTTTCGGCACCGCGCACTCGTCGACCTCGATCTCGGCGGCGCTGGGCATGGCGCAGGCGGCCAAGATCAAGGGCGACAACCGCCACGCCATCGCCGTGATCGGCGACGGCTCGATGACCGCCGGCATGGCGTTCGAAGCGCTCAACAACGCCGGCGTGCAGGACGACGTCAACCTGCTGGTGATCCTGAACGACAACGACATGTCGATCTCGCCGCCGGTGGGCGCGCTGAACCGCTACCTGGCACGCCTGATGTCGGGGCAGTTCTACGCCGCCGCCAAGAACGTCGGCAAATCGGTGCTGCCGGCGCCGGTGCTGGAACTGGCCAAGAAGCTGGAAGAACACGCGAAAGGCATGGTGGTCCCGGCCACCATGTTCGAGGAATTCGGTTTCAACTACATCGGCCCGATCGACGGCCATGATCTGGAGTCGCTGATCCCCACGCTGCAGAACATCAAACAGCTGAAAGGCCCGCAGTTCCTGCACGTGGTGACCAAGAAAGGCCAGGGCTACAAGCTGGCCGAGGCCGAGCCTATCCTCTACCACGGCACCGGCAAATTCAATCCGGCCGAAGGCATCAAGCCGGCCGCCACGCCGGCCAAGAAAACCTACACGGAAGTCTTCGGCGACTGGCTGTGCGACATGGCGGCGGCCGACAAGAAACTGGTCGGCATCACGCCCGCCATGCGCGAAGGCTCGGGCATGGTGCGCTTCGATCAGGAATACCCGGACCGCTACTTCGACGTCGGCATCGCCGAGCAGCACTCGGTGACCTTCGGCGCCGGCCTGGCCTGCGAAGGCCTGAAACCGGTGGTGGCGATCTATTCCACCTTCCTCCAGCGCGCCTACGATCAGCTGATCCACGACGTCGCCCTGCAAAACCTGGACGTCACCTTCGCGCTGGACCGCGCCGGCCTGGTCGGCGCGGACGGCGCCACCCACGCCGGCAACTACGACCTGGCCTACCTGCGCTGCATTCCCAACATGGTGGTGATGGCCGCATCGGACGAAAACGAATGCCGCCAGATGCTGACCACCGGCTACCACTATCCCGGTCCGGCGGCGATCCGCTATCCGCGCGGCGCGGGCGTCGGCGCTGCGATCAAGCCGGAACTGATCAGCATCGAGATCGGCAAAGGCGAAATCAAGCGCCACGGGCAGAAGATCGCCATCCTGGCTTTCGGCTCGATGGTGGCGCCGTCGGTGACGGCCGGCGAGACCCTGAACGCCACGGTGGCCAACATGCGCTTCGTCAAACCGCTGGACGTGGAGCTGGTCAAACAACTGGCCGCCGACCACGACTGCCTGGTGACGGTGGAAGAAGGCTGCATCATGGGCGGCGCCGGTTCGGCGGTGGCGGAAGCGCTGGCTGCCGAAGGCGTCATCAAGCCGGTCCTGATGCTGGGCCTGCCGGATAAATTCATCGACCACGGCGACCCGGCCAAGCTGCTGTCCAGCGTCGGCCTGGATGCCGCCGGCATCACCGCTTCCATCAAACAGCGTTACCTCAGCGACGAACCGCGACTGGTCGTCAACAACGGCTGAACCGCCAGCGCGATCGCTTGATAACCTGCCTCGCCGGGATGCAGGTGGTCGCCGCTGTCATAGCGTTGCTGCATGCGCGCCGGGTGTGAGGGATCGCGCAGCAGCGCGTCGACGTCGACCACCGCGTCGAACTCCCCGCGCTCCCTGATCCACCGGTTGATTTCCCGCCGCAGCGCGTCCTTGGCCGGCGTGTAGTAGCCTTCGATCTGCGTGCCTTCGAACGGCGGCAGCGTGGCGCCGATGATGCGCACGCCATGGGTGCGCGCCTGCGCGATCAATTGGCGGTAGGCGTCGATCATGCGCTGCGCCGTCATGGGCGCTTCGCGCGGCGCGAACACGCTTTGCGGCCAGCCGATGTCGTTGATACCGATGAGTACCACCACGGCGCACATGCCGGGCTGAGCGAGCACGTCCTGCCCGAAGCGGGAGGCGGCGTTGGCGCCCATGCGGTCGCCCAGCAGCCGCGCGCCCGAGATGCCGGCATTGACCACGGCGATGCCGTCCGGCGCAAGCTGCGCCGCCAGGTAGTCGGGCCAGCGGCGATTGCGGTCGGGCGTGGAGCCGTTGCCGTCGGTGATGGAGTCGCCAAAGGCCGCCACCGTCCGCGCCGTTGTCATCGTTTCGACCCAGATCCCGCTCAGCAGCGCGCGGCCGGACAGTGGCTGCGGGTTGTCCAGCGTCGCCGCCGCGGCCTGGTTGCCGTCCGCGATCCAGCCGGTCTGTTGCGCGCCCCAGTGGAAGGTGGACAGTGGCGTATGGCGCGGCAGGTAGATACTGACTTGCAGCAGCTCCAGCGCCTTGAGCGGCAGGTCGATCGGGTCGCTGACCAGTGGCGCGCCGGCCGGAATGACGGCGCTGCGCGCGCCGCCGAAGGTGATCGCTTGCGCGCCGTTCGCGCCGGCGATGTGGACCTCGCCGACGGTCAGCGGCTGCCTGCCGTAGCGGTTGGACAGCACCACGCGCACACGCCGCCCGCCGATGCTGATGCGCGCCGTTTCGCGTACCGTCTGCCGTTGCAATGCCGCCGGCACGCCGGTCGGCAACGTGAAGTCTTCCGCATGCCACGCCGCTTGGGGGCTTGCCTGCCAGCTGGCGGCCCAGTGTTGCGCAGCATGCAAAGGTGTGTGCATCATTGCCGCCAGCATGGCGGCGCCCGTCAGTCGTTTCATGAAACCTCCCGTGAAAACCACAAGGTAGGTCATTCGGATTGCGCGCGGAAGACGGCGATTCCGACTATACTTCATTCAATTATGGAATGAGGTGGCAATGGACAGCATTCGCGCACTACGCTGTTTTGTCCGCGCCGTGGAACTGGGCAGCTTGTCCGCCGTCGCGCGCGAGGAGGGTAGCACCCAGCCCACCGTCAGCAAGCTGATGGCCGCCCTGGAACGCGAGCTGGGCGTGCGCCTGCTCGAACGCAGCACCACCAGCCTGCAGGCGACGCCGCAAGGCGCCCGCTTCTACCAGCGGGCGCTGGGTGTGCTGTCCGAATATCAGGGCGCGGTGGCGGAGGCGCGCGGCGAGAACGAAACCCCGGCGGGGCTGATCCGCGTGAATGCGCCGGCGGCGTTCGGCCAGTTCCGCCTCAACGCCCTGCTGGCGGCGTTCCTCGCGCGCTATCCGCAAGTCGATATCGAGCTGATACTGGACGACCGTATGGTCGATCTGGTCAAGGAGGGCGTGGACATCGCCGTGCGCCAGGGGCGCGAGCTGCCACCCGACGCGGTGGCGCGTGTGGCTGGTGTGTCGCCGCGCCAGCTGGTCGCCGCGCCGGCTTACCTGCGCGAGCGGGGCACGCCGCGGCGGCCGCAGGACCTGACGCATTTCGAGTACATCCGCTTCGCCTGGCTGGCCGACGGCGATCTGCTCACGCTGCATCGCGGCGCCCGCAGCGAAACCATTGCCACGCATGGCCGCTACCGCGTCAACCATGCGCTGGCGATCCGCGACAGCCTGGCCGCGGGCGGCGGCATTGGTTTGTGTCCGCTGTGGCTGGTGCAAGACCTGCTCGACAGCGGCGCGCTGGTCACCGTGCTGCCGCAATGGCACGGCCAGCCGCAGCCGCTGCACCTGCTGTCGCCGACGCGCCGCTACCAGCCGTTGCGCGCACGCTTGCTGCTGGATTATCTCGCCGCGCAGATCGTGCGGCTGCCCGGATACAACGCGACCTGAGATTTCCTTGCATCCGCCGGCGGCTGGCCTATATTGATATAAACAGTTTATATCGGAGGCTGGCATGAAACCGCTCGCGGCGGGTCTGCTGTCGTTTCTGCTGTTGTCCGTCGCCGGCGCGCAGGTGCCGGAGTCCGGCCGACTGCAGGAACTGCGTTTCAGCGCCGAGGAGGTCGATGCCCGCATGGAGGACCGCTATATCGACCGCACCGTCGACCTGGCGGCCGCCGGACAGCTCGACGAAGACCGCGCGCTGCTGGCGCGGCTCCAGCGCATCGCCGATCGGCTGGTGCGCGCAGCTGTCGAGCTCAAGCCGGAGACGGCGCAATGGCAATGGGAAGTGCACACCACCAGCGACGCCGAAGTGGATGCGCTCTGCATGGCCGGCGGCAAGATCCTGGTCGGCAGCGCCTTCGTGCGCCGGCTGGCGTTGAACGACGGCGAACTGGCCACGCTGCTGGCGCACGAAGTGGCGCACGCGGTGGCCGAACATCACCGCGAAACCTTTTCCGAGGCGATGCTGCTCAACCGTCTGCCGCCGGCGCCGCTGGAGGTGGTGATGGCGCGGCTGGACAGCGATCTGTCGCTGCAGATCCGCCTGTCGACGCTATCGAGCATGCAGGAGTCGGAAGCCGACCAGTTGGGCATGGTGCTGGCCCATCGCGCCGGCTGGCGCGCGGCCGACATGGTCAGCTTCTACCGCAAGCTGGCGACGGCCGGGCAGGCGGCGTTACTGTCGGGCGCTTATCCCGCCGCGGCGTCGCGTCTCAGCATGGCCATGGGCATGGCCCGGTTGTTCGGCGATTAACCGCGCTTGCGTTCGTGCTGCCACAGCACGTCGCTGCCGCCGGCATGGCGGTTCAATACACGCGCCAGCACGAACAGCAGGTCGGAAAGCCGGTTCACGTACTGGCGCGGATGTTCGTGGATGGTCTCTGCCTTGCCCAGCGTGACGATGCTGCGCTCGGCCCGGCGGCACACGGTGCGGCAGATGTGCGCCTGCGACGCCGCGCGCGAGCCGGCCGGCAGGATGAATTCGGTCAGCGCCGGCAGGGTCGCGTTGTACTTGGCCAGCAATGCGTCGAGACGTTCGACATGCGCCTCCTTGATCATCTGGTAGCCGGGGATGCACAGTTCTCCGCCCAGATCGAACAGATCGTGCTGGATGGTGACCAGTTCGTCGCGCATATCGTCCGGCATGTCTTCGCACAGCAGCAGGCCCAGATGCGAATTCAGTTCGTCCACGTCGCCGATGGCGATGATGCGCACGCTGTCCTTGTCGGTGCGGCTGCCGTCACCGAGGCCGGTGGTGCCGCCGTCGCCGGTGCGGGTGGCGATTTTCGAGAGTCGGTTGCCCATGAGGTTCAGGCTTTCGGCGCGATGCTGGCGCGGCGCGGGTTGTAGGGATCGAAGCCGGGCGTGTTCCAGAATTCCTGGATGCCTTTGGTTTCGTACATGCTGATCTCCTCGTCGTACATGGGGAACAGGCCGGCCAGGAAAATGGTGCGGTCGGGCAGCTCGAACTTGATCTGTTCTTCGTTCAGGAACGGCGGGCGGTAGACGAAGCAGGCGTTCATCGCGCTGTCCCGGGACATCGGTTGATCGATCTTGAACGACGCCTGGTAATGGAACGAACTGTCGTTGAAGAAGGACTGGGCGATGTAGGCGGCGGCGCTGCCCCAGCCCGGGTCCTTGGTGTACAGCGAGAAGCTGAGTTCAGGTTTGCCATGCACCCAGTTCGGGTGACTGGCATTGGACAGGCCGGCGGTGACGGCAGTGGTCATGTCCTTGGCCGGGAAATCCTCGAAATAGTAGATCAGCATGCGCGGACGGTTGTCCAGCGCCACCTGCCCGATCTTCGCCTGCACGCCGAACCGTTCTTCCAGCGCCAGGAGCCAGGCCTGCTCAAAATTGTGTTCCATTTCTGTTCCAGTGTAGTGATAAAGCTGCGTTCAGAAGAATACAACAAATCAGTGGCGTATTTGCGGCAAGTTGTGCTTACAATCGCGTATCGATTGTGTTTTTAGCTACCTGCCCATGAACACTGTTAGCGATCTCACCGCCCGCCGGGCGCAAGTGGCTGCCGCGTTGCTGCGCGTGCTGCCGCCGCGCGCGGTGCTGTCCGAGCCCGAGGATACGCGGCCGTACGAATGCGACGGCCTGGCGGCCTATCGCCAGCTGCCGATGATCGTGGTGCTGCCGGACAGCGAAGCGCAGGTGGTCGCCGCGCTCAAGGTCTGCCGCGAACTGGCTGTGCCGATTGTGCCGCGCGGCGCCGGCACCGGCCTGTCCGGCGGAGCGATGCCGATTGCCGATGGCGTCGTCATCTCCACCGCGCGGCTGAACCGCATCGTGCGCATGGATGCGTATTCGCGCACGGCGGTGGTGCAGCCGGGCGTGCGCAATCTGGCGATTTCGGAGGCGGCCGCGCCATATGGACTGTATTACGCGCCCGATCCGTCGTCGCAGATCGCCTGCACCATCGGCGGCAACGTGGCGGAGAATTCGGGCGGCGTGCATTGCCTGAAATACGGCCTGACCGTGCATAACGTGCTGCGCGTGCGCATGGTGACCATCGATGGCGAGGTGGTGGAGCTGGGCAGCGGCGCGCTCGATGCGCCGGGACTGGATCTGCTGGCGGTGTTCATCGGCTCGGAGGGCATGCTGGGCATCGTCACCGAGGTGACGGTGAAGCTGGTGCCCAAGCCGGCCACCGCGCGCGTGATCATGGCTTCGTTCGACGAGGTGGTGAAGGGGTGCCACGCGGTGGCCGCGCTGATCGCCGCCGGCATCATCCCGGCCGGGCTGGAGATGATGGACCAGACCTCGTCGCGCATGGTGGAGCCGTTCGTCAAGGCCGGCTACGACACGGACGCGGCCGCCATCCTGCTGTGCGAAGCCGACGGCACCGTCGAGGAAGTGGAGGAGGACATCGCGCGCATGTCGGCAGTGCTGGAACAGGCCGGCGCGATCGCCATCGCGGTGTCGCGGTCGGAGGCCGAGCGCCTGAAGTTCTGGTCGGGCCGCAAGAACGCGTTTCCGGCCGCCGGCCGCATCTCGCCCGACTACTACTGCATGGACGGCACCATACCGCGCAAGCGCCTGGGCCAGGTGCTGAGCGGCATCGCGGCGATGGAAGTCAAGTATGGCCTGCGCTGCGCGAATGTGTTCCACGCGGGCGACGGCAACCTGCATCCGCTGATTCTGTTCAACGCCAACATCCCCGATGAGTTCCAGCGCGCCGAAGCGTTCGGCGCCGAGATCCTGGCGCTGTGCGTGGAGGTCGGCGGCACCATCACCGGCGAGCATGGCGTCGGCATCGAGAAGATCGATTCCATGTGCGTGCAGTTTGCCCCGGCCGAGCTGGAAGCCTTCTTTGCGGTCAAGCGCAGTTTCGATCCGGCCGGCCTGCTCAATCCCGACAAGGCGATTCCGACGCTGAACCGCTGCGCCGAATTCGGCAAGATGCGCGTCAGCGGCGGCGCGCTGCCATTCGCTCACTTGCCCCGCTTCTGACGATGCGTACCTACGACGATTTCGCCGCCCGCATCCGCGCCGCCAGCGCCGCGCGTGCGCCGTTGCGCCTGCGCGGCGGCGGCACCAAGGACTGGTACGGCCAGGCGCTGCAGGGCGAGATTCTGGATACGCGCGCCAACAGCGGCATCATCGCTTATGAGCCGACGGAGCTGGTGATCACCGCGCGCTGCGGCACGCCGCTGGCGGAGATCGAGGCGGCATTGGCGCAACACCACCAGATGCTGGCATTCGAGCCGCCCCGTTTCGAAGGCGCGACCATCGGCGGCGTGGTGGCCAGTGCGCTGTCCGGCCCACGCCGCGCCAGCGCCGGCGCGGTGCGCGACTTCGTGCTTGGCGCGGTGCTGATGGATGGCCGTGGCGAGGTGCTGCGCTTCGGCGGCCAGGTGATGAAAAACGTCGCCGGCTACGATGTGGCGCGGCTGCTGGCCGGTTCGCTCGGCACGCTGGGGCTGATATTGGAAGTGTCGCTCAAGGTGCTGCCCAAGCCGGTCAGTGAAGCCAGCCTGCGTTTCGGCATGAGCGAGATCGAGGCGCTGACGCGGTTGAACGAATGGGCCGGTCAGCCCTTGCCCATCTCGGCCAGCTGCTGGCACCAGGACGTACTGTCGCTGCGCCTGTCCGGCGCACAGGCGGCCGTGGCGGCGGCGCAGCGCAAGCTCGGCGGCCAGGCGCTGAGCGGCACCGACGCCGATGCCTTCTGGGCCGCGTTGCGCGACCAGAGCCACGCGCATTTCCGTGGCGGCAGCCTGTGGCGGATGTCCGTGCCATCGCACGCCAGCGCCATCATTCTGCGCGGCGAACAACTGATCGAGTGGGGCGGCGCGCAGCGCTGGCTGAAGATCGCGGAAGACGACACGGCCGCCAGCGCGGAGGCCATACGCCGCACGGTGGCGGCGGGCGGGCATGCAACGCTGTACCGCGCTGGCGACAAGAGCGCGGGTGTGTTCCATCCGCTGGCGCCGGCGCTGGCGAACATCCATGAGCGGCTGAGACGCTGCTTCGATCCCGCAGGCATCTTCAATCCAGGCCGCATGTACTGACTATGCAAACCAATCTCGCCGACTTCATCAAACACACGCCGGAAGGCGCCGAGGCGGAGGCCATCCTGCGCGCCTGCGTGCACTGCGGCTTCTGCACCGCCACCTGTCCCACCTACCAGTTGCTGGGCGATGAGCTGGATGGGCCGCGTGGCCGTATCTACCTGATCAAGCAGGTGCTGGAAGGCGCGCCCGTCACCGCCAAAACGCAGACGCATCTGGACCGCTGCCTGACCTGCCGCAATTGCGAAACCACCTGTCCATCCGGCGTCAAATACGGACGGCTGGCGGATATCGGCCGCAAGGTGGTGGAGCAGCGCGTGCAGCGTCCGCTGGGCGAGCGTTTCAAGCGCGCGGTGTTGAAGCAGGCCTTGCCGCGCAAGGCTGTCTTCGGCGCGGCGCTGAAAGCGGGGCAGCTGTTCCGGCCACTGTTGTCGCCGGCCTTGCAGGACAAACTGCCGCCGTCGCGGAGCGCGGGCAATTGGCCGATGCGGGAGCATGAACGCAAGATGCTGCTGCTGGATGGCTGTGCCCAGCCGGCCATGGCGCCCAACATCAACGCCGCCACAGCGCGCGTGCTCGATGCGCTGGGCGTACAGCTGATCGTCGCGCCGAAAGCCGGCTGCTGCGGCGCGCTGCGCTATCACCTAAACGACCAGGAGGCGGGACTGGACGACATGCGCCGCAACATCGACGCCTGGTGGCCGTATGTGGACCGGGTGGAGGCCATCGTCATGACGGCGTCCGGCTGCGGCGTCACCGTCAAGGAATATGGCCATCTGCTGGCGCACGACGCGGCCTACGCCGACAAGGCGCAGCGCATTTCCGCCATGACGCGCGATCTCAGCGAGATCCTGCCGCCATTCGAGCCTGAGCTGGCCCGCGGGGCGCGTACCTACGGCGGTGGCGGTGTCGCTTACCATCCACCGTGCACGCTGCAGCACGGCCAGCAGATTCGTGGCAAGGTGGAAAGCGTATTGCGCGCGGTTGGCGTCGACGTGGTGCTGTGCGCCGACAGCCATTTGTGCTGCGGCTCGGCCGGCAGCTATTCGCTGCTGCAGCCGGAGCTATCGTTGCAGCTGCGCGATCGCAAGCTGGCCAGCCTGGCCGACACCGGCGCCAGCACCATCGTCTCGGCCAACGTCGGCTGCACGGCCCACCTGCAATCGGGCACCGACACCCCGGTCATGCATTGGATAGAGTTGATAGACCGCGCGCTGACTCCGCGTGCAGGCTGACGATGGGCGGCAGGCTGGCCGCGGCCTGCCACACGTGCGCCGTGTCGAAGCTGGCCACCCACGACAGCACTTCGTCGGCCGGCATCGGGCGGGCGATGCCGTAACCCTGCACCAGATCGCAGCCCAGGCGCATCAGCATGGCGCCGTGTTCCGTGGTTTCCACCCCTTCCGCAATCACCTTCAGGCCGAAGGAGCGCGCCAGGCCGATCACCGCGCTGACCAGGTGCAGGTCGTCACGGTCGACCAGCATGTTGCGCACGAAGCTCTGATCGATCTTCAGCACGTCGGCCGGCAGGCGTTTCAGGTAGGACATGGATGAGTAGCCGGTGCCGAAATCGTCGAGCGCGAAGCTGATGCCCAGCGCCTGGCAATCCTGCATGATGGCGCGCACGTGGCTGATGTCGCTGAGCGCAGACGACTCCAGGATCTCCAGTTCCAGCATATGCGGCGGCACTTCCGGGTACTCGGCCAGGATGGCTTTCAGGCGCTCGACGAAATCGGGACGCTGGAAATGCCGCGCCGCGATGTTCACGCTGATCACCCACTGCGGATCGGCGGCGCGCCACGATTGCAGCCGGCGCAGGGCTTCGCGCAGCACCCATTCGCCGATATCGACGATCACGTCGCTGTGTTCGACGATGGGCAGGAAATCCATCGGCCCGATGATACCGCGCAGCGGATGGTTCCAGCGCAGCAGCGCTTCCATGCCGATGATGCGGCCCTTGCGCATGTCCAGCTTGGGCTGATAGAACAGCACCAGTTCATTGGCGCGTACCGCGTTGCGCACTTCGGTGCGGCGGTTGTGATGGGTGCGAACCTGTTCGTCCAGGTCGGAATCGAAGAAGTGATGGCGGTTGCGGCCCGTGACCTTGGCCTGGTACAGCGCCTGGTCGGCGTGGCGCAGCAGGCTGTCGGCGCTGATGTCGGTGCCCGCGTACACGGCGATGCCGACGCTGGCCGACATGCCCACAGCGCGGCCGCCGCACATGTAGTCGCGCGACAGCGCCGTCATCAGCTGGCCCATGGCCTGCTCGATGGCGGCGCGGCTGTTCAGGTCCGGCAGCAGCAGCACGAATTCGTCGCCGCCCAGGCGTGCCACGTAGTACCGCTGACCGGCAAAATCGTGCAGGCGGCTGGCGGCCTGCTTGAGGATCTCGTCGCCCACCGCCTGGCCCAGCGCCTCGTTCACGTGCTGGAAGTGATCGAGGTCGAACAGGCACACGGCCAGCAGATAGTTATGCTCGCGCGCGCGCGCCACCTCCTGCTCGAAGCGCAGCGCCAGCGCGGCGCGGTTGGGCAGGCCGGTCAGGATGTCGTGATTGCTTTGCCAGGAGATCTGCTGCATCAGCTGGCGGCGCTCGGTGACGTCGCGGAACACCAGCACCGATCCCTGCACCTCGCCGCGCGCGGTGCGGATGGCGTTGGCGGTGTATTCCACGGTGCTGATCTCGCCCTGGCGGCTGCGCAGGCTCTGGTTGCCGACCTTGACCACTTCGCCGCCGGAATAGATGGCCTTCATCGCCTTCAGCAGCGAGTGCTGGCCGAAGTTGTTCGCCAGGACGAACACCTGGTGCAGCTCCATGCCGCGCGCGCGCGATTCCGCCCAGCCGGTCAGCTGCTGCGCCACCTCGTTGATGGATTCGACGCGGCCCACGATGTCGGTGGTGATGACGGCGTCGCCGATGGAGGCCAGCGTGACTTCGATGCGCTCCTTCTCCACCTGCAGCTGCTGCTGCGCCAGCAGGGTGCGGGTCAGCTGCGAACTGAGTTCGTGCTGGCTTTGCTGGAGCTTGTGCACCAGCGCCTGCACGCGCTGCGCCATGTTGTTGAAGGTGCTGGCCAGCAGGCGCGCTTCCAGCGTGCCGCTGACCGCCATGCGCACGTCGTGGTCGCCGGCCTGGAAGCGGTTGGTGGCGTCGGCCAGGTCGCGCAGCATGCGCTTGTTGGCGAAAATGATGATGCCGAGCAGGACGTAGATAACGGTAACGTTGACAGCCGAGATCATGACCTGCTGGTGCACCTCCTGCCACACGTGGTTGATGGCGCGGGTCGGCGCAAAGGTCAGCGCCAGGGTGGCGCCGCCGACGGCGGTGCGGCGTTCGATCGCGCCGATGTCGCACAGGCGCAGGAACCAGCGCGGATACTCGGCCGCCGCCGGCGGCTTGCGCAGCGCCTGCAGCTGGCCGCCGGCGTAATCGAGGCGGGCGGCGCTCAGGTCGCCGTTCAGCAGCAGGGCCGAGGACAGCGCCGCGTCCAGCGCGTGGCGGTCGGACGCCGCCAGCAGCGGCAGCAGGGCTTTGCGCAGATGGGCGTCCATGGCGTCGGCTTCCATCGCATAGCGCGCGCCGGCGTGTTCGGTGGCCGTTTTCAGCAACAGGCTATAGCGGATGCCGACCACCGTCGCGATGATCAGGAAAACCGGCACGAACAGGCGCGAATACATGCCCATCCTGAGCCACGGCGATAACAGTTTCCCCAGCCAGGACATTATTCAGCCAGCAGTTTTTCGATGTCCTGTATCAGTTCCTCTGGCTTGGTGGCTGGAGCGTAGCGGTTGTACACCGTACCGTCCTTGCGGATCAGGAATTTGGTGAAGTTCCACTTGATGCCTTCGGTGCCGAGGATGCCCGGCGCATCCTTCTTCAGCTTCTGGAACAGCGGATGGGCGTGGTCGCCGTTGACGTCGACCTTGGCGAACATGGGGAAGGTGACGCCGTAGTTCTTTTCGCAGAAGGCGCCGATTTCGGCGGCGTCGCCCGGCTCCTGCGCGCCGAACTGGTTGCAGGGGAAGCCCAGCACTTCCACGCCGCGCTCCTTGAATTGCTGGTACACCGCCTCCAGCCCCTTGTACTGCGGTGTGAAGCCGCACTTGCTGGCGGTGTTGACGATCAGGAGGACCTTGCCCTTGTACTGGGCCAGGTCGACCGGTTGGCCGGACAGGCTGTCGGCGGTGATATCGAAGATAGTGCTCATCAGATTAATCCCAAATGTTCAGTGCCGGCGCTCAGATCGCGGTTCTTGGCGGCCTTGCCTTCCAGCTTGATGGCCAGGCGCAGATCGTTGACCGAGTCGGCGTTGCGCAGCGCGTCTTCGTACGTAATCAGGTCTGCCTCATGCAGATCGAACAGCGACTGGTCGAAGGTCTGCATGCCCAGTTCGCGCGATTTCTTCATCAGCTCCTTGATCTCGTGGACTTCGCCCTTGAAGATCAGGTCCGAAATCAGTGGTGAATTTAACATGATTTCAATGGCGACCACGCGACCCTTGGATTCCTTCTTCGGAATCAGGCGCTGCGAGATCATGCCCTTCAGGTTGAGCGATAAATCCATCAGCAGCTGCTGGCGGCGCTCCTCCGGGAAGAAATTGATGATGCGGTCGAGCGCCTGGTTGGCGCTGTTGGCGTGCAAGGTGGCCAGGCACAGGTGGCCGGTTTCGGCGAAGGCGATGGCGTGGTCCATGGTCTGGCGGTCGCGGATCTCGCCGATCTGGATCACGTCCGGCGCCTGGCGCAGCGTGTTTTTCAGCGCCACTTCCCAGTCCTCGGTATCGACGCCGACCTCGCGCTGGGTGACGATGCAGTTCTTGTGCGGATGGACGAATTCGACCGGGTCCTCGATGGTGATGATGTGGCCGTAGCTGTGCTCGTTGCGGTAACCGACCATGGCGGCCAGCGTGGTCGACTTGCCGGAGCCGGTGGCGCCGACCATGATCACCAGGCCGCGCTTGGCCATGATCACCTCTTTCAGCACCGCGGGCAGGCCGAGCTCGTCGAGCTTGGGGATGTCGCTGTTAATGGTGCGCAATACCATGCCGACCGAGCCCATCTGCTGAAACGCCGACACGCGGAAGCGGCCGATGTCGCCGGGGCTGATGGCGAAGTTGGATTCCTTGGTGAGTTCGAACGCGGCGGCCTGCTTGTCGTTCATGATCGAGCGGGCCAGGTCGCTGGTATGGCCGGGCGTGAGCACCTGGGCCGAGACCGGCGTCATCTTGCCGTCGATCTTGATCGCCGGCGGGAAGCCGGAAGTGATGAACAAGTCCGAGCCCTTCTTGGCCACCATCAGGCGCAGCAGGTCGAACATGAATTTGGAGGCCTGATCGCGTTCCATCATAAATCCTTCAATTCGGGGTCAGGTCTTTCATTGCGTCACGAGCTCTGCCGTAGGGCTCACTACGGCAGAGCTCGTGACGCAATGAAAGACCTGACCCCGGAGTTTGCCCGCGGCGTTTAGCCGGGGAAGTTTTCGGGCGACTTGGCGGCGCTGCGGGCGCTGGCGGCGCTGATCACGTTGCGCCGCACCAGGTCGGTCAGGTTCTGGTCCAGGGTCTGCATGCCGACGCTGCTGCCGGTCTGGATCGCCGAGTACATCTGGGCCACTTTCGCTTCGCGGATCAGGTTGCGGATCGCCGGGGTGGCGATCATGATTTCGTGTGCCGCGACGCGGCCGCTGCCGTCCTTGGTTTTCAACAGGGTCTGCGAGATCACCGCCTGCAGCGATTCCGACAGCATGGCGCGCACCATTTCCTTCTCATCAGCAGGGAATACGTCGACGATGCGGTCGATGGTCTTGGCGGCCGAGGAGGTGTGCAGCGTGCCGAACACCAGGTGGCCGGTTTCCGCCGCCGACAAGGCCAGGCGGATGGTTTCCAGATCGCGCAGCTCGCCCACCAGGATGCAGTCCGGGTCTTCGCGCAGCGCCGAACGCAGCGCGTTGTTGAACGACAGCGTGTGCGGCCCGACTTCGCGCTGGTTGATCAGGCATTTCTTGGAGTCGTGGACGAATTCGATCGGGTCTTCGATCGTCAGGATGTGGCCGTACTCGTTTTCGTTGAGGTGGTTGACCATGGCCGCCAGCGTGGTCGATTTGCCGGAGCCGGTGGGGCCGGTCACCAGCACCAGGCCGCGCGGCTTGAGCGCCAGCTCGGCAAAGATCTTGGGCGCGTTGAGGTCTTCCAGGCTGAGGATCTTGGACGGAATGGTGCGCAGCACGGCCGAGGCGCCGCGTTCCTGGTTGTAGGCGTTGACGCGGAAGCGCGCCAGGCCCGGGATCGCGAACGAGAAGTCCACTTCCAGCATTTCTTCGTAGGCCTTGCGCTGACCGTCGTTCATGATGTCATAGATCATGCCGTGCACGTCCTTGTGCTCCAGCGGCGGCAGGTTGATGCGGCGCACGTCGCCGTGCACCCGTATCATCGGCGGCAGCCCGGCGGACAGGTGCAGGTCCGAGGCCTTGTTCTTGACGGAGAATGCGAGTAGTTCGGAAATGTCCATTTATAATCCCTGTGCCCAGCTGGGTTTGACCTGTATATGTGGCCTGTTATAACGATCCTTACTCGATGATTATGTCCCCGATTCGCCAGAACTTGCAAGCCATCACCGCGACTATTATTGCCACTGCACAAGAATCAGGCAGGAGCCCCGAATCGGTGCAGCTGCTGGCCGTGTCCAAGACCTTCGGGCCGGAGGCGGTGCTGGAGGCGGTGGCGGCCGGCCAGCGCGCCTTCGGCGAGAACTATCTGCAGGAAGCGCTGGACAAGATCGGCGCCGTGCAGCGGGCCGGCGCGCCCGCGCTGGACTGGCATTTCATCGGGCCGATCCAGAGCAACAAGACGCGGCCGATCGCCGAGCATTTCAGCTGGGTGCACACGGTCGAACGTGAAAAAATCGCCCAGCGGCTGTCGGAGCAGCGCCCGGCCGGCATGGCGCCGCTGAATATCTGTCTGCAAGTGAATATCAGCGGGGAGGCCAGCAAGAGCGGCGTCACCCCAGATGAAGTGGCGGCGCTGGCCCACAAGGTCGCCGCGCTGCCCAACCTGCGTTTGCGCGGCCTGATGGCGATCCCCGAGCCGGCCGGCGAATTCGCGCAGCAGCGCGCACCGTTCGCGCGGCTGCGCGCTTTGTATGAACAATTGCGCGCCGATGGGCTGGCGCTCGATACGCTGTCGATGGGCATGTCGGCCGACCTGCGCGCGGCGGTGTTCGAGGGCGCCACCATCGTGCGCGTCGGCAGCGCCATTTTCGGCGCGCGCAACTACAACAAGGCTTGAGTATGAAGATAGCATTTATCGGCGGCGGCAATATGGCTTCCGCCCTGATCGCGGGGCTGGCCAACAAGCTGACCGCCGGCGCCAATATCCACGTGGTGGACCCGAACGCGGACGCGCTGGCGCGGCTGCACCAGCATTACGGCGTGAGCACTTCGGGCGCGGCCGACGCGGCGGTCGGCGCGGCCGATGTGATCGTGCTGGCGGTGAAGCCGCAGGCCATGCACGAGGTGATCGGCCAGTTGCTGCCGCTGATCGACCGCGCGCGCCAGCCGCTGATCGTCTCGATCGCGGCCGGCATCCGCAGCGCCGATCTGTCGCGCTGGCTGGGCGGCTATGGCGCCATCGTGCGCTGCATGCCGAATACGCCGGCGCTGATCGGCATGGGCATCACCGGCATGGTGGCGCAGGCCGGCGTCAGCCAGGAACAGATCAAGGTCGCCGACGATATCCTGCGCGCGGTCGGCCCGACCGTGTGGCTGGACGACGAAACGAAGATCGACGCGGTGACGGCGGTATCGGGCAGCGGTCCGGCCTATGTGTTCTACTTTATCGAGGCGATGCAGCAGGCCGCCGAGGAGATGGGCCTGAGCGCGGAGCAGGGCAGGCAGCTGGCGCTGGCGACCTTCAACGGCGCGGCGCAGCTGGCGGCGCAGTCGAGCGAGCCGGTGCCGCTGCTGCGCGAGCGCGTCACTTCCAAGGGCGGCACCACCTATGCGGCGCTGACCAGCATGGAGGACAGTGGCGTCAAGGCGGCCATCGTCACCGCCATGAAGGCGGCCGCCGCCCGCGGCAAGGAGCTCGGCGACGAGCTGGGCGCCGCCAATTAACTGTTGTGGTCGCAGCCCTGTTTCATGGCGGCGATCCAGGTGCGGATCAGCGCCACGCCTTCGCGGTGCACCGAGCTGCGGCCCAGTTCGGGCATCATGATGCCCGGTTCGGCGGAGTCCAGCCGGTACAGCATGATGGAGTCGTCCGGCAGGCCCGGCGCGATGTCGTAACCGCGCCCGCCGGTGCCGGCCCCCGCCGCGACGGGCGGCTTGCACAGGCCCAGATGCAGGTCGGCCGGCGCGCCCATGTTCAGGTGCAGCGCGGTGGTGTTGGCCGCACCCTTGTCGTTGTGGCAGTGCGCGCAGTTGATGTCGAGGTAGGCGCGCGCGCGGGCGTCGATGGGCTGCGTGGTGTCGCGCCAGTCGGCGTTGCGCGGCGCGGCCGTGGCAGCGGGCGCGCCGCTCAGGTAGCCGATACGGCTCAGGTATTCCAGCTGGTTGGTACTGACGCCGTCATGGCTGTAATCGCGGTTCAGATGCCGCGCCTTGAGGCCGATCGGCTGGAACTGGCGCGATTTCAGGTCCGCCACGTGGCAGGAGGCGCACTGGTTCACGTTCGGCACCACGTAGGTGAACTGGCGGCTGCTTTTGTCTTGGTAAATCGCGTTCAGCGGAATCTGGTCGCCGGTGCGCGACAGCACGGCCTCGGTCTGCGCGGCGTTCCACACATAGGGCAGGGCGATCCAGCCGCCGGCGCGCCGCACCAGCAGGCGCGTTTCGATCAGGCGCACGCCGGACAGATCGAGCCTGGCGCCGTCCTTGCCGCTGTCATAGTTGGCCAGCACCGCGTTGCCGTCGCCGGAGCGCGGATAGTAAAAGGTCTTGCTGATGATGGTGCCGACCGGGAAGTCGAAGCTGGCGTCGTCCTGGTAGACGGCGCTCCGACCCTTGGGCATCCAGATGGTACGCAGCTTGTGGGCGTAGTCGGTGAACAGCGGCGTGTTCAGGTCATATGGCACCACGTCGCGGTTCAGATTCAGCTGGCCGCCGCCCACGCTCAGCAGGTGCCAGTCGCTGAGCTTTTCCGGATTGCCGTCGGCGATGAAGTTGACCGGCGCCTGGCTTGGCGTGCAGGCCGCGAGGCACAGCGCGCAGAACGCTCCCAACAGCGACCTCATGACTGGGCGGCGAGTTGGGCGATGGTCACCGGCGGCAGCCTGGCCAGCTGGCAGCGGAACGGCGCGCTGTCCTTGCTGGGGTTCTTGTACTTGTTGGGACCATCGGCGTTGAGCACCTCGGCGTTGTCCTGCACGCAGATGCGCTGGTCGTCCGGCAGCTTGCCGTTGACCATCAGCTTGTTGTCGACATAGCCGTCCCACAGCACGTCGGGGAAGCGGCCGCCCAGGCCGTACATCGCCACCTTCAGCGTTTTCAGATCCAGGCCGTCGGGCGCGTCGCCGCCGCCCTTGAAGCGGTTGCCGTAGACGTAGATCGCTTTCGGATACGGATCGTAATTCGCCGCCACGCCTTTCTCGGTGTAGTAGCCGGTCGAGTGGTAGCTGGAGATGATGACGTTGGCGGTCTGGTTGTCGCTGACGTCGTTGTCGAAGATCTCCACCCTGGAGTTGGAGTTGATGACGATGCCCGACCCGGCCGGCACACTGGCCACGGCCGTGCCCTTGGCGGCGAAGTTGCCGAGGTTGTTCTTGTCGACCTTGTTCTGGTACACGCGCGTGCTGTGGCCGGGCTGCGACAGGTTGGGCATGTTGAATACCAGGATGCCGCCGGTGTTGTTGGTGGCGGTGTTGTCGTAGACGTCGGCATTGACGGTGTTCTCGATCTCGATGCCGGCCACATTGCCCTCCGCGCGCGAGCGCCGCACCACCACGCCGTTGGACTGGCCGACGTAGATGCCGGCGTCCGAGGCGCCGATGGCGACGCTGTCTTCGATCAGCACGTTTTTGGTCTTCACCGGATAGATGCCGTAGGCGCCGTTGCTGACTTTCGGGCCGCCGGTCCACTGCACGCGCACCTTGCGCACGGTGATGGTGTCGCCATCGTTGATCTTCAGGCCGTCGCCCTTGGAATCCTCGATGGTGAGGTTTTCGATGGTGAAGTTGTTACCGTAGACCAGCAGACCCTCCGGTCCGCTGACCTGACCCTTGAACGAGAGGATGGTTTTGTCGAGCCCGGCGCCGCGGATGGTGACGCCATCGGCGCGCAGTTGCAGGCCGGAGGTCAGATGATAGCTGCCGGCCGGGATGTCGATCACCGTGCCCGGCTTGGCGTCCAGCAGCTGCTCTTGCAGCCTTTTCTGAAACGCCGCATCGGCGCTGGCCTTTTCCGGCGGAACGGGCGGACCGTCTTGCTTGCTGCAAGCTGCCAGCAGAACGGCCATGACACCACACGCTGCAAGCACGCGCATTGCTCTGTTCATCTTGCTGTCTCCCCGTTTTTGTATAGGTAGCGGCAAGATTTAGTATAACAGCATGTTTTGCGTGGATAGCAGCGTTTGTTTAAGCTCAGATCGGGGCGCGGCACATCGTGCCGAGGGCGGATTAGACTGAATTTTTATGATGGAGGGGCGTGATGTAAACCAATCTGCTGACGCACGCCCGGGCGCTACCGATTGACGAACAGATTGAACGACGCGCCGTTTGAAAAGACATCTGGAAAATCCAGGCGATGTCTTTGGACCGCATGTGCGAAGAAATCCTGTTCGCCTGCGGCCCTGAAATCAGTCGCGGGCGATCAGCATGCCGAGGATGATGCCGACGGCGGCGCCCAGGCCCACGGATTTCCATGGGTTATCCTGGACATAGACGTTGACCGTCTCGGCGGCCTGGCGGCCGTGGGCCAGGATGCTGTCTTCCAGCTTGCGCAGGTCGCCCTTGGCGGTGGTCAGCGCGTCCTGGAAGCGGGCGCGGGTTTCTTCGGTGACGCCGGCAACCTTCTCGGCTTCGTCGGACAGCCACTTTTCCGCATCGTTGATCGAGCTTTTCAGGCCGTCCATCAGCTTGTCGCGCGCGGCGCCGGCGGCGGCCTTGGTGTCGGAAATTGCATCGTTACTGGCTTGGGTTTGATCCATGGTGACCTCGTCTATGTTCACAGTTGAAAGAGACTAACCAGTGTAAGTATCGGTCAGGATGCCGTTTTGCGTGCGCTCAATTGAATTCAACGCAGGGCGTAGTCGAGCGCAACACCGGCAAACACCGCGCCGCCCAGCCAATTATTGTGCCGGAAGGCGTACAGGCAAGGATCGCGTTCGCGGTTGCGGATCAGGGTGTAGTGATAGCAGGCCATGCCGGCCGCCGCCACCAGGCCGGCCACGAACCACAGCCGCAAGCCCATCTGCCAGCCGCACACCAGCAGGATCGCCAGGTGCAGCAGGTAGCACAGCATGATGATGGCGACGTCGTAGCGGCCGAAGGTGATGGCCGAGGTCTTGATGCCGATCTTGAGGTCGTCGTCGCGGTCGACCATGGCGTATTCGGTGTCGTAGGCCAGGGTCCAGAACACGTTGCCGATCAGCAGCAGCCAGGCCACTGCCGGCACCTGGTTCTGCACCGCCGCGAACGCCATCGGGATGCCGAAGCCGAAGGCGATGCCGAGATACGCCTGCGGGATCGCGAAGAAGCGCTTGAAATACGGATAGGTGCCGGCCAGGATCAGGGCGGCTACCGACATCTGCTTGGTCAGCGTGTTGAGCGGCTGGATCAGCAGGAAAGCGAGCAGCGCCAGCAGCAAGGCGATCGCCACCGCCTCCTTGCCGCTGATGCGGCCGCTGGTGATGGGGCGCTGGGCGGTCCGTTTGACGAATTTGTCAATGTCCTGGTCGGCATAGTCGTTGATGGCGCAGCCGGCCGAGCGCATCAGGAAGGTGCCGAGCGTGAAGATCAGCAGCAGCCGCCAGTCCGGCACGCCGTCGGAGGCGATCCACAGGGCGATCAGGGTCGGCCACAGCAGCAGCACGGTGCCGATGGGTTTGTCCAGGCGGATCAGGCGGAAATACAGCTGCAGCTTGTTCATATGCCAACAGGGGGTGACAGGAAAGCGCTGATTATCGCAAATCCTGGCCGCGCTGGCACAGTTGCCGGCTCAGGCTTCGGCGCACAGGGTGGTAATGCCCGGCAGCTGGCACGAGGCGACCACGTCGCACACCGCATCGATGGCGGCCTTGCGGGTGAAACTCTTGCGCCAGACGATGACCACGCGGCGCGACGGCACCGGCTCGTCGAACGGACGGAACTGCAGCATGCCATCCTTGACGTCCATGTCGGGCACCGAGGCGCGCGGCAGCACGGTCAGGCCGATGCCGCTGGCCACCATGTGACGGATGGTTTCCAGCGACGAGCCCTCAAACGTGCGCTGCATGCCATTGCCCGGCGAAGAGAAGCGCGCCATCTCGGGACACACTTCCAGCACCTGGTCGCGGAAACAATGGCCGTTACCCAGCAACAGCATGTTCTCGGTCTTGAGGTCGTCGGCGGGAATGCTCTGGCGCTTGACCCAGGGGTGGTGCGACGGCATGGCCACCACGAACGGCTCGTCGTACAGCACCTGCATGGCCATGCCGTGTTCCGGCAGCGGCAGCGCCATGATGGCGGCATCGAGCTCGCCCTGGCGCAGCATTTCCAGCAGCTTGACGGTGAAGTTTTCCTGCAGGATCAGCGGCATCTGCGGGACTTTTTCGATCATGCCCTTGACCAGCGGCGGCAGCAGGTACGGGCCGATGGTGTAGATCACCCCCAGCCGCAGCGGCCCGGCCAGCGGATCCTTGTTCTGCTTGGCCAATTCCTTGATGGCGGCGGTCTGTTCCAGCACGCGTTCGGCCTGGGCGACGATTTGCGCGCCCAGCGGCGTGACGGAAATTTCGGCGCCGCCCCGTTCAAACAGGGTAACGCCCAGCTCGTCTTCCAGTTTCTTGATGGCGACCGACAACGTGGGCTGGGCGACATAACAGGCTTCGGCGGCATGTCCGAAGTGTTTCGCCCGTGCCACGGCCACTATGTATTTCAGTTCGGTCAGAGTCATGAAGGTATTTGAACACACCCGATGCTGGGATGCAATGAATGTGTCGCAACTTGGGCTATTGTAGCGGAATGGTGTCGATATAATGCAGCGTAACCCCGAAAGGCCAGCCATGTCCTCCACATTCGGTCCCGAAGAAGCCCAAGCCTATCTGCACAAGCTGCTGAAAGTGATGCATCACAGCGGCGGCTCGGATTTGTTCATTTCCGCGGATTTCCCGCCCAGCATGAAGGCGCAGGGCACGATGAAGGCGCTGAGCCAGCAGAAGCTGACCGGTAGTGTCACACGCGCACTGGCGCTGTCGATCATGAACGACAAGCAGCAGCGCGAGTTCGAGACTGAGCTGGAATGTAACTTTGCCATCGCGATGCCGGAAGTGTGCCGCTTCCGCGTCAACGTCTACGTGCAGCAGCAGAACGTGGCGATGGTGATCCGCACCATCGCCTCCGAGATTCCGACGCTGGAAAAGCTGGCACTGCCCGAGGTGCTGAAGGACATCATCATGAGCAAGCGCGGCCTGGTGCTGGTGGTGGGCGGCACCGGTTCCGGCAAATCGACCACGCTGGCGGCGATGATCGACCACCGCAACGCCAATTCGGCCGGCCACATCATCACGGTGGAAGACCCGGTCGAATACGTGCACAAGAACAAGGGCTGCCTGATCACCCACCGCGAGGTCGGTGTCGATACGCGGTCCTGGCACAACGCCCTGAAGAACACGCTGCG
Organism: Duganella callida; assembly: GCF_004614165.1. Taxonomy (GTDB): domain Bacteria; phylum Pseudomonadota; class Gammaproteobacteria; order Burkholderiales; family Burkholderiaceae_D; genus Rugamonas; species Rugamonas callida. Next base: position 77,321 of record NZ_SPVG01000090.1, on the reverse strand, counting down.
CCAGGCGCCGGACGTGATCCTGATCGGCGAGATCCGCGACACCGAAACCATGGAACACGCGATCGCCTTCGCCGAGACCGGCCACCTGTGCCTGGGCACGCTGCACGCGAACAACGCCAACCAGACCATGGACCGCATCATCAACTTCTTCCCCGAGGAGCGGCGCAACCAGCTGCTGATGGATTTGTCGTCGAATCTGCGTGCCATCGTCTCGCAGCGGCTGATCCGCACCGAGGACGGCAAGGGCCGCAAGGCCGCGATCGAAATCCTGCTGAACACGCCGACGATCGCCGAGATGATCTTCAAGGGCAGCTTCCAGACCATCAAGGAAATCATGCACAAGTCGCGCGAGCTGGGCATGTGCACCTTCGACCAGGCGCTGTATGAACTCTATAATAAGGGCTACATCTCGTACGAGGAGGCGCTGCGCAATGCCGACTCGGCCAACGGCCTGCGGCTGCAGATCAAACTGCACAGCGGGCGCGGCGAGCCGGGACGCGGCGCGCTGGACTCGCTGAGCATCGCAGCCGGACCGGAAGACGACGAACCCAAGACATAAGGAACCCATGCCTCAATTTGAAGACAAGATCTGCACCCGGGCCGAACTGGCGGCGCGCGTGGCGGCGCTGCCCAAGCCGGTGGTGCTGACCAACGGCGTATTCGACATCCTGCACCGCGGCCATGTCACCTACCTGGCGCAGGCCCGCGCGCTGGGCGCCGCGCTGGTGGTGGCGGCCAACACCGACGCCTCGGTTAAACGTTTAGGCAAGGGCGACGACCGGCCGCTCAACAGCTGCGCCGACCGCATGGCCGTGCTGGCCGCGCTGGAATCGGTCAGCTTGGTGGTCGACTTCGACGAAGACACTGCGCTGCAAGTAGTACAGGAAGCGCGTCCCGAGATCTACGCCAAGGGCGGCGACTACCGGATGGACGCCATTCCCGAGGGGCAGGCGGTGCTGGCGTATGGCGGCGAAGCGGTGGCGATCGACTTCGAGCACGACCGCTCGACCACCAAGCTGCTGGCCAGAGTCCGCTCGTTCAAGGCATGAGAATCCTGCTGATCCTGGTGGCGGTGCTGGTCTTTCTGCTGGCGCTGTGGGGCCCGCCGCTGATGGTGGCGCGCAAATTCTGGCTGCGCGACAACCCGTGGGCCTTCCGCCACCTGCGCTTCGTGCTGCCGGCGCAGCTGCTGGTGGCGGTGGTGCTGGCCTTCACGGCCGAAGTGTTCGGTGTCCCAAACCCGGCCGCCATCATGGCCGGCAGCACCATCGCCGTCGGCCTGCTGGGCGCCGGCCTGCTGGCGGCCGTGGCCGCCTGGACGGCCCGCTAGCGCCGGAGTCGGCAGTCGGGGTCAGAGCCGACATTCGGACACGAGCTGGGCTTTAGCGGTACACTGCGCGGCATGGGCTCTCCTGAAATCGACCTGCGCAGCTATGGCGATCCGTTCTCGGATGCGCACGACCACGCGCAGATGGTGCTGCCGCTCAGCGGCGCGCTGACGCTGGACATCGATGGCTGCGGCGATGTGCTGCATCCGCTGCGCGCGGCGTTCATCGCGCCGGGGCTGGTGCACACGCAGTTTTCGCGTCAGCCGAATGTGTCGGTGATCCTGGATTTCGACCTGACGACGGTGCCGGCCGAGACTGTCGCCAGGCTGGCCGAGCGGCCTTTCACCGCCATCAGCGCGGCCAGCGCCAAGCTGGTCGATTTCATCGGCCTGATGCGGCGGCAGGGTCTGGCCAGTCCCGAGGTGCTGGCTAACTGGACGCCGCTGTTGCTGGAAGCGCTGACGGCGCAGCCGGTCCGTCCCGCCTCGCGCCTGCAGGTGGCGCTGACGCGCATCGAGGCCCAGCCGGGCCAGCCCTGGCACACCGACAGCATGGCCAAGCTCGCCTGCATGAGCGTCAGCAGCCTGCACCGCGTGTTCCGCGACGAGCTCGACACCACGCCGCTGGCCTGGCTGAACGCCATGCGGCTGCGCTGGGTGTGCCGTCAACTGGCGGAATCGAGCGTGCCGATCGCGCAATTGGCGATCCAGGCCGGCTACGCCGACCAGAGCGCACTGACGCACGCCATGCGCCGCGCCATGGACATCACCCCGCTGGCGTACCGCAAGCAGAATCAGACAAAAATCCGCTAGTTCCGCACAATCCTGGGCGGCCGCGCGCCGCCAGAATAAGCCTTCTCGAAAGGAGGCAGGGATGGGGTATGGCGTGTTGTGCGGCCTGGCGGCCGGGGCGTTCTGGGGCATGATTTTCGTGATGCCGAAATGGCTGGCGGCGTTTTCGCCGGTCGAGCTGGCGCTGGGACGTTATCTGGCCTATGGGCTGATTACCTTGCTGTTGCTGGCGCCACGTCTGCCTGGCCTGCTGCGCCGGCTGACGCGGGCGGAATGCCGGGTGTTGCTGCGGCACGCGCTGGCGGGCAACATTGTGTATTACCTGTTGCTCTCGACCGGCGTGCAGCTGGCTGGCGTGGCGGCGGCGTCGCTGATCATCGGCTTGCTGCCCTTGAGCGTCACCCTGCTGGGACGGCGCGACCACGGATCGCTGCCCTTGCGGCAGCTGGCGTGGCCGCTGTCGCTGGTGGTGGCGGGCATCGTTTGCATCAATGTGGACGTGTTCACGCACGCCCGCGCCGCCGGCGCGCAGGCCTGGCCGATGGCCGCGCTGGGCATGCTGTGCGCGACCGGCGCGCTGCTGTGCTGGACCTGGTACGCGGTCGACAATGCGCGCTTCCTCAAGCGCAACCCGCATTTTAGTGGAGCGGAGTGGTCAGGGCTGTATGGCATCGCCACCGGCGCGGTGGCGGTCGTGCTGGGCTTGGCGGCCTGCGCTGCCGGCTGGGCGGGCGGGCCGGACTCGGACGGCGCGGTGCGCGACTGGCTGCATTTCTGGAGCGTGGTCACGGTGGTGGCGCTGGGCGCCTCGGTGATCGGCAACCAGCTGTGGAATGTCACCAGCCGCCGCGTGCCGGTGACGTTGTCCGGTCAGCTGTTGCTGTTCGAAACCCTGTTCGGCTTGTTATACGGTTACCTGTACCAGCAGCGCACGCCGCGCCTTCTGGAAACAGCGGCAATCGTGTTGCTGATTGCCGGTGTGGCCGGCTCCGTCTGGCGGCATGCCGCAGGCTCAGCGGGCGAACATCGGCAGGGCCAGGCCCAGGACGAACGCATCGGCTCAGGCGCCGCCAGCGTAGCCATTCTGGCGCCACGCCTCGAACACCACCACGGCGACGGTGTTGGACAGGTTCAGGCTGCGGTTGTCCGGGCGCATCGGCAGGCGGATGCGCTGGGACGGCGGGAAGCTCTCGCGCAAGGGCACCGGCAAGCCGCTGGTCTCGGAACCGAACACGAACACGTCGCCCGGCTGGAAGCTGCATTGCGCGAACGGTGACGAGCCGTGGGTGGTCATGGCAAACATGCGCGCCGGGTCCGGCTGCAGAGCGGCCAGGAAGGCGTCCCAGTCCTTGTGCACCTTCATCTGGGCGTACTCGTGGTAGTCGAGCCCGGCACGCTTCATCCTGGCGTCTTCCAGCGGGAAGCCGAGCGGCTCGATCAGATGCAGCTGCGCGCCGGTGTTGGCGCACAAGCGGATGACGTTGCCGGTGTTCGGCGGGATTTCCGGGTGGACCAGGACTACGTGGAACATTTGCTCTCCTTTAAATCAGTGTGGCGGCGTGCGGGCAAACACCAGGTTGCTCACGCGCGCCGCGCCATGGCGTTTCAATACGGACGCCAGTTCATTCAGGGTGCCGCCGCTGGTCATCACGTCGTCGACGATGCCGATGTGGCGGCCTGCCACCAGCGCCGCGTCGCGGATGGCGAAGGCGCCGGCGATGTTATGCCGGCGTTGCTCGGGCGCGACGCTGCTCTGGGCGGCGGTGTCGTGTACGCGGCTGATCAGCCTGGCTTCCAGCCGCACGCCCATGCTGCGCGCCAGCGGCCGGGCGATCTCCAGCGCCTGGTTGTAGCCGCGCTCGGCCAGGCGTTGCGGACCCAGCGGCACCGGGCAGAGTACGGCCGGCAGGGTGAAGTCCGGCTGCAGCAGCACGGCATCGCGCAACAAACGGGCCATCAGCGGCGCCAGCGCCAGCCGATGGGCGAATTTTAACTGCAACACCAACTGATCGACCGGCATGGCGTAATCGGTCGCCACCAGCGTGCGGTCGTAGGCCGGCGGATCGGCCAGACAAACGCCGCACAGCGGGCCGCTGCTGCCGGACCCGTGTCCAAATGCCGGACCTGACCCCGAACCAGCGTCGAGCTCGTGACGCAATGAAAGACCTGACCCCGGAGTAGCGCCGGGCTCGTGTCCGAAAGTCGGCTCTGACCCCGATGTGGGGTTGGCGCAGCGGGGGCAGCGCGGGCGCAGGGCGGCGGCGCCGAAGAACTGGGCGGCGCAGCCGGGGCAGAGCGCTTCGTCGCTGTCGCCGCCGCACAGGGCGCAGGCGCCAGGCAGCAGGTGGCGCAGCAGGCGCGCACCGCCGCGTTGCAGCAGCGCGCGCAGGGTTGCCGGTGGCTTTATCTTGCCATTCATGCCATGCTTTCGCCCGTTAAAATCGGCCGGCTTGCATCGCGATGGCGTTCTACCATGTACACTGCCGACATTATCGCATTACAACGACTGTTTACCATGGAAGTCCCCGCTCATCCCCCCAAACTCAGCGCGCCCATCGATCTGGAGCGCGTCCGTCAGCTGTTTTCGCGCCCGGATCGGGTGCAGGCCGCCGATTTTCTGCGCCGCGAGGTATCTTCGCGCATGTTCGACCGGCTGGAATTGATTAAAATAACGCCTTCGCGCGTTTTGGACGCCGGCTGCGGCACAGGCGCCGATTTGCCGCTGTTACAAAAATTGTATCCCGCAGCCCAGATTCTGGGCCTCGACGGGGCCGAAGCCATGCTGCGCGCCGCCCAGGGACCGTCTGCCAGGCAATCTTCGCTGAATCAGTTGTTGAGCAAGTTGTTGCCTGCCAAGAGCGGCGTCGATCTGCTGTGCGCGGATTTTGCCGAGTTGCCGCTGGGACCGAATACGCTGGATCTGGTCTGGTCGAACCTGGCCCTGCACTGGCATCCTCAGCCGGACCGCGTGTTTGCCGAGTGGCGCCGGGTGTTGCGCGTCAATAGTTTGCTGATGTTTTCCTGCTTCGGCCCCGATACCCTGCGCGAGCTGCGCGCGGCGTTCGCCGAGGCCGATCTGGCGCAGCATGTGCTGCCATTTGTCGATATGCATGATTTCGGCGATCAACTGGTCGAGGCCGGCTTTTCGACGCCGGTGCTGGATATGGAAACCATCACCGTGACCTACGAGACGCCGAAAGCGTTGTTGGCCGACGTACGCGCGCTGGGCGGAAATCCGCTCGCCACGCTGCGTCGCAGCATGATGGGCAAGGCGGCCTGGCAGCGCATGCTGGACGCGCTCGAACGCGGCCGTCGCAGTGACGGCAAACTGGGGCTGAGCTTCGAAGTTATCTACGGGCATGCGTTCCGGCCGGCGCCGAAAGTCACTTCAAAGGGCGAAGCGATCATCCGTTTCGATCCGCCGCGCAAGCCGCAGTCGTAGTGGATTTCATGTTGCCATGCGGCGTAGAGCCCGTGGCAACAACACAGTTGCGAAATAGTTTATTTCTTGATGTGCTACGTTTTTGTTCTATATAATCAATCACTAACTTTGCCAGCATGTCACGTCGCCAGCCACAAAACAGCGACCTCCGGCAAACTCAGGTTACATCGAGCACGAACGAGCAGTTGAATTAAGCAGAATCAAGCGTCGGTATTGTTCCGCGGAAGGTTGCGGCGGCCGGGGTGGGGTGTGTTTAAGGAGCGTCGCCGGTTCAGTTCACCGATAGCCGGTTAAGACGTTAAAAAATATTTTAATTTCTTGGGGCAGTTGGGGAAAACATGACATATGCGAAGCGACTTCAAGCGTTGATGCTCGGGCTGGCCTTGCTGGCGGCCGGTCTTCCAGCGTGGGCAGCTGACACCGCAACAGGCACGACCGCAGTGGGCACATATGCAGCCGCGACGGGCGGCACCGGCGGACCTCAGGCCGGCGAACTCACGCTGCAACCTCCCGCCACCCAGATCGCTTCCGAAGTGTACAGCCTGCACAACTGGATGATGGGCGTCTGCCTGGTCATCTTCATCGCCGTGTTCGGCGTGATGTTTTATTCCATCTTCAAGCATCGCCGCTCGCTGGGCCACAAGCCGGCCACCTTCCATGAATCCACCGCCGTCGAGGTGGCCTGGACCATCGTGCCGTTCCTGATCGTGATCGGCATGGCGCTGCCCGCCACCCGCACGGTGGTCGGCATGAAGGATACCTCGAATGCCGACATCACCATCAAGGTCACCGGCATGCAGTGGAAGTGGGGCTACGATTACCTGAAGGGCGAGGGCGAGGGCATTTCCTTCCTGTCCAACCTGTCCACCCCGCGCGCGCAGGTGGGCGCACCGGGCTTCGAGCCGACCGAGAAGCGCGGCGACAATTATCTGATGGAAGTCGATAACGAGGTGGTGGTGCCGGTGCACCGCAAGATCCGCCTGATCACCACCGCCAATGACGTGATCCACTCGTGGTCGATTCCGGCCTTCGCCGTCAAGCAGGATGCGATTCCCGGTTTCGTGCGCGACACCTGGTTCAAGGCCGAGCACACCGGCGTGTTCCGCGGCTATTGCTCCGAGCTGTGCGGCAAGGAGCATGCCTTCATGCCGATCGTGGTGCGCGTGGTCACCGATGCCGAGTACAAGACCTGGGTCGACGGCAAGAAGAAGGAAATGGCCGCGCTGGCCGATGATCCGAACAAGACCTGGACCATCGACGAGCTGAAAACCAAGGGCGAAAAAGTCTACAACACCAACTGCGTGGTGTGCCACCAGCCGACCGGCAAGGGCGTGCCGAACGCCTTCGCCGCGCTGGACGGTTCGCCGGTGGTGAATGGTCCCAAGGCGGAACAGATCCACGTTCTGCTGAACGGCAAGAAGAGCGGGAAGTATCCCGCCGAGATGCCAGCATGGAAGCAATTGTCGGATACGGATATCGCGGCCGTCATCACCTTTACCCGCAATAGCTGGTCGAACAAGGCTGCCGAAAACATCGTTCAACCAGCTGAAGTCGTGGCTGCACGTAAGTAATCAGGAGCGTTACAAATGAGCACAACTACTTTGGATCACGGCCACGACCACGGACATGATCATGCCCACGATCATCCGCACGGCTTCGCGCGCTGGCTGTTTGCCACCAACCACAAGGACATCGGCACCCTGTACCTGTGGTTCTCGTTCATCATGCTGCTGTCCGGCGGCGTGCTGGCGCTGATGATACGCACCGAGCTGTTCAAGCCCGGCCTGCAGTTCTTCCAGCCTGAATTCTTCAACCAGCTGACCACCATGCACGGCCTGGTGATGGTGTTCGGCGCCATCATGCCGGCCTTCGTCGGCTTCGCCAACTGGATGATTCCGCTGCAGATCGGCGCCTCCGACATGGCGTTCGCGCGCATGAACAACTTCTCGTTCTGGCTGCTGCCGCCGGCGGCGATCCTGCTGGCCACCTCGTTCCTGGTGCCGGGCGGCGCCACGGCGGCCGGCTGGACCCTGTACGCGCCGCTGTCGACCCAGATGGGACCGGGCATGGACATGGCCATCTTCGCCATGCACCTGATGGGCGCCTCGTCGATCATGGGCTCGATCAACATCATCGTCACCATCCTCAACATGCGCGCCCCCGGCATGACCTTGATGAAGATGCCGATGTTCTGCTGGACCTGGCTGATCACCGCCTACCTGCTGATCGCCGTGATGCCGGTGCTGGCCGGCGCCATCACCATGACGCTGACCGACCGCCACTTCGGCACCAGCTTCTTCAACGCGGCCGCCGGCGGCGACCCGGTGATGTACCAGCACATCTTCTGGTTCTTCGGCCACCCCGAGGTGTACATCATGATTCTGCCGGCGTTCGGCATCGTCTCGCAGATCCTGCCGGCGTTCGCGCGCAAGCAGCTGTTCGGCTACGCCTCGATGGTGTACGCCACCGCCTCGATCGCGATCCTGTCGTTCATCGTCTGGGCGCACCATATGTTCACCACCGGCATGCCGGTGACCTCGCAGCTGTTCTTCATGTACGCCACCATGCTGATCGCGGTGCCGACCGGCGTGAAGGTGTTCAACTGGATCGCCACCATGTGGCGCGGTTCGATGACGTTCGAGACGCCGATGCTGTTCGCGGTCGGCTTCATCTTCGTGTTCACCATCGGCGGCTTCACTGGCCTGATCCTGGCGGTGACGCCGATCGACATCCAGCTGCAGGATACCTACTACGTGGTGGCGCACTTCCACTACGTGCTGGTAGCCGGCTCGCTGTTCGCGCTGTTCGCCGGTTTCTACTACTGGTCGCCGAAATGGACCGGCCACATGTACAACGAGACCATGGGCAAGATCCACTTCTGGGCTTCGCTGATCACCTTCAACGTGACCTTCTTCCCGATGCACTTCCTGGGCCTGGCCGGCATGCCGCGCCGCTACGCCGACTACTCGGCGCAGTTCACCGACTTCAACATGGTGGCCTCGATCGGCGCCTTCGGTTTCGGCCTGTCGCAGGTGTTCTTCCTGTTCTTTGTGATCCTGCCGACCATCCGCGGCGGCAAGCAGGCGGAAGCCAAGCCATGGGATGGCGCCGAGGGCCTGGAGTGGACCGTGCCGTCGCCGGCGCCGTTCCACACGTTTGAAACCCCGCCGCAGTTCAAGTGATCATGAACGGGCACAAGAAGCCGAACAACCTGCGTACCGCCTTGCTGTTGCTGGCGCTGGTGGTGTTCTTTTTCGCCTCGGTGTTCGTCAAGCGCATCTGGCTGAGCTGACATGGGTGAAAACCGCCAACTGCTGGGCAAGCTGATCGTCATCGCGGTGGCGATGTTCGGCTTCGCCTATGCGCTGAATCCGTTCTACCGCCAGATCTGCGAGGCGCTGGGCCTGAACATCCTGACGCAGAAGGATGGCACGGTGGCGGTGGACGGCAACACCCAGGTCGACAAGAGCCGCGACGTGACCATCGAGTTCGACGGCAATGCGCAGGGACCGTGGCGCTTCCGCCCCACGGTCAGCAGCCTGAGCGTGCATCCGGGCGAGCTGACCACGGTGACCTACGAGGTGGTCAACACCCAGCCGCGCGAGATGAACGCGCAGGCGATTCCGAGTTACGCGCCGCAAAACGCGATGCAGTATTTTAAGAAGGTGGAGTGCTTCTGCTTCAACCAGCAAACCTTGAAGCCGAACGAAGCGCGGCAGATGCCGGTGGTGTTCTACATCGATCCGAAACTGCCCAGGGATGTGAAAACGATCACGCTGTCGTACACCTTCTTCGAGGTGGGCGGCGGCCTGGTCAAAACGGCGGCCCAATAACATGGACCGGAAAAAGCCAGGCTTTCTGTATTCGCTGAAGGCCGTGCTGTGGTCATTCGTCGGCCTGCGCCGCAGGAGCGATTTCGATCAGGACCAGCGCGGGCTGAACCCGGTCCACATCATCATCGCGGCCTTGCTGGCGGTGGCGGTGTTCATCGGGCTGCTGATCACGGTCGTCAAATTCGTCGTAGCTAAATAAGTAGACAGGGAGATGAAGATGAGTTCACAAAATGCCGCAGCACCGTATTATTTCGTGCCGGGGCCTTCGCGCTGGCCGCTGATGGCCGGCTTGTCCATGCTGGTGACCATGATCGGGGCGTCGGCCTGGGTCAACGACGTGTCGTGGGGGCCGGCGGCCAACATCATCGGCATCCTCGGCACCATCACCGTGCTGTATTTCTGGTTCGGCGATGCGATCAAGGAGTCGGAGGGCGGCTTGTACAGCCAGCGCATCGACCATTCCTACCGCTGGTCGATGAGCTGGTTCATCTTTTCCGAGGTGATGTTCTTCGGCGCGTTCTTCGGCGCGCTGTTCTATGCGCGTTCGATCTCGATGCCGTGGCTGGGCGACCTCGATCACAAATTCATCTGGCCGGACTTCGTGCCGGCATGGGGCGGCGCCACGCCGGCCGGCACGGTGCAGGAATTCCACACCATGGGGCCGTTCCCCATCCCGACCATCAACACCGCGCTGCTGCTGACCTCGGGTGTGACGCTGACCATCGCCCACCACGCGCTGCGCGCCGGCCACCGCGCGCAAACGGCCATCTTCCTGTTCCTGACGATTCTGCTGGGCGCCATCTTCATGGGCTTCCAGGCGTATGAATACCACCACGCCTACACCGAGCTGAATCTGAAGCTGACCTCGGGCATCTACGGCTCGACCTTCTTCATGCTGACCGGTTTCCACGGCTTCCACGTGACCATGGGCGCGATCATGCTGTCGGTGGTGCTGTACCGCGTGCTCAAGGGCCATTTCACGCCCGACCATCACTTTGCGTTCGAGGGCGCGGCCTGGTACTGGCACTTTGTGGACGTGGTCTGGCTCGGCCTGTACGTCGTGGTGTACTGGCTGTAAGCGCGTATCATCTGCTCGAAAGCCGCATGCGGGCGCTCCCGCTGCGGCTTTTTCTTTGTAGGGATCTTGTTTTGATTCAGACTCGGATGCCGGTAGGGTGGATATAGCCCATGCGGTAGGCCAGCAGGATCAGCAGGAAAAGGGTGATGGACAAGGCCACCCGCACGGCCAGCGCACGCACCGTGTTGTTGCTGCGGCCCTTGTCGCGCATCAGGAAGAACAGCGCCATGCCCAGGCTGCCGAGGATCAGGATGAACGCGATGGCGACGACAAATTTCATGTCAGATGGGAGTGGCGGTTTGATCGAGGTTCCATTGTAATGGTGTTCCGCTTTAAATTGATTCCTTTCGTGGCCACCGTGCTGGTGGTTACGCTCGGCATACAGCTGGGCAACTGGCAGACCCGCCGCGCCGTGGAAAAGCTGACCCTGCAGGCCAAGCTGGCGCAGAGCAGCGCCGCCACGCCGCTGGTGTTGGACGGCAAGCCGCTGGCGGCCGATGCCGCCGCCTTCCGCCGCGTGACGGTCACGGGCGAGTTCGTGCGCGGCTGGCCCATCTATCTGGACAATCGCCCGTATCAGGGCCGCGCCGGGTTTTATTTACTGATGCCGTTTAAAATATCGGGATCGGCCATGCACGTGCTGGTGGCGCGCGGCTGGCTGCCGCGCGATCCGGCGGTGCGCGACAAGCTGCCATCGTACGCGACGCCGCAAGGGCTGGTGACACTGCAGGGCACGGCCCGCCTCAGCGCCGGCCACGTGATGGAGCTGGGCAGCGCGCCGCCGCTGGCGCCGGGCGCCATCGTGCAGAACGCCGACCCGCTGCAGCTGGCCAAGGACAGCGGCCTGGCCATGCAGCCGTTCGTGATCGAGCAGGGCGCGCCGGCCCAGCCTGCCGGCGACGAGGTGCGGATGGTGCGCGACTGGCCGGCGCCGGCGCTGGGCGTGGAAAAACATCAGGGCTATGCCTTCCAGTGGTATGCACTGTCGGCGATGGCGGTTATCTTTTTTGTAGCAAACGGATTCAGACGTGGAAAAGCCAAATAATCAAACTGCCCGTGGCCGCTGGAAGCTGATCGCGGTGCTGGCGGTATGCGCCGCGCCGCTGATCGCCTCGTATTTCACCTACTATGTGATCAAGCCCAAGGGCGGACAGACCAATTACGGCGCGCTGATCGATCCGCGCCAGTATCCGATCCCGGCCATGCACAGCACCACCTTGGACGGCCAGCCCGCAAAGCTGGAGGATTTCAAGGGCAAATGGATTATGCTGAAGGTGGGGCCATCGGATTGCCAACAGGAGTGCCAGGATCAGCTGTTCGCCATGCGCCAGCTGCGCACCATGCAGGGCAAGGAGATGGAGCGCATCGAACGCGTGTGGCTGATCACCGACGCGCAGCCGCTGGACACCATGCTGCTGCGCGTGAATGACGGCACGCGCATGTTGCGCGCGCCGGCGCCGGTGCTGGAGAAGTGGCTGCCACTGGAGCCCGGCGTGGCCGATCGCGCGTCCGATCACGTGTACCTGATCGATCCGCTGGGCAACCTGATGATGCGCTTCCCGAAAGGTGCGGTGTCCAGCGACATCGAGAAGGTCAAGCGGGTCCACAAGGATATCGCCAAATTGTTGAAGGCTTCGGCCATAGGTTGACTGTTATGCATCTGACCCTCGCTCAAATGGCCATCACGGCGCTGCTGATCGCGCTGCTGCCGGCATCCATCGTCTGGACCTCGTCGGACGCCAACAAATACCGCAAGCTGGTCTGGGTCAGCGTGTTCCTGACCTTCGACCTGATCGTGTTCGGCGCGTTTACCCGCCTGACCGATTCCGGCCTCGGCTGCCCGGACTGGCCGGGCTGCTACGGCGCCGCCAATCCTTTCCTGGCGCATGAGCAGATCGTCGCCGCCGAAAGCCTGATGCCGACCGGTCCGGTCACGGTGTTCAAGGCGTGGATCGAGATGATCCACCGCTACCTGGCCATGACCATCGGCATCCTGATCGTGGCCATGATGGCGCAGTCCTGGTATCAATGGATCAGGACCAGGCGCGTCGAGTACGCGCCGTGGCTGCCGACCTTTTTGTTCTTCTTCGTTTGCCTGCAGGGCGCGTTCGGCGCCTGGACCGTGACCCTCAAGCTGCAGCCGGTGATCGTCACCACCCATCTGTTGCTGGGCCTGGGCTTGCTGGCGATCCTGGCCTGGTATGGCGGCCGTCAGAACCAGCTGATCGCGCCGGTGCGTTCGGTGGTCAGCGCCTCGCCGCCGGCCATGCGCAATATCCGCATCCTGGCGCTGGTGTCGGGCCTGCTGCTGCTGGTGCAGCTGGCACTGGGCGGCTGGACCAGCACCAACTACGCCACGCTGGCCTGCACCGACTTTCCGCTGTGCGGCGGCAAGCTGATCCCGGACATGGATTTCGAGCACGGCTTCACGCTGTGGCGCGAGCTGGGCAAGACGGCCGCGGGCCATTACTTGCCGTTCTCGGCGCTGACCGCCATCCATTGGACCCACCGCAATGTCGGCCTGATCGTGGCGCTGGCGGCCGGCTATACCGCCTGGCGCGCCTGGGATCACCAGGCGCTGCACAAAACGGCGCGCAACATTGTCATGACGTTATGCGTGCAGATCGCCACCGGCATCGCCACCATCTTCCTCAGCTTCCCGCTGACGATCGCGGTATTGCACAACGCCGGGGCAGCGCTGCTCGTCCTGCTGCTGACCGTGTTAAACTACAAGGCTAAGTACCAGCACGACCTTGCAAAAAAGGCAGCGTCGAGCGCCTCGCATCCCCCCGCGTCGACGGTACGGCACTGACACAAGTTTCGCTGATGACTACCCAGACCATGACTTCCAAATCGTCCAGCCGCGTTGCGCAGTACTGGGCGTTGACCAAACCGCGCGTGACCCAGCTGGCGGTATTTTGTGCCGTGATCGGCATGTTCCTGGCCACACCGGACGGCTTGCCGGACTGGCGGCTGGTGCTGTACTCGACCGTCGGCATCTGGCTGCTGACCGGCGCGGCGTTTGCCGTCAACTGCCTGGCCGAGCGCGAGATCGACGCGCGCATGGCGCGCACCGCGCGCCGGCCGATGGCGCTGGGCGACATCAGCGTGTGGGAAACCGTGGTGTTCGCGCTGGTGATCGGCGGCGCCGGCATGTGGGTGCTGTACACGCTGGTCAATCCGCTGACCATGTGGCTGACCTTTATCACCTTCCTTGGTTACGCCATCATCTACACCATGATCCTCAAGCCGTCGACGCCGCAGAACATCGTGATCGGCGGGCTGTCGGGCGCGATGCCGCCGGCGCTGGGCTGGGCCGCCGTCGCCAACGACGTGCCGATGGAAGCCTGGCTGCTGGTGCTGATCATCTTCGTCTGGACGCCGCCTCACTTCTGGGCGCTGGCGCTGTACCGCCGCGACGATTACGCCAAGTCCGGCCTGCCGATGCTGCCGGTCACGCACGGCATGCAGTTCACCCAGTTCCACGTCTGGCTGTATTCGATCGCGCTGGCGGCCACCACGCTGATGCCGTACGCGGTGCGCATGAGCGGGCTGATCTACCTGGTCAGCGCCATCATCCTGAACGTGGTGTTCCTGCATCACGCGTGGAAAATCTACCGCCACTACACCGACCTGATCGCGCGCAAGGCGTTCGCCTGGTCGATCATGTACCTGGGCCTGCTGTTCGTGGCCCTGCTGGTGGATCACTACTTCAAAATTTGAGCCTTCTCGGCTTCCTCCGGCGATAGGTATTTCGCCAGGATGCGCTTGATGCTGCCGTCGATCTGCATGGATTGCGCGGCGGCGGTCCAGGCGGCGCGCTGCGCCTCGGTGAAGTTCGCGCGCGACAGTGCCAGGCAGCGTAGCGGCGGCTTATCTTCGGGAAACCAGTCGGCGATGCGTACCTTATCGGTCAGGCCCAGGTCGGCCAGTTCCTTCTCGTACTGCAGCGGGATGGCGAACATGGCCGCAAAGCGGCGCGAGCCCAGCATGCGGAATGCCGTGGTCGGACTGGCGCCCTGTTCCAGCCGATGGCCGGCTTCCATGCGCGCGAGCCACTGGTCGCGCTGGCCGCCGTAATTGACGCCGCGCACGCGGCCGAAGCGCAGCGTCGGATCGGCCGCGAACCCTTGCGGGGTGCTTTGGGCTAGCGGCACGTCGCGCAGCATGACGGTGGCGAAGCGTTGCTGCATGTAGGGGATGAAGTAGGCATACGCGTCGCGCTCGTGATAGGGCAGGGCTGCCGTCACCACATCGACCTGACCGGCCTGCAGCATTGCGTAGGCGCGGGCGCGCGGTGGCGCCATGGCCTCGATGCGGCAGCCGATGCGACGTGCCAGTTCATCGACAATGTCGCGATCGACGCCCTTGTCGCCGTCGAAATACAAGGAGCCCGTTTCGTAAAAAGCCACTTTGACCGGCCGTGCCGGGCAGGGGACCGCCGCAAGCGCCGCACCATGCGCGGCAAAAATGAGGGAAAGGAATAGAGCGCGGGACACCAACTGCCTCCTTTGATGCGTCAAAGATGATAGTGTTGCTGCTGGCTTATTATAATGTTCGCCGCTCACAACCAACACTAGACAAAGATATGAAACAACTGATTACCTCCTGCGCCATCGGCCTGACCCTGACCCTGGCGCTGGCCGGCTGCGAACGCGCCAAGGTGCCGCAGACCGCCGCCGCGCCAGCCATCGCGCTGCAAAAGATCGACACCGTGGTCGGCAGCGGCAAGGAAGCGGTGGCCGGCTCCATGGCCGTGGTCAACTACACCGGCTGGCTGTACCAGCCGACGGCGCCGCAGCAGCACGGTGCGCAATTCGACACGTCGGTGGGCCGCGAGCCGTTCAGCTTCCCGGTGGGCGGCGGCCAGGTCATCCCCGGCTGGGATGAAGGCGTGCAAGGCATGAAAGTCGGCGGCAAGCGCACCCTGATCGTCCCGGCCAGCAAAGGCTACGGCGAAAGCGGCGCCGGCCCGATCCCGCCCAACGCCAACCTGATCTTCGACGTCGAACTGCTGGACGTCCGCTAACCAATCCGGGGTCAGTTCTGCCAATCGCACACGAGCCCATGTACCAATGGCAGAACTGACCCCGGATTTCCTTGTATCGGAAAACAAAATGAAAAAACTGTTCGCCTTTGCTGTGATCGCCATGACCCTGCTGGCCGGATGCGGCGACAAGGCTACCAAGCTGGATTTCAAAAGCACCGATCTGACCGGCGCTGCGTTCGGCCGTGATTTCGCGCTGACCGATCACAACGGCCAGCCGCGCACCATGGCCGATTTCAAGGGCAAGGTGGTGATCATGTTCTTCGGCTATACCCAGTGCCCGGATGTCTGCCCGACCACCATGGCCGAGATGTCGGAGGTGATGAAGCAGCTCGGCCCGCAGGCCGATCAGGTGCAGGTGTTGTTCGTGACCATCGATCCCGAACGCGATACGCAGAAACTGCTGGCGGAGTATGTGCCAGCCTTCGACAAGCGCTTCCTCGGTCTGTACGGGACGGCCGAGCAGACCGCTGCGGTCGGCAAGGAATTCAAGGTGCTGTACAACAAGGTGCCGGGCAAGGAGCCGGGCAGCTATTCGATGGACCATACCGCCGCCAGCTATGTGTTCGACAAGCAGGGCAAGCTGCGTTTGTTGCTGCGTCCGGGCCAGCCCACCGCCAGCACCGTGCATGACCTCAAGCTGCTGCTGTCCTGATATGCGGCAGCGCTTTCAACCCTTTACGCGCCTGGCCGCCGTCATCCTGCTGGTGATCGGTTGCCTGGTGGTGTTGCGGCCGTTCCTGGCCGCCATCCTGTTTGCCGCGGCGATCACGATTTCGAGCTGGCCGCTGTATCTGCGTCTGCTGGCGCGGCTCAAGCAGCGCCGCAATATCGCCGCGCTGCTGATGAGCGTGGGCCTGACCTTGCTGATCATCGTGCCGCTGACGCTGGTGACCTGGAATATCGCCGATAATGCGTCCGATTTCTATGACCAGATCAAGGCCGGCATCGGCAGCGGTACGCTGGACCCGCCGGCGTGGCTGCGCGATATTCCGCTGGCCGGCGAGCCCATTTACAGCTATCTGGCCAAGCTGCTGCACAGCCGCGAGGAATTGCTGGCCGCCGCGCGTAATCTGCTGGAACCGGCACGGCGCTTACTGCTCGGCGGCGGCATGGTGCTGGGCAGCGGCGTGGCCCAGGTCAGCCTGGCGGTGTTCGTCAGCTTCTTCCTGTACCGCGACGGCCAGACCATCCTGCAGGCGCTGGCCACGGCCATGAACAAGCTGATCGGCGAACAGAGCGTCAGCGTGGCGGACACCGTCAGCCGCACCGTGCGCGGCGTGATGTACGGTTTGCTGGGCACCGCGCTGGCGCAGGCGGTGGTGGCGGCGATCGGCTTCCTGATTGCCGGCGTGCCGGCGGTGACGCTGCTGTCGGTGGCGACGTTCTTGTTCTCGCTGATCCCGGTCGGCCCACCCATCATCTGGATCGGCGCCACCATCTGGCTGTTTAACCACGGCGATACCGGCTGGGCCATTTTCATGTTCATCTGGGGCATGTTCGTGATCAGCGGCGTCGACAATGTGGTCAAGCCGATGCTGATTTCGCGCGGCTCCAGTCTGCCGTTCATCCTGGTGCTGCTGGGCGTGATGGGCGGGGTGCTGGCGTTCGGCTTTGTCGGCCTGTTCATCGGCCCGACGCTGCTGGCGGTCGGCCTGGGCCTGATGCGCAACTGGACCGGCTACGGCATCTAGAAGCTCGGCAGCCGCCCCGCCAGCGCGGCATCGCGGTGGCGCCGATTAATCCTGGTCGGCGTTATCCTCAGTGTCATCCTTGGGGATGACCTTGACCAGCAGGATACGCGGGCCATTCATTTTCTTGGCGACGATGTCGAAATTGCGGAAGCTGACGCGTTGCCCCTGTTTGGGAATATCGCCCAGCTTCAGCATCAGCAGGCCGCCCACCGATTCCACCTCTTCCATGCCCAGTTCTTCATTCTCGATATCGATGCCCAGCGTGCGTTCGAGCGAGAAGATCGGCAGGCTGGCCTTGCCGATCAGGGTGCCGTCGGCCTGCTTCAGCCAGTCGTTCTCGTTGAGGCGGAATTCGTCGTGGATTTCGCCGACCATGGCGCCCAGCAGATTGTCCAGTGTGATGAAGCCGACCGGACGCTTGCCCTTTTCGCCGATCAGCGCGAAGTGCGGCGCACCTTCACGGAAGCGGCGGAACTGTTCCAGCGCCGGCGTGCGGGCGGAAATCGTCTCGACCGGGCGCAGGAAGGCGCTCAGGTCGGTCACCTGTTTGCCCGCCTGCATGGCGAAGAACAAGTCCTTCAGGTGCACCACGCCCAGCACCGTTTCGCCATCCTTGTCGTAATACGGGTAGCGGCTGAAACGGTTGCGCAGCATGGCGTCCAGGTTGTCCTTGAGCGGACGGCTGGCGCTCAGGCTGATCACCTCGTTAATCGGACGCATCAGGTCGGACACCGACAGATCGCTGAAATCCAGCGAATGGGCCAGGATATTGCGCTCGTCCTGATTGAATTTCTCGCCCGGCTGGCTGGTGCGCAGAATCAGCTTCAGTTCTTCCACCGAATAATGGCTGTCGTGACCACCCTTGCCGGACAGGCCGGCCAGCCTGAGCACCATGTTGGCGCTGGCGTTCAAGACCCAGATGAAGGGATACATGGTCCAGTAAAAAGCGTACAGCGGCAGCGCCGACCACAGGCCGATCACTTCCGGCATGCGGATCGCCAGCGACTTGGGCGCCAGCTCGCCCACCACGATGTGCAGGAAGGAAATCACGCCGAACGCAAACACGAAGGCGATGCCATGGATCAGGTCGGGCGACGTGATGCCGATAAACGCCAGCAGCGGCTCCAGCAAACCGGCAAACGCCGGCTCGCCGACCCAGCCCAGGCCCAGCGAAGCCAGCGTGATGCCCAGCTGGCAGGCCGACAGATAGGCATCGAGCTCGCCGTGCACCTTGCTCAGTATGCGGCCCTGCATTCCTCTTGTCTTGGCGATGGCGCGGACGCGCGTTTTTCGCAGGGTGACGATGCCGAATTCGGCAGCGACGAAGAAACCGTTCAAAGCGACCAGAAACAGGGCGAGAACGACAAGCAGGAGGTTTTGCATAGGGGCCGAGCGGCAGTTTTCCGTAGTTCAAACCTGCATCTTAAACGAAAATCCCTTCAGGCGAACAGGCCGCTGTGCACGGCGTTGAGGATGGCTTCGATGGCCGGGTGGGTGATTTTGCGGGCGTTGGAGATGGCGTAGAAGTGCTCGCGCAGTTCCGGGGCGTCGCCCACCAGGACGGCGCCGAACTGGTCCTCGATGTCCTGCGCCAGCGCGGATGGGGCGAAGAACAGGCCCAGGCCGTTACGGCCGAAGGTGTTGAGCATGGCGTTGTCTTCGAATTCGCCGACGATCTCCGGGCGCACGCCGCGTTCGACCAGCCAGGCGTCGATGCGGCCGCGCAGGGCATTGTTGCGGGTGGGCAGCAGCAAGGGCGCCTTGTCCAGGCTGGCCGGGAAGTTGCGCTTGTACTTGCGCGCCAGCCGCGGGATGCCGAACAGTTTCATGTCGCTCTCGCCCAGCAGGTGGCTGAAGACTTTCAGGCTGCCGCCGGCGCGCACGGTGCGGTCGGTCAGCACCACGTCCAGTTTGCCCAGCGCCAGGTCGGCCAGCAGGTTTTCGAATTCATCTTCCATGCACACCAGGCGCACCTGCGTGTCCATGCTCTGCGTCGCCTGCAGCAGGCGGTAGGCGATCAACTTGGGCAGCGAGTCGGAGATGCCGACGCTCAGGCGCATCTTGCCGGTCTCCGCTTCTTCCAATGCGTCCTGCAGCTGGTCGCCCAGGGCGAAGATCTGGTCGCAATAGCTGAGGGCCAGCTTGCCCGCTTCGGTCGGGACCAGGCGCCTTCCCTGCGGTTCAAGCAGCTGCTTGCCGATCGATTGTTCCAGCGATGCCAGTTGCATGCTGATGGTCTGCACCGCCAGTCCCAGTCGCTCGGCGGCACGGGTGACGCCGCCTTCCTTTGCCACGGTCCAGAAGAAGTGGAGGTGCCGGAAATTCAGTCCGCTGTTTTTCATGGTTCGATTTTTCCGAAGTAAAGCTTCAATTAACTTCTATTTTTCAAAGTATAAATTTTCTCTACACTTCCTTCCATCGATTTTTAAACACGAGGGGAAACGATGAAGCACTTCAGAATTTCATTCCTCGTCAGTTTCGTCTGTCTGGCCGTCGCTGGCTGGTGGGGCTACGAGCTGGCGGGTTGGGGCGGCGCACTGTCGGCCTTCGGCGTGGCGCTGATTCTGGCGGCGATGGAGGTCTCGCTTTCCTTCGATAACGCGGTGGTCAACGCCTCGGTGCTGAAGACCTGGAGCGATTACTGGCAGAAGCTGTTCCTCGGGGTCGGCATCATCGTCGCGGTGTTCGGCATGCGCTTGCTGTTCCCGCTGGTGATCGTCGCGGTGGCCGCGGATATCAGCATCGCCGATGTGTGGACGCTGGCACTGAACGATCCGCAGACCTACTCGCAGCACCTGACCGCGCACCACGCTGAAGTGGCGGCATTCGGCGGCATGTTCCTGCTGCTGGTGTTCCTCAACTTCCTGCTCGACCACGAGAAGGAAACGCACTGGCTGGGTAACTTCGAGAAGAAACTCGGCTCGCTGGGCAAGATTTCATCGGTGTCGGTGATGATCGCCATCGGTGTGCTGCTGGGCAGTATGGGCCTGGTGGGCGAGGGACAGAAACTGGCGGTGCTGTTGTCGGGCTTGTGGGGCATCCTGATTTACATCGGCGTCGATTCGATCAGCAGCTTCCTGGAGAAGGAAGAAGAGGGCGGCGGCAATGTCGGCGACATGGTGAAGAAGGGCGGTATCGGCGGTTTCCTGTACCTGGAAGTGCTGGATGCATCGTTCAGTTTCGATGGCGTGATCGGCGCGTTCGCCATCACCACCGATGTCGTGATCATCATGCTGGGCCTGGCGATCGGCGCGATGTTCGTCCGCTCGATGACGATTTACCTGGTGAAGCAGGGCACGCTGGACAAGTTCCTGTATCTCGAGCACGGCGCCCACTACGCGATCGGCATTCTGGCCGCGATCATGTTGGCGAGCATGAAGTACCACGTGCCCGAAATCTTCACCGGCCTGGTCGGCGTGGCGTTCATCGCGGCTTCGGTGTGGTCCTCGGTGCGCCACCGCAGGCAGGAACAGGCCGCGGCGCTGCCTGCGGCGTAAAGAATCCGGCGGGCCGTTTTATACGGACAACGGCCTGCCGCCTGTAGTACCAAGTTGTACCAACGTCCGGTTTTCATTTAAGGAGTATCACAAATGGCAATCAGTCTGCAAAAAGGCGGTAACGTCAATCTGAGCAAGGAAGCTCCCGGCCTGTCGAAAATCGTGGTCGGCCTGGGCTGGGATGTGCGCGCCACCGACGGCGCGGCCTTCGACCTGGATGGCTCGGCCTTCCTGCTGAAGGCGGATGGCAAGGTGCGCAACGATGGCGACTTCATCTTCTACAACAACCTGAAATCGGCCGACCAGTCGGTGGCCCACTCGGGCGACAACCGCACCGGCGCCGGCGACGGCGACGACGAAACGGTGACCATCGACCTGACCCGCGTGCCGGCCGATATCGAACGCATCGCCATCTGCGTGACCATCCACGAAGGCGATGCCCGCCGCCAGAACTTCGGCCAGGTCCAGAAAGCGTTCATCCGCACCGTCAACGCCGCCAGCAATGCGGAAATCGCCCGCTACGACTTGTCGGAAGACGGCTCGACCGAGTCGGCCATGATCTTCGGCGAGGTGTATCGCAATGGCGGCGACTGGAAGTTCAAGGCCGTGGGCCAGGGCTTCAAGGGCGGCCTGGGTCCGCTGGCCGGCTCGTTCGGCGTCGGCGTTTAATTCAACGGGAAAGGACTCGTATCATGCCTGTATTTTCGATCACCGGTGACGTCGATCCCTTCCTGCATGTCTCGATGCGGCAGGGTGAAAAAATCTACTGCGAATCGGACGCGATGGTGATGATGGAAGCGGCGCTCGATCTGAAGGGCAGGATCACCGGCGGCATCGGCGCGGCCATCATGCGCCGCTTCGCCAACGGCGAGTCCTTCTTCCAGCAGCACATCGAGGCGGTGCGCGGCGACGGCGATTGCCTGCTGGCGCCGACGCTGCCGGGCGCCATCCAGGTGCTGGACGTCGGCCAGCAGCAGTACATGCTGAGTGATGGCGCCTTCGTCGCCGCCACCTCGTCGGTGGAACTGAAGGTGCGCACGCAGAGCCTGGGCAACGCGCTGTTTGCCGGCAGCGGCGGTTTCTTCATCACCGAGACCAGCGGCGTCGGCCAGGTGGTGGTGTCGGGCTTCGGTTCGATCTCCATGCTGGACGTGGAGCCGGGGCGCGACATCATCATCGACAACTCGCACGTGGTGGCCTGGGACAGCGCGCTGCGCTACGAAATCTCGGTCACCACCGGCGGCAACAGCGGCTTCCTCAGCAACCTGGTGAACAGCCAGACCAGCGGCGAAGGCATGGTGCTGCGCTTCTCGGGCAAGGGCAAGGTGTTGATCTGCTCGCGCAACAGCGCCTCGTTCCAGGCATGGCTGCTGCGCCAGTCCGCACAGTAACAGACAAGGAGTACGACATGACAGTCAATTTGAGCAAGGGCCAGAAAATCTCTCTGGAAAAGGAAGCCGGCGGCGCGCTGGGTCGCGTCACCATGGGCCTGGGCTGGGACGCCATCAAGACCAAGGGCTTCCTCGGTTTCGGTTCCAAGACCGAGGCGGTGGACCTGGATGCCTCGTGCATCCTGTTCGATGAAGGCCAGCGTCCGGTGGACGTGATCTTCTTTCGCCAGCTGCGCAGCAAGGACGGCAGCATCGTCCACACCGGCGACAACCGCACCGGCGCCGGCGATGGCGACGATGAGCAGATCAACGTCGACCTGAACGCGGTGCCGTCCCACATCAAGAGCCTGGTGTTCACGGTGAACAGCTTCACCGGCCAGACCTTCGCGCAGGTGGAAAACGCCTACTGCCGCCTGGTGGACGCGACCAGCAACCGGGAAGTGGCGCGTTTCAACCTGTCGGTGCAGGGGCCGCACTCCGCGCAGATCATGGCCAAGGTCTACCGCCACAACGGCGAATGGAAGATGCACGCGATCGGCGAAAACGGCAACGGCCGCACCTTCGACGACCTGCTGCCGCAAATCGCCGCGCATCTGTAATCACGCTTTACCTCTGTTGTAGCTTTGGCGGAGTACTGTACCGGCAGTACTCCGTTTTTTTTCCGGGGTCAGGTCTTCCATTGCGTCACGGTCTCGGCTGTAGCGCATGCTACAGCCGAGACCGTGACGCAATGGAAGACCTGACCCCGGAGTTTAGAACGCGTGGCGGATGCCGAGGCTGAGCATGGTGGTGCGGGCGTCGATGTTCTGGCCGGCGCCGGAGAACAGCGGTACTTCCTGGGTGCCCAGCGGGATCAGAATGGAGCCGGGACCGCCCGCCAGCGGCAGTGGCGTGGCGCTGCTGACCACGGTGTTGCCGCGCTTGTCCTTGATGCCGCCCCAGCGCGAGTACAGCGCCGTACGCTTGGAGAAGTTGTAGTCCAGCCCCAGCATCACGCCACGGTCGGTGCCGCGCGTGTAGTTGGTGAAGCGCGTGTCGAGGAAGATGGCGCTCACGTCGAACAGGCCGACCGGATGCTTGATGGTGGCGGTCCAGGTGCGCACTTCAGGATCGGTGTTGCCGCGCAGATTGAACTTGGCGTTGTGCCCGGCCAGCGCCACGGTGGTGCCCAGATTCGGGATGGTGTATTTGACCGCGCCGACGTACGAGGTGAAGCGCTCGCCATAGAACAGCGGCACCAGCGTGGTGCCCGAGACGACGCCGATGGGCACGTTGTCGAAGTTGTTGCGATGGTAGGCCGCCAGCGCGGTCAGATCGTCGCTGCGATAGGCGAACAGGGCGCCTGCGGTTTTGCCGCGGCCGCTGGCGGTTTCGGCGCCGGCGCTCAGGCCGCCAAGGATCTGCCCGGTCGCATTGGTCGCCACCGGTGTCGAGCTGGTAGCCACCGAGCGCGCGGCGCTGATGCCGGGGCCGACGCCGGAGTTGGTGGAATAGGAGAGGATGCCCAGCCATGGCCCCTGCTTGATGGCGTAGCTGACCTGGTTGTCCTGCCAGGTCTGCAGCGTGTTGACCACCAGCCCGGCCCCAAAGAAGTCGGTGCTGCCCAGCGCTTCCGGCGTGACCAGGTAGTAGCCGATCAGCATGGGGCTGGCCTGGCGGCCGATCTTGACTTCGCCGCCCGGCGTGGTCAGGCCGACGTAGGCCTGGCGTCCGAACAGGCGGCTGTCGTTGGCGAGCCCGCCGTTGTCGATGGTGATGCCGCTTTCCAGCACGAACAGGCCGCGATAGCCACCACCCAGGTCTTCCACTCCCTTGAAGCCGATGTTGCTCTGCCGCGTGTGCGACGGGCTGACGCGCGCGGTCACGCTGGCCGGCGCGGCGATGTTGTTGGGCACCGGCGTGGCGCCGCTGACGCCGAACACGGTGCCCTGCACGTTGCCCTGACCTTTGTCGACACGGTCCAGCCCGACATCGAGCGTGCCATAGATGGTGACGGAGGTTTGCGCCAGCGCCGGGACGGCGCTCAGGACGAGCGTGACCAGGCACGCCGCGGATGCAGCATTTCTTTTCATGTAGGTCTCCCAGATTGTTGTGTTTGTCATTGGACTCTATAGCAATCATTTTAAAAAAGCACGTGTGTTCAAATTCGCGTGGCAAGAAAAATACATTTTAAAATCAGGATGTTAAATATTGTTTTGCAAGTTGCGGCTAGAATGTCAGGCTGAACTTATGCGGCAGAGGCGGCTTATGCGGGGCGATACGCAATCGCCGGTCGACAGCAGGTGGATCGCCTTGCTGGTGGCAGGTGCTTTCTTCATGGAGAATCTGGACGGCACGGTGATCACCACCGCCGTGCCCGATATCGCCCATTCGTTTGGCGTGGCGCCGCTGGCGCTCAATATCGGCGTCAGCGCCTATCTGCTGACGCTGGGCGTGTTGATTCCGAGCAGCGGCTGGGTGGCGCAGCGCTTCGGCGCGCGGCGCGTGTTCGCCGCGGCGCTGGCGATTTTCACGCTGGCGTCGGTGCTGTGCGGGCTGGCCGACAGCCTGGCCGAATTCGTCTGGTTGCGCGTGCTGCAGGGCGCGGGCGGGGCGATGATGGTGCCGGTGGGACGGCTGGTGGTGCTGAACAACACGCCCAAGGAAAGGCTGATCAATGTGATCGCCACGCTGACCTGGCCGGCGCTGGTGGCGCCGGTGCTGGGACCGCCGGTCGGCGGCTTCATCACCAGTTACGCGTCATGGCGCTGGATCTTCTTCCTGAATCTGCCGCTGGGCCTGGTCGCGCTGGCGCTGGCGTGGTGGCTGATTCCGGACAAGCGCGCGGCGGAAAAACGGCCGTTCGACTGGCCCGGCTTTCTGCTCAGCGGCAGCGCCTTGCTGCTGCTGACCTGGGGCGCGGAAATCGTCGGCGGACAAAATCCGGACTGGACCGAGGCCGCCGTGTGCATGGGCCTCGGTGTGGTCTTGCTGGCGGCGCTGGGCTGGCATCTGCGCCGCGCCGCGCATCCGCTGATCGACCTGTCCTCGTTCGCGATACCGACGTTTTCGATCACCATCATCGGCGGCTCGCTGTTCCGCATGGCCATCGGCGCCGTGCCTTTCCTGCTGCCGCTGATGTTCCAGCTGGGTTTCGGACTCAACGCTTTCCATTCGGGCATGCTGGTGATCGCGGTGTTTGCCGGCAACCTGATGATGAAGCCGGCCACCACGCCCATCCTGCGCCGTTTCGGTTTCAAGCCGGTGATCCTGGCGAACGGCGTGGCCAATGTGCTGTCGCTGGCCGCCTGCGCCTTGCTGACGCCGGCCACGCCGGTATGGCTGATCGCCGCCGTGCTGTTCGTTGGCGGCCTGACGCGCTCGATGCAGTTCAGCGCGCTCAACACCATCGCCTTTGCCGACGTGCCGCAGCCGCGCATAGCGGCGGCCAACACCTTGTTCAGCACGGCGTTCCAGGTGGCGCTGGGGCTGGGCATCGCGCTCGGCGCCACCGGCGTGCGACTCGGGCATTGGGCGGCGCGGCAGCTCGGCATCGGCGACCTGCCGGCGATTTCCTATCGCCTGGCATTCCTGGTGGTGGCGCTGGTCAGCCTGCTCGGTTTGCTCGATGCATGGAAGCTGGCGCCACAGGCTGGCGAGCGGGTTGCAAGGGGGGCCGGCGGTTAAGGCTATAATCTTGCCATGGAAAAACTCAAAGACTTCTCGCAGATCGTGACCCAGGCCGCGCGTGGCGAGCTGGTCTTTCCCACCAGCGTCAATGCGGCGCTGCGTCTGCAACTGGCGCTGGCCGACCCCGATTGCGAGATGGAAGACGTGATCCGCAAGGTGCTGGGCGAGCCGGTGCTGGCCGCCCGCACGGTGGCGCTGGCCAATGCGGCCGTGTTCAACCGCAGCGGCACGCCGGTCACCAGCGTGCGCGCGGCGGTGCAGCGGGTTGGCTTCCGCAATCTGTACACGATGGCGGCGGCGATGGTGGTGCGCCAGTTCGGCGCCCGCATCGAATGCCCTCGGCTGCGTGCCCAGGCCGAGCAGCTGTGGCGTCACACCGCGCACGTGGCGGCCCTGGCCCATGTGATCGGCCGCAAGCTGACCTCCACCGACCCGGATACCGCGTTGTTCGCCGGCATCGTGCACGAGGCCGGCGGTTTCTATCTGCTGTCGCAGGCCGACGACATCCCGGGCCTGCTCGACGATCCGGCCGGGTGGATGGGCGCGGCGCAGGAAATCATCTCGCGCGAAATGATGAGGAAGCTCAACATTCCCGAGCCGGTCAGCCAGGCCATCGTCTCGCTGCGCGGCGCCACGCTGACGCCGCCGCCGCTGGGCCTGCGCGACACGCTGCTGATCGCCAAGGCGCTGGCGCCGGTGCGCTCGCCGCTGGCCGGCGAGGACAGTCCCAGCCTCAAGCACTTCATCGACGACAATGCGCTGCTGGAGCAGATCCTGCTGGAATCGGCCGAGGATGCCGCTTCGATGAGCGCGGCCTTGCTGGTCTGACTAGTCATTGCTACTAATTGTGTGGCGAAAATGATGTTGAAGATGTAATCCGTGGCCAAAATCTGGCAATATGCGCATCGCGTACACCTTTGCGTGTATCCTATAGTCGTCATACAACAGCAGAACAGCCATGAATCAGCTCGCAACACCAGTTTCCGCCGCAGTCGCGCCGCCCAAGAAGAAGCACCGCAACCTCGCCCAGGGCGTGGTGGAAAGCTTCACCAGCAGCATCCAGGCCGGCACGCTGAAACCCGGTGAGAAACTGCCGACCGAGTCGGTGATCATGGAGATGCACGGGGTCAGCCGCACCGTGGTGCGCGAGGCGATTTCGCATTTGCAGGCCGCCGGGCTGGTGCAGACCCGCCATGGCATCGGCACCTTCGTGCTGGAGCCGCAGCCGGCGAATATTTTCTCGTCCGACACCATCCGCACCATCGGCGACGTGCTGTCCATCCTCGAGCTGCGCATCAGCCTGGAGACGGAGGCGGCCTGGCTGGCCGCGTCGCGCCGCAGCGATGAGCAGGCGCAGCAGATGGGCGCCGCGCTGCAGCGCATCCAGACCGCCACCGACCGCGCCGTCGCCGTCGAGTCGGACAAGGCGTTCCACCTGCTGATCGCGCAATCGACCGGCAACCGGTATTTTGTCGATATCCTGAGCGACCTGGGCAACACCATCATCCCGCGCGCGCGCGTCGACACGGCCAAGCTGGCGCACGATGAT
This sequence comes from Duganella callida, assembly GCF_004614165.1. GTDB lineage: Bacteria > Pseudomonadota > Gammaproteobacteria > Burkholderiales > Burkholderiaceae_D > Rugamonas > Rugamonas callida. The sequence goes on along the minus strand of NZ_SPVG01000090.1, from coordinate 50,002 downwards.
CCGGTCGCCTACCAGGAGCGCGTCAACCGCGAGCACGACGACATTTACCACGCCATCCTGCGCAAGGATGCCGAGGCCGCCCGCGCCGCGATGCGTACCCACCTCAGCAACAGCCGCGAGCGCCTGCGCCGCGCGCAGGAAGAGGCTGCCGCATAAACAACGTCGGAAGCGGCGATGCACTAAATCGCTTGCTTCCGTCCGCATCTAGTTGTACGATGTCATACAACGTGATGCAAACAAGGGCGTCACCCCACCTTTCAACCAAACCAGACGTCGATATTGGAGACTGTAATGCAACCGAATGACCTGAAAAAAATCCTTTCCTCCGGCCTGCTGTCGTTCCCGGTCACTGACTTCGACGCCGAAGGCAATTTCCGCAAGTCGACCTATATCGAACGTCTGGAATGGCTGGCCCCGTACGGCGCCAGCGCCCTGTTCGCTGCCGGCGGCACCGGCGAGTTCTTCTCGCTGACCCCGCAGGAATACCCTGAAATCATCAAGACCGCAGTGGATACCTGCCGCGGCCAGGTGCCGATCCTGGCCGGCGTCGGCGGTCCGACCCGCGTTGCCGCCGCCTACGCCAGGGAAGCTGAAAAAGCTGGCGCGCAAGGCCTGCTGCTGCTGCCGCACTACCTGACCGAAGCGTCGCAGGATGGCCTGATCGAACACGTGGCGGAAGTCTGCAAGGCCACCAACCTGGGCGTGGTGGTGTACAACCGCGCCAACTGCCGCCTGAGCCCGACCTCGCTGGCGATCCTGGCCGACCGTTGCCCGAACCTGATCGGCTTCAAGGACGGCATCGGCGACATCGAACTGATGGTCTCGATCTGGCGCAAGCTGGGCGACCGCTTCAGCTACCTGGGCGGCCTGCCGACCGCGGAAGTCTACGCTGCCGCGTACAAGGCGCTGGGCACCCCGGTGTACTCGTCGGCCGTGTTCAACTTCATGCCGAAACTGGCGATGGACTTCTACCACGCCGTCGCGTCGGACAACCACGCCGAACAGAACCGCATGATCGACGAATTCTTCCTGCCTTACCTGGAGATCCGCAACCGCAAGGCCGGCTACGCCGTGTCGATCGTCAAGGCCGGCGCCAAGCTGGCGGGCCACGATGCCGGTCCGGTGCGCGCACCGCTGACCGACCTGAGCGCCGAAGAAATGGACATGCTGCACAAGCTGATGCTCAAGCAAGGCGCGCAGTAATCGGCTAAGCTATCGGGTAATACAAATCAAAGCGCGGCTACGACCGCGCTTTTCACACATTAAGGAGTCAACATGCAAGTAGTGGGCGAAATGATTATTGGCCGCAATGCGGTGGTGGGCAAGGAGGGCAGCGTCAAGGCCATCGACCCATCGCGCAACGTGGAAATCGAACCGGCGTTCGGCCTGGCCGGCGCTGCCGACCTGCAACGCGCGGCCGAGCTGGCCAACGCGGCCTTCGACGTGTACCGCGAAACCAGCCTGGAAGTGCGCGCCAAATTCCTGGAAACCATCGCTGACCGTATCATGGATCTGGGTTCGACCCTGATCGAGCGCGCCATGCAGGAAACCGGCCTGCCGCAAGCGCGCCTCGAAGGCGAACGCGGCCGTACTTGCAACCAGCTGCGCCTGTTCGCGAAAGTCGTGCGCGACGGCCGTTTCCAGACCGCGACCCTGGACAGCGCGCTGCCGGACCGCGTGCCGGCACCGCGTCCTGACCTGCGCCTGCGCAAGATCGGTCTGGGTCCGGTGGCCGTGTTCGGCGCCTCCAACTTCCCGCTGGCGTTCTCGGTGGCCGGCGGCGATACCGCCTCGGCACTGGCGGCCGGCTGCCCGGTCATCGTGAAGGCCCACTCGGCCCACCTGGGCACCTCGGAACTGGTCGGCAAGGCCGTGGCCAAGGCCGCCGCCGAGTGCAATATGCCGGAAGGCGTGTTCTCGATGCTGATCGGCTCGGGCCAGACCATCGGCCAGAACCTGGTCTCGCACCCGGCCATCAAGGCGGTGGGCTTCACCGGTTCGCGCGCCGGCGGCATCTCGCTGATGCAAACCGCGGCCGCCCGTAAGGAGCCTATCCCCGTGTACGCGGAAATGAGCTCGATCAATCCGGTGTTCCTGCTGCCGGGCGCGCTGGACAATCCGAAACTGCCGCAAGCGTTCGCCGATTCGCTGACCCTGGGCGCCGGCCAGTTCTGCACCAATCCCGGCCTGCTGATCGGCCTGAAGTCGGACAAGCTGCAAGCCTTTGTCGACGCCACCGCCGGCACCATCGGCGCCAAGGGCGCGGCCACCATGCTGACCCCGGGCATCCACAAAGCCTACGTCAAGGGCGTGAGCAGCCTGGCCGGCGTGGAAGGCGTACAGCAGGTTGCGGTCGGCCAGACCACCGACATGCCATGCGCCGCGCAGGCATTCCTGTACCAGGTCGACGCCAAGCGCTTCCTGAACGACCCGGCGCTGGAAGGCGAAATCTTTGGCCCGACCTCGCTGCTGGTGGTCTGCGAAGATGAAGCGGAAATGCTGGCTGTGGCCGAACACATCGAAGGCCAGCTGACCGGCGCCGTGCACGCCACCGCCGACGACAAGGCGCTGGCCACCAAGCTGCTGCCTGTCCTGGAGCGCAAGGTTGGCCGTATCCTGTTCAACGGCTTCGGCACCGGCGTGGAAGTCTCGCACGCCATGGTGCACGGCGGTCCGTTCCCATCGACCTCGGACAGCCGTTCGACTTCGGTGGGCGCCTCGGCCATCGACCGCTTCCTGCGTCCGGTGTCGTATCAGGACGTGCCGGCCTACCTGCTGCCGGAAGCCCTGGCTGACAACAATCCGCAGAAAATCCCACGCGTCGTCAACGGCGACCTGGTGGTATGGAACGCGTAAGCGGCGTTTCCTGCACGGTCGGTGAAAGCCCGACCTGGAGCGCGGCCGACAACGCCTGGTACTGGGTCGATATCCCGGCCAAACGTGTCTGGCGCCTGGATGCGTCGAGTGGCGTGAGCCGCTATTGGGACAACGCCGAAATGGTCGCCTGCGTGGCGGCCAAGGCCGGCGGCGGCCTGATCGCGGGCATGGAAACCGGCATCTTCAGCCTGGAGCTGGGCGCGGAGCGGGGCGCGAAAGCGCTCAAGCTGGCGACGCCGGCTTCCGGCCTGGGCGAAGGCATGCGCTTCAACGACGGTCGTTGCGATCGCCAGGGCCGCTTCTGGGCCGGCACCATGTTCATGGACATGGGCGCCGCCAGGGCGGTGGGCCAGTTGTACCGCTACGATGCGGCGCGCGGCATTTCGGCGCCGTTCGTGTCGGAACTGCTGACGCAGAACGGCACGGCATTTTCGCCGGACGGCCGCACCATGTACCTGTCGGATTCGCATCCGCAGCGGCGCATGGTGTGGGCGTTCGACTACGACATCGCCGACGGCGTGCCGAGCAATCGCCGCGTATTCGCCGACCTGACGGCCGAGGTGGGCCGTCCCGACGGCGCCGCGGTCGATGCGGAAGGCTGCTACTGGGTGTGCGGTAACGATGGCGGTTACATCTTCCGCTTCACGCCGGATGGCAAGCTCGATCGCAAGCTGGTCGTGCCGATGCTCAAGCCATCCATGTGCGCCTTTGGCGGCAAGGATCTGGACACGCTGATGGTCACCTCCATCGTCTCCGGCAAGCCGGAAGACGCGGAGTGGGGCGGCGCGGTGGCGCTGCTGCGGCCCGGCGTGAAGGGCGTGGCTGAAACGCCGTTTGGTGCATGATGAGGGGGCAGATGCTGGTGCGGTATCTGCCCTTTGTGTTTGCGGCGACGCTGGCCGCGTGCACAACGACGACGCCGGTCGCCTGGTCGCCAGACCTGGGCAATGGCGAATACCAGAATCCCGTGCTGCACGCGGACTATTCGGATCCGGATGCGATCCAGGTCGGCGGCAAGTACTATCTGGTATCGTCGAGTTTCAACAACGCGCCGGGACTGCCGCTGCTGCAGTCGCCGGACATGGTCAACTGGACGCTGGTCGGCCACGCCTTGCCGCAGCAGGTGCCGGCCGACGTCTTCGCCAAACCGCAGCACGGCAAGGGCGTGTGGGCACCATGCCTGCGCTACCACGACGGCAAGTTCTGGATTTTCTATCCCGATCCCGATTACGGCATCTACGTGATGACGGCCAGGGACTTTGCCGGTCCGTGGTCCGAACCCCATCTGCTGGCCGCCGGCAAGGGCTTGATCGATCCGACGCCGCTGTGGGACGACGATGGCCAGGCGTATCTGCTGCATGCCTGGGCCAAGAGCCGCGCCGGTTTTGCCAACGTGCTGACCCTGCGCCGGATGGCACCGGACGCCAGCCGCCTGCTCGACGATGCGGGCAAGGTGATCATCGACGGTAACAAGCTGCCCAAGTACACCACGCTGGAAGGGCCGAAGTTTTACAAGCGCGACGGCTACTACTACGTGTTCGCGCCGGCTGGCGGGGTGGAGACGGGATGGCAGTCGGTGTTCCGCTCGCGCAGCATTGATGGGCCGTACGAGGACCGCATCGTGCTGGCGCAGGGCCGCTCGGCGGTGAATGGCCCGCATCAGGGCGCATGGGTGCGGACGCCGCAGGGCGAGGACTGGTTTTTGCACTTCCAGGACAAGCGTGCCTATGGCCGCGTGGTGCATCTGCAGCCGGTGGTGTGGCGCGACGGCTGGCCGCTGATCGGTGAAGATATCGGCGGTGCGGCCGGCCAGCCGGTGGCGCGTTATCGCAAGCCTGTGGCTGGCGGTGCGCCGGCGGTGCCGGCCACCAGCGATGAATTCGATGACCCGTCGCTCGGCCTGCAATGGCAGTGGAACGCCAACTGGCAGCCGTCGTGGTACGCGCTGGGCGAAGGGCGTCTGCGGCTGTTCGCGCAGACGCGCGCCACCAACCTGTGGGACGTGCCATCGCTGCTGCTGCAAAAGCTGCCGGCCGAGACCTTCACTGTGACCACCAAGGTCGATGCCTCCGGCCAGACGGATGGCGGCGTCGCGGGACTGCTGATGTATGGCTTCGACTATGCCTGGCTCGGCACGCGCCGCAGCGACGGCAAAACCCAACTGGCGCTGGTCAGCTGCTACAAGGCGGAGACCAACTGCCATGAGCAGCAGGAGGCCGGCGTCGAACTGCCGTCGCCGCAGGTGTGGCTGCGCATGCGCGTGGTGGCCGGTGGCGTGACCAACTTCTCGTACAGCCTGGATGGCGAGAAGTACACGCCCATCGGCGCCCAATTCACCGCACGCATGGGCCGCTGGGTAGGCGCCCAGATGGGCCTGTTCAGCGCCGGCAGCGGCGGCCACGTCGATGTCGATTACTTCCGCGTCACACCCTGACGCATTTGTTCATCAAACGAACGCACCAAATCCGCGCAGTATAATTTTCACTTACTGCGCGGAGGCGTGCCATGAGAAGTATGACTGTGGAAATGTCCCAGGAGATAGGTCAAAAGGCGAGGTCATGCGTCGTGCCTTTTACTTGCTGAAAGCCGGCTATGATCAGGTTCAACGAGGCGATGGATCGTCGTTGGGTATCGTCCAGCGCATGCCGGATGACACGCTGAAAGCGCTCGGTGTCGTCAGGGAATCTGATGAACGTTCAGGTTGCTATCACTGCGGCGTCCAGCCGAGCACCCAGGCCGGATTGCTGTAGTTGCGGATGGTCTCGGCATCCTTTTCCATGGTCAGCTGGCGCGACACCGGGTTGCGCTTGCTGACATCGACAGGCGTGCCGTCCGGGTTGCGGCTGTTGAATTCCCAGAAGTGGATATTGGACGCATCGCCATCGACCTGGCCCCAGCCCGCCGGGCTGATGCCGCTCAGGATGGCGTTGATCAGTACCGCTTCCGCGTACGGATAATTCTTGCCCTTGTTGGAGGGCAGGCGCGCCAGCTCGGTCGGTCCGCCGTTGCCGATGGTCGTAAAGCGGCAGTCCTTGAACACATTGCCGTGGTTGGTTGCCGGGTTACGTATCCACATGTACGCGAACTGCGACTCGATCTCGCAGCGCTCGAAGAAGGAGGGGCCGCGTCCCAGCACGGTATCGCCATGGCCTACCACTTTGACGTCCGGCAGATAGGTGCTGCCGTTGACCTGCAAGGCGTCGCCCGAACCGATCACGGTGGTGTTGGCGACGATGTTCTCCGAGCCGGTGATCAGCAGGCCCTCGGCCTGCCCCTGGAGCGTGGTCTCCAGCGTCAGATCGCGCAGGTGCACGCCTTTGACGTTGTCGGCCGCGAACGCCGCCCGGCGCGAAGGGAAGGTGCCCGGTAATTCATTGGTGCTGATGTTGGCCGGATGTGGATTGAAGACTTCATTGTTGGCGTAATGGACGCGCACTTTTTCGCGCTGCTCGCCCTGCACCGTGATGTTGGACTTGTTGCGGAAATAGACGATCTCCTCGTAATCACCGTTGCGCACGAAGATGGTCACGCGCTTCGCCGGATGATCGGGCACATAATCGAGCGCACCCTGGACGGTACTGAAATCGCCGGTGCCGTCGGCGCTGACCGTCACGCGCTGCGCATCGGCCGCGGGACCATGCGCCTTGGTGCCGAACTCCCATCCCTTGATGGCGGTGCCGAACACCGCATCGTCGATCTGCACCCGGTAACGCTTGCCGTATTCGAGCACGTTGTTGTGCGGGTAGATGGTGGCCGTCTTGTCGTGCACGATCACCGGATGGAAGTGGAAGCCATCGGTAAAGCCGCCGATGATGGTCAGCTGGTATTTGCTGCCGTCGCCCGGCTCGGCGCCGGCGGAAGGCGTGCCGGCTTTGGTATTGGCGTTGGTCGCGCGCGGACCGTCGGCATAAACGTAGGGCGTGGCCAGATACGGCGCTGCCGGCAGCCTGGTGCGCTCGGTGGGACCGGCCGGTATGCTCAGGTCCAGCGTGTCCACCAGCTTGCCGCTGACGGCATCGTAGATACGAATCAGGCCGGACTTGCCCAGCGCCGGCGCCTGATCGAAGCGCAGCACCAGGTGCGTATCCGGGTTGACCTGCTGTGCGCCATTGGCCGGCAGCGGGGTGATCGCCGCACCGGCTGGCACGGCAGCGGTTGCAAACAACAGAGTGCAGAGCAGGCGCGGTTTCATCATGCGTCTCCTCAGGCGGACAGCGTGGTGTTATGGACCTTGCCGCCGATGGTCACGTTCTTCAGCGTCAGTCCTTTGACGTTGTAGAGGAACCATGGCGCCGCCGCATTCACCGGCACGCCGAAGTCGCAGTCGCTGATGCTCACGTTCGTGACAGGGAACACCGGCGGCATCGGCTGTGGTCCGTTGTAATCCGATGCCACCGGACCGAGTATCACGATCGCCTGATAGCACGAGGCCTGCTTGCCGTCCTTGGTCGCCACATTGCCGGCCTTGACGTTCGAGATCTGCACGTTGTCGACGATGGGCGGACGGGTACGCACGGTGTCGCTGAGCGGCGTGTAGTCGCAATCGAAGGTGACGATGGCGCCGGCGGCCGTGGCCACGGTCTTCGACTGGATCGGCGACCCAGGCAACGATGCATAGAACGAAGGGCTGGTCTGCACGCCGTTCGGAATCGTGATGTCGCGCACATAGAAATTGCGCAGATAGCCGCCGCGGTTCATATTGGTCTTCAGACGAATCGCCGTGTTGAGCGGATTGGTTTTCCAGTTGGCGTTTTCGAACACCAGCTTTTGCGCATACACGTTCTGGATGCCGCCCGCCATCTCGCTGCCCAGCGTGACGGCGCCATGGCCGCTGTGCATGATGCAGTTCTGGATCACGATGTTCTGCGAAGGACCGTATTGCGTGTCCTGACCCTTGCCGGCCTTGATGGCGATGCAGTCGTCGCCGGTGTCGAAGGTGCAGCCTTCCACCAGCACGTGGTCGCAAGCCTCCGGATCGAAGCCGTCGCTGTTCGGACCGTGGCTGTGGGCGTAGACGTTGCGGATCACGATGTTGCGGCAGTGGACTGGATGGTGCTGCCAGAACGGCGTGTTCTGCACGCGGTAGCCCTGCAGCAGCACGTTGGTGCAGCCGATCAGCTGTATCATCGGCGCGCGCAGATAGTGGCCGACGCCGAAGATGCGCTTCGACAGCGGCACGCCGGCTTCCGACAGCGCCGGCAGATACTGCGCGTCGGCGCGCCATTTGCCGCCTTCGCCCTGGATCAGCAGGCGTTCGGCATCGGTCAGCGCCGGCGCCACGGCCGCCAGCGAGACCGGGTTGTTCGGGTTCTCGGTATTTTCCGACAGCTTGCCGGCCTTGAAGTTGGGCGTGGTGCCCTGGCCGATGGAGTTGATGGTTTTCTGCTTGCCCTTCCAGGTCCACCAGCTATCGCCGTCGGCGTTGAACGGCACGCCGCCCTGGCCATCGAGGATGGCGGTCCAGTCGTCGCCGGTCAGGGCGATGTTGTCCTGGCCGTAGGCGTAGACCATGGGCGAATAGTTCAGGCAGTCGTTACTCTGCCAGCGCGAGATGGTCAGCTTGCCGTTCTTGCCGCAATCGATGTCGCCGTACCTGGCGAAATCGGCGGGGTTCTGGCTGAAGTAGACATGCGCGCCTTTGCTCAGATGGACGTTCACGTTCGACAGCAGCACGATCGGACCGGCGCAGTACCAGTCGCCGGCCGGGATCAGCACGCGGCCGCCGCCTGCCTGATTGCAGGCCTGGATCGCGGCCTTGATGGCGGCGTAGCAGTCGGGCGAACCGGCTTCCGGCGTCGGAACGTCTTCCTGCTCCTCGTGCGAAATCCAGGCTTTCACCTTGGTCAGCTTGCAGGGCTTGGCGCCATAGGCGGTGATGTTGAAATCCTGCTTGCGGAAGTTGAGCGGCTTCGATACGTGGTCGACGATGGCCTGCGCCTGTGCCCATGGATCGGGCGCAGTGGTGGCGAGGGCGGGAAGGCCGAACGACAGGCCGGCCGCGGGCAGGGCTTTCATCAGGTTGCGGCGCTGGTTGTTGATGCTCATGGTGTGGTCCTTATTCGTCTGCGTTATTGAACTCGCCGAGGAAAACGTCCGGCGGTGACGGTGGTTTGGTGTAGCCGAGATCCTTGACCGGGTCGATGCCGGCTTTGAGCAGGTTGTTCCAGTGATCGTCGGAGTTGTATTGAGCCGGGCGGTAGGAGATGGTGCCCGGTTTGTTCCAGTCCATCCATGGCCGCTGTTTGTCGATATGCGCGCCGATGCGCGAATTCAGCACCACCATTTTGCCGACTGCTTCCAGCGATACGCGCGCCACGGTGCCGGTCGGCGCCTGATAGCCGTTGACCGGGCCGTAGGTGCAGCTGTAACCTTCCAGCGGCAGCGGCGCGTAGGGCGTGCAGCGTGAGCTGTGGAACCACTGACGCAGCAGGTGGAAGCCGCCGTCTCGTTTGCCTTCGTGGGTGAAGTGAACGGTGTCGAACACGAAACCGTATTTACTTTTCACGTGCGTGTCCGGCGCGGCGACGTAGGAGACGCCGCGGTCGCCCAGCGTACGGATTTCGCTCTGGTAGAAGTAGGCGGTGGTGTCGCCGAAGATGAAATCGACGTCGCCCTCGATGTACGATTTGTTGAAGAAGCTGCGCACGGTGCTGCCGATCTGCGGTGACTTCAGATACAGCGTGTCCTGGAAACCGAGCAGGCGGACATTTTCAAATTGCGCCTTGTCGGCACTGTCCACTTGCAGCGCAAGCGCCTGGTGGTGAACGTTGTTGATGTTGGGGAGTTCCTCGGCGCGGGAGTTGCCGGTGTCCTTGTTGTAGCCGTTTTCAAACGTCAGGTTGCGCGCCTGGAAGCCGTTGTTCTGCGCCCAGACGGTGGCGGTGCCGAAAGTGCCGATCTGCGCGCGGTCCTTGACGCTGTTGTACATCGCCTGCACCGCCGGCGCGGCGTGCGCAAACTGCGCGCCGTGTCGGGCGGTGTATTCGGCGCCGCTGTTGGAGGCGTCCAGCCGAGCGGTGATTTTGGTGGCTGCCGCATCCTTGCCTTCGCCGTACATCGTGATCGGCGCGGCGGAGGCGGGGATGTAGACCAGTTCCCGATAGACGCCGGGTTTCAGCAGCAGATACAGGCGCTTGTTTGGCTGCGCCGCGCTGTCCAGCACCGCGCGGTTGACGGCTTCCTGCACCGTGTTGAAGCTGCGGACGCCGTCGGCCTTCGCGGTCTGGTCGACGATGTAGTCCGGCTTGAACGCCGCGCCCTTCGCCAGCGGATCGGACAGCGGATCCCAGGGATCGACGGTTTCCGCACCGGCCTTGCCGACGTACTTCAGCACTTCGCTGTACGAGAACTGTTTGGCCTGTTCCAGCGTCAGCTGCGGACGCTGGTTGCCTGCCGGCCCGGGGAAGGCGGCGAAGCGGTTGGCGCAGTTACTGGTGTCGCTGCCGGCGATGGCGTCGCCCGACAGCCGGGCATATTCGATCTTGCGCTCGGCCTTCCCGGCGATGCTGACGTTGCGCAGTATGGCCTGGACCGCATGCTGCTCATCGTAGCCCTGGACGATGACGCTGCCCGGCGTCACGCTGTGCACGTCGTCGAGCATGATGTTGCTGTAGGCTGGAATCAGCCTGCCTTCGGCCTTGCCGTTATAGCGGCTGCTGATGTCGATCGGCGCCTTGACGTCGCGCAGGCAGATGTTGCGGTAGCTGACGCCATCCACCACGCCGCCGCGCGAGACATCGCTCTTGATGCGCAGGCCGGAGGTGGTGCCATCCATGCTCAGATCCTCCACCAGCACGCGGCGCACGCTGCCATTGGTCTCGCTGCCGATGGACATGCCGTGGCCGCTGTAGAAGCGGTTGTGCAGGATGGAGATGTTCTCGGTCGGGCCGCTGTTGCCGGCCTTGATGGCGACGTTGTCGTCGCCGGTGCGGATATGGCTGTAGGCGATGGTGACGTTGCGCGACGAGATGGGATCGATGCCGTCCGTGTTGCGCGCGCTGGCCGGAGTGTCGATATTCACGCCCCAGGCGGTGAAGCCATCCACCTTGTTCAGCGTGACGTGGAAGTTGGGCGAGTTGCGCAGGGTGATCTTGTGCAGGGTGATGTCCTGCGCGTTGGTGATTTCGATCAGCCGCGGTACGTTCTGGCGTGCGTCTTCCTTCTGCGCGCGGCGCGCCAGCTGCCACCAGGATTCTGTCCCGCCATCGACCACGTGGCCGCCCTGGCCGTCGATGCTGCCTTCGCCGTAGATGCCGCTGGATCTGGCGTTGTCGATGGTGATGAAGGGTTTGCAGCCGCGGCCCTGCTGGTCGATGGTGCCGCAGGTATTGGCGTCGCGGTCGTACAAGCGGGGATTGGTGCTGGCCTGCAGCACCGTGCCGGCATCGATCAGCAGGCTGACGCCGGAGCGCAGCTTGAGCGGGCCGGCGACGAAGCTGCCGGCCGATAGCCGCACAGCGCGGCCGGAAGGGCATAGCTCGATGGCGGACTGGATGCGCGCGGTGTCGTCGGCGCTTGGCGCTTGCGACGCTTGAACCGCGCTGGCGGTCAGCACGGCGCAGGAAGGCGGCGCGACTGGCTCGACCACCTTGCGCGCGTCCTGCGCCTGTGCCGGCGCGGCGCAGATCGTCGCCGCCAGCAGCGCGGCCAGCGATGCAAGCGATGCTGACGCTGCCGATGCGCGCTGATGTTCGCGATACGTTCTCACTGTTCGCTCTCCGGCTTGAACTGACCGGCAGTTTCCGGAACGGCGCGCTTCAGTTCTTCCATCACCATGCGCGAGAAGTAGGCCGCGCCCTTCGCGCCCAGGTGGGTGCGGTCGAACGCGGTCTTGGCGGCGCCGGCCACTTCCACTTTGCCGGCTGGCGCGGGCTGGCCGTAGCCGTCCGGACGCGGCGCCATGGCCAGCGTGTCAGCTTCGTCCTGGCCCATGGCCTGCACCGCCGCATAGCTCTCTGCGTTCAGGTCGAGCAACGCCACTTTCTGCGCGGCGGCGGTGGCGCGGATGGCGTCGTTCCACGGGCCGAAGCTGTTTTCCAGCGTGCCGTCCTTGAAGGTGCGGCGGGTCAGCGGCGTCACCAGCACCGGCACGCCGCCCAGCGCCTTCACTTCCTGCACATAGCGCGTCATGTTGGCGGGGAATTCGGTTTTCACGTCGGTCGAGCGGCCAGGCTTGCCCGGCTGGTCGTTGTGGCCGAACTGGATCAGCACATACGTGGCGCGGTAAGCGGCGCTGCCGCGCAGCAGACCTTCGACTTCGTCCCAGCGGCCTTCGGCGCGAAAGCTGCCGGAACTGCGGCCGCCCTTGGCCAGATTGAGGCAGGTGTTGGCGCGGTTGATGCGCGCGCAGAACGCGTCGCCGTAACCGCTGCTGTTGGCCATGGTCGAATCGCCGACCAGAAGGAAGCGCACCGGTTTGGCGGGAGTATCGGCGGCTTGCGCGGTGCCGCCGGCCAACAGTGCCAGCGCGGCGCAGGAGATCAGTTTTTTCATAGCGGTATCCAGACAAAAAAACGGCGCCGGCCGCGAACGGTCCGGCGCCGGTACTCAGGCGGAGTGACGCAACTGCCGCATCCTTGCGATCATCAGAAGTTGTAGGTCGCGCGGATGTTGTAGGCGCGGCCGATCGGGCTGGCGGCGCTGCTCAGGTAACCGTAGCTATACAGGCTGCTGTTGGTTGCCGGAGGCGGTGCGTTGAACAGGTTGGTGATGCCTGCCGTGACCTGGATGTTCTTGAAGCCGCTGTAGGTCGTGGTCAGGTTCCACAGCTTGTACGAGTTGATGTCGCGCCAGTACTGCTTGGCCACCAGGTTCTGGTCGGTGTACTTCGAGTTGTAGTTCTGGGTCAGCGTGCTGTTCCAGTTGCCCGCCGCCCAGTTCAGACGCAGCGTGTGCTTCCAGCGGAAGGTGATGATCGGGAAGCTCGAAGTGGTGCCGTTGCTGGCCAGGCCGAACTGGCCGATGTTCGACACGAACGGGCTGCCGTCATACAGCTGGTTGTCGAACTGGGTCAGGTAGGTGCCGTCCAGGAAGATCTTGAAATCGCCGTAGGCGGTTTTCGGGAAGGCATACGAACCCGAGACGTCCACACCAGCCGCACGCTGGCCACCCAGATTCATGATGGTGTTGTTGATGTAGTTGATGGTGCCGTCGGCGTTACGCACGAAGTACGACGCATACTTGACCGGATCGAGGAAGTAGACCTGCTCCGGCAGATTGGCCAGCATGTCCTTCATCTTGATGTTCCAGTAGTCCAGCGAGATCATGCTGTTCTTGACCGGTTCCATCACCACGCCCAGGGTGAAGCCTTTCGACTTTTCCGGTTTCAGGCCGGAGTTCGAGCCGGTCTGCTTAGGCAGCTGAACGTTGCAGACCGCCGACGACACATAGCCCGGCAGCGCGGTGCCGGTGCCGGCCACGCCCGGGGTGCCGCCAGGGCACAGTACCGGATCATCCCACTTGGCCGAGGTCAGGCCGGTGGCGCCGGGCAGACGATAGCCGTAGGCGTCGAACAGGGTCGGCGCGCGGAAGCCGGTGTTGGCCGAGCCGCGGAACATCAGCTGTTTGGCGGCTTCCCAGCGGAAGCTGATCTTCGGATTGATGGTGTTGCCGAAGTCGCTGAAATGGTCGTCACGCACGGCGGCGTTCAGTTCCAGCGATTTGGTCACCGGCGCATTCACCTCGGCGAAGATAGCGGCCACGTTACGCTGGCCTTCGCCATGCGACGGGCTGGAGTTGGCGTAGGTGACTTCGCCGGTGATCGGCAGCTTGGTGTCTTCGGTAGTGTCGCGGTGCAGGTCGACGCCGACCGCCATCGCCAGCGAACCGCCCGGCAGATCCATCAGCGCGCGGCTGGCGGTGGCATCGACGCCGGTGAAGGTCGATTTCGAGGTACGGTTCTTGGCGCCGTTGACGCTGATCGAATCCAGATACGCCTTGCCGGCGGCATCCTGCAGGCCGAAAGGATTCAGCTGGCCGTTTTTCAGGCCGTCGATCAGGCCCTGGCCCTTGTAGTAGCCCGAGTAGTAGTAGTTGTCGCGATCGGAGATACCGACCACCAGGCCGGCCTTGTAGTCCCAGCCGGCCAGCACGCCTTCGTCGGTGACGGCGATGCGCTGGTTCAGCTGACGGTCCTTGGTGGTGGCCAGGCCGCCGTCGGCGACCGCCCAGGTCACGGTCAGCGGCGCGCCGTTCAGGCCCGCCACGGCGGGCACGCCGCCGCTGTTACCCGGATACCATTTGCTGGTCGACGGCAGAATAGGCTGCTGGCCGCTGACCGCCAGCGCATTGGTCGGGTTCTTGGTGCCGAGGATGTACTCTTCGCCGCGCGAGTAATCGATGCTGATGGTGTGGTCTTCGCTCAGCTTGTAGGCGCCGCGGGTGTAGAAGGTGACCTGCTCGTTGCTGTACAGGGCGCTGCCGTATTCGTTGGCGTCCAGCACGCAGGTGCCCTTCTGGCCGACGATGGAGTACGGTGCCAGGCACTTGCCGGCGTACGGGTTCTGCGCGGTCTTGTTGGTCGGCGTGGTGAAGTTGGCCGGGGTGGCGTTGCCGCCGGTGCCCAGGGTCGGCGGCCGGCCCAGCGCGGTCAGCACATCGGCCGAGCTCAGATAGGCGCGGTCCGAAGCGGCCAGGCGCGAACGCTGGTGCGCGTCGATGGTGGCGTAGAAGCTCCAGCCGTCGCGTTCCAGGTTGCCCTTGCCCCAGGTGGCGGTCAGGCGCTGCTCGTCGCCGCCGCCTTTTTTCTCCGGCTGCACGGCTTGCGCGGTGATCTGCGCGCCGTCGAACTGGGTCTTGGTGATGAAGTTGACCACGCCGCCGATGGCGTCGGAGCCGTAGATCGAGGAGGCGCCGTCACGCAGCACTTCCACGCGCGCCACGGCGCTCAGCGGGATCACGTCCAGGTTGGCGTAGCCGTCGGCGATCGCCTCGTTGGCCAGGCGGCGGCCGTTCAGCAGCACCAGGGTGCGGTTCACGCCCAGGCCGCGCAGGTTGATGTTGGTGCCGGAACCGGCGTTGGACGGCGCCAGCGATGCCGACTGCGGCAGCGCCATCATGAAGTCCGCCAGCGTGGTCATGCCTTGCTTGACCAGGTCTTCGGCTTTCAGGGTGGTGACGGGCAGCGACTCCTCATTGGCTACGCGCTTGATGCTGGAACCGGTCACTTCGACGCGGGTCATGTTGGCGTCTTCCGCGTTCTGCGCGGATGCCTGGTTGGCCAGGGCCAGCACGGCCAGGCTGATCGCGGTCAGCAACAGGCGTGGTTGGGCGGAACGGTTCTGGACCGAATGCTCGGACTTCATGTGTGTCTCCTTCGTCGTCTCTTGAATAAAGTTATACGCGGCGTGGCGACGCCTGCGTGTGTGGAGCACCTCGCGTACTCCGTGCCGCTGGGACGAGGGCCGCTGTACGGGAGTACAGGCCGGCCGAGGTCGAGACGGTCAATAACTTGATTAATTTGTATTCGCGGACCGGCATCGAGGCCGGTCCTGCGTTACTGCTGCGCTTGTGCTGCTATGCTACTGAAGTGATCGGGTTCAGCCTCGCGAGAAGGTGCGGGTCACGCGTTCCAGGTGGCTGCGCATGGCTTTGCGCGCCGCGGCCGGATCGTGGGCGGCGATGGCCTCCAGGATGCGACGGTGGTCCTTCAGCGTTTCCTGACGCAGTTCCTCGGTCTGGAAGTGTTCTTTCAGTTTGTGCCACAGGCGGCCGCGCTGGTCCCACAGGTAATTCAGCGATCCGACCAGGGCGCTGTTGCCGGTGGCGCGCGCGATGGCCAGGTGGAAGTTGCGGTCGGCCTGCTCGTTGCTGGAATAATCGGAATGGCTTTTTTCCATCTCCACCACGGCCTGCAGGATGGCGTCGACGGCGCTGTCGGTGGCGACGCGGGCGGCGATGGCGGCGATCTCGGATTCGATCAGGCGGCGCGCCGACAGCACTTCGAACGGACCGGGGCCGGCTTCGGGCAGGGCGGCCGGTTCCGGCACTTCGCTGACGTAGACGCCGGAGCCGCCGCGCACTTCGATCACGCCGCTCAGTTCCAGGGCGATCAGCGCTTCGCGCAGGGAGGCGCGGCTGACGCTGAGCTTGGTGGCGAGGTCGCGTTCGGAAGGCAGGCGCTCGCCGGCGGCGATGTTTTCGTTGCGGATCAGATCCTGGATGCGGTCGGCGACCACGCGATACAGCCGCGGTTCATGCGCGGAGTTTTCAGCAGGAGAGGCGGTCTTTTTCAGCATTGATGTCTCGGTTATCTGTTTCCGTGGCCTATTTGTTTGCCATCTGGTCAGGCCATTCTAAGGTGGTCAGACCAAATGCGCAATGTGGACTAGCCAAATTAATCGTAAAGTGGCATACTGAATTCACGTTGCAGAGGTCTGATGACTGTGGATTCAAGTAAGAAATCCCTACAAAACAGAGGGTTATCAGATTGTAGCATCCAGGCCACAGATGAGATGGCCGACCGAATAACAAAATTGGTCAGACCAATTATGAGACTCAAAAACAACGCTGCCGGGCTGCGGAGCCTGGAAAAAGGACACCCAAGATGACGACTCCGACGCGCGCCGACACACCGCGCTACATCCTCATGCACGACAACGATAACGTCGCGATTGTCGTCAACGACGGCGGCCTGCCCGCGGGCGCCGTGTTCCCCAATGGCTTGACGTTGCTGGAAGCGGTCCCGCAAGGCCACAAGGTGGCGCTGCGCGACCTGGCCAAGGGCGACCGTGTGCTGCGCTACAACGTCACCATCGGCTTTGCGGCCAAGGACCTGCCGGCCGGCAGCTGGCTGGCGGAGCACAATGTCGAGATGCCGGCCGCGCGCGAGCTGGATGGCCTGCCGATCGCCACCGTCAAGGCGCCGCCGGCCGAACCGCTGGAGGGCTACACCTTCCAGGGCTACCGCAACCCGGACGGCAGCGTCGGCACGCGCAACATCCTGGCCATCACCACCACCGTGCAGTGCGTCTCGGGCGTGGTCGATTTCGCCGTCGAGCGCATCAAGAACGAACTGCTGCCCAAGTACCCCAACGTCGACGACGTGGTGGGCCTGGAGCACACCTACGGCTGCGGCGTGGCGATCGACGCGCCGGGCGCCAACATCCCGATCCGCACCATCCGCAACATCGCGCTGAATCCGAACTTCGGCGGCCAGGCCATGGTGGTCAGCCTAGGCTGCGAAAAGCTGCAGCCGACGCGGCTGTTCCCGAAAGGCTCGATCCCGATCCAGAACGCCGGCGGCGCCGATCCCGGCCTGGTTTGTCTGCAGGACGCGCAGCACGTCGGCTTCATGTCGATGATCGACTCCATCATGAAGCAGGCCGAGACCAACCTGGCGGAGCTGAACAAGCGCCAGCGCGAAACCGTGCCGGCCTCCGAGCTGGTGGTGGGCGTGCAGTGCGGCGGCAGCGACGCCTTCTCGGGCGTCACCGCCAATCCGGCCGTGGGCTTTGCCACCGACCTGCTGGTGCGCGCCGGCGCCACCGTGATGTTCTCGGAAGTAACCGAAGTGCGCGACGGTATCGACCAGCTGACCTCGCGCGCCTCCTCGCCGGAGGTGGCGGAAGCCATGATCCGCGAGATGGAATGGTATGACAATTACCTCAAGCGCGGCGGCGTCGACCGCAGCGCCAACACCACGCCGGGCAACAAGAAGGGCGGCCTGTCCAACATCGTCGAAAAAGCCATGGGCTCCATCGTCAAGTCGGGCAGCGCGCCGATTTCCGGCGTGCTGTCGCCGGGCGACAAGCTGACCCAGAAAGGCCTGATCTACGCGGCCACGCCGGCCAGCGACTTCATCTGCGGCACGCTGCAGCTGGCGGCCGGCATGAATCTGCACGTGTTCACCACCGGCCGCGGCACGCCGTACGGCCTGGCCGAGGTGCCGGTGATCAAGGTCGCCACCCGCAACGATCTGGCCAAGCGCTGGCACGACCTGATGGACATCAACGCCGGGCGCATCGCCAGCGGCGAAGCCACCATTGCCGACGTCGGCTGGGAACTGTTCCAGATGCTGCTCGACGTCGCCAGCGGCAAGGAAACCTACGCCGAAAAATGGAAGCTGCATAATGCGCTGGTGCTGTTCAACCCGGCCCCGGTGACGTGAGCGCAAGAATTCAAACTACGGAGACATCATGGCAAAACCATTCAAACGACTGCTGCTGACCGGCGCCGCCGGCGGCCTCGGCAAAATCCTGCGCGAGCGCATCAAGCCTTGGGCCGATGTGGTGGTGCTGTCCGACATCGCCGACATGGGCGAAGCGCGCGAAGGCGAGGAAATCATCCAGTGCGACCTGGCCGACAAGGCGGCCGTCATGCGCATGATGGAAGGCGTGGAAGCGGTGCTGCATTTCGGCGGCATCTCGACCGAGAACACCTTCGAGAACATCATGCAGGCCAACATCCTGGGCACGGCCAATGTGTACGAGGCGGCGCACAAGAAAGGTGTGAAGCGCATCGTGTTCGCCAGCTCGAATCACACCGTGGGCTTCTACCGCAACACCGACGTCATCGACGCCACCGCGCCGACGCGGCCGGACAGCTTCTACGGCGTCAGCAAATGTTTCGGCGAGCAGCTGGCCAGCTACTACTGGGACCGCACCGGCCTGGAGACGGTCAGCCTGCGCATCGGCTCCTCGTTCCCGGAGCCGAACGACCGTCGCATGATGGTGACCTGGCTGAGCTATGACGACCTGGTCGAGGCGCTGCGCCGCTCGCTGTTCGCGACGCGCGTCGGCTTCACCATCCTGTTCGGCATGTCGGACAACGACGTGGCCTGGTGGGACAACAGCAAGGCCGCGCACCTGGGCTACAAGCCGAAGGACAGCTCATCGCAGTTCGACGGCAAATTCCCTGATAGCGGCGAGTACCCGGGCGCCAACCACTACGTGACCTACCACGGCGGCGCCTTCGCCCTCGCCGAAGTCCGCTACAAGGACTGACAGATCGGGGTCAGAGCCGACTCTAGAGCTGGGTAGTGAGGATGACGGCGTTGTAGATGGCGTGGATCAGCATGGGCGCCAGCAGGGTTTTGCTGCGCTCGTAGCTCCAGGCGGTGCACAGGCCCAGCACGAATACGGGCAGCATCGACAGCGGCGGATGCACTACCGCGAAGATGGCGGCGCTCATGATCATGGCCGGCAGCGCCGGCATGGAGCGCCGCAGGCCGCCGTAGATCAGGCCGCGGAAGATGAATTCCTCGCACAGCGGCGCGCCCACTACCGCCAGCAGTAATATCCAGCCGCGCGCGCCCGGCATCGCGGGCGCGGCCTTCAGCATTTCCTGCCACTGCGCCGTGTGCCGGATCGCCATCAGGTAAGCCAGGCCGCAGGCGCAAGCCACCGCCGCGCCGACGGCGGCGCTGCGCAGCGACCGGCCAAGGTCGGTGCCGCGCCAGATCGCCGGTACGCCGGCCGCCTTACTGCGCCAGTACACCAGCCGCATCAGGCCATACACCAGCAGCCCGGCGATGCCGAAGGCGATGGTGATGGAATGCAGCGCCGGCTTGTCGAAGAACAGCAGCACCAGCGCCTGCAGGATGAAGAAGGCGGTGGCGGCAATCAGGCCGTCGGCGGTGGAGACGCGCGCCGGCGGCGCCGCGGCCGGATCGAGCAGGTAGGGCAGGGCGTCGCGCGCCTTCTGCCACAAGGCCAGCGCCATCGAGGCGGTCAGCACCATCACCACCAGTTTCTGCGACCACACGCTGCTGTAGATCGACCAGGTGTAGAAGCTGGCCAGCAGCATGTACAGGTAGACGTAGGTCGGCCGCACGCGCGTGCGCACGTCCACCGCCTGCGGATCGCAGGCAAAGACGCCCAGCGAGACGGCAATCGTGGAGTAGATGGGGATGCCGGCAAATACGGTCAGCACCAGCACCACCATGCTCCAGTCGAAATGCACGGTGTACCAGGCGCTGATGGCGATCACGACAGCGGGATATACCATGGTCAACGCCGCCCACAGCTGGGCCTTTTCCTTCAGCACGCTTTCGATCGAGCGCGGCACGGTGTACAGCAGCCATAACACCTGGCCTTCGTTGTTCAGGGTCTGGAAGGCGGACAGCATCAGCACGTAGACGCCCATGCCGAAGGCGATCGCCGCCGCCAGCACGTGGTGTTCGCCCAGTTCGTTCAGGCTGTTCAGCTTGCCGTTGAAGACCATCTGGCTGACGACGATGATCACCGGCAGCAGCAGGGTCTGAAACAGGAAGTTGCGGTCACGGCTCAACAGGCGCAATTCGCGCCGCTTGATCGGCGAGAGCAAGGCCGGCAGCATGGCCGCGCGCGCCGCCGCCGTCACCTCCCCACCGTTGCCATTGCCGCTCATGATGCCGCTGCCATTGCCGCTTATGCCGCCGCCGCGCAGAGCGCCGTTTATGCCGCCGGCGACGTGGCGGCCGGCGCTGGTACGCACGGCCTCTCGCGCGCCCGAGTTGACCACGCCAAAGCGCAACTGGTGGCGCAGCAGCGCCATGCCGGCCCACATCAGCACCACGGTCTGCGCCAGCAACAGGCCGATGTACGCGGCCGCGTGCGGCGCATCGTGCGCCTGGATGGCCTGCAGCGCCAGGCCCGGCGGCGTCCAGCGCGGCCAGGCCGGGAACGCGCGCGCCCAGTCCATCGCAAAGCTGCTGGCCTGCGGCATGCCCAACGCCATGACGAAGTAGATCAGCGGCAGATTCAGCAATCCCATCACGGCCTGCATGTTGCGCAATTGCGCGGCGGGCAGCCACATGCGCACGCCGGTGTCGAGCAGCGTATGCAGCAGTGCCGCCAGCGGCAGCAGCACCAGCGCCGCCAGCAGGGCCAGCAGCGGCGCGCTCCAGGCGTAGCCGGAGTGCCAGGCCACCGCACCATACGCCGGCAGCAGGGCGAACATGCCGCTGATGTTGCTGGCGCTGCGTTCCAGCACGCGTCCCCACAACAGCGTGCCGCGCTCGACCGGCAGGGTCACCAGCCACTCGAGATCGCCATCCTGCTGCGCCAGTTCGCGGCTGCCCAGCGGCATCAGCACGGCCAGCAGGAACAGGATGCCGAGCTCCATCGTCAGCCCGTTGATCAGCGGCGGCGCGAATGGCGCGGTGGCCAGTTCTTCTTCGGCCACTTCGAGGTCCTTGTGCGCGTCGCCGTGCTTGTCGACGTACTGGCACTCGCTGGCCGGATCGAGATGGCACTGCATGTTCAGCACCGCGTTGTTCGACAGGCTGATGAACGAGAAGCCCATCAGCAGCACTGTCACCAGCGTCAGTATCCACAGGTTGCCGCGCTTGCCGGCGATGCCGTCGCGCGGCTTCTTCTTGCGGAACGAGCGGAACAGATTGTTGGACAGCATGTTGTACTGGCGCCGCAGGCGCATGCTGGTCATCAGCCAGATGGCGCGCCCCGCGCTGATGCGGGCGCTCATTGCGCGGTCTCTTCGGCGGCTTCTTCGGTGATCTTCAGGAACACGTCTTCCAGCGAGCCGCTGGCCGAGGCGTCGGCGCGGATTTCGTCCAGCGTACCGGTGGCCACCAGCTGGCCGCGGTGGATGATGCCGACGCGGTCGCACAGCTTTTCCGCCATGTCCAGCAGATGGGTGGAGACGAAGATGGTGACGCCGCGCGCGGCCGCCGCCAGCAGCCGTTCCTGCACCTCGCGCGAGGCGCGCGGATCGAGGCCGTTGATCGGTTCGTCGAGGATCAGCACGGCCGGATCGTGGATCATGGCGCAAGCCAGGCCCAGACGCTTTTTCATGCCGAGCGAGTAGTTGACGGCGTAATCCTCGCCAGCTTCCTGCAAACCGAATTCCGCCAGCAGCCGCGCGCTGCGTGCCACCGCTTCGGTGTGCGCGTAACCGTGCATCTCGGCGACGAACTGCAGGATCTCGCGGCCGCGCAGGTAGTCGTAGAAGATCGGCGTGTCGGGCAAGTAGCCGACGCGGCGCTTGACCTCGGCCGGTTCGGCGTGGCAATCGAGACCGTCGATCAGCACCTGGCCGCCGCTGGGCACCAGGATGCCCATCATCATGCGGATGGTGGTGGTCTTGCCGGCGCCGTTGGGGCCGAGGAAGCCGAACACTTCGCCGCGGCGCACGGTCAGCGTCAGCGGTTTGACGGCGGTGAAGCCGCCGTAGACTTTGTTCAGGCCCTGGAATTCGATCATCGTTGCACCGGCAATGTTATGAAAATACCATTCCATCATAACACCGCCAGCGCGCGGAATTGTCACTTCTGGTAGAGGCTCATGCCAAACCGTTCGGTGCGCGGCATCCAGTTGCCCTGGATGTCGGCGGACGCCAGCACGCGCTCGGCGCGGCCGATCAACAGCGCGCGCGGCACCAGGCCGATGTAGCGCGAATCGGCGCTGTTGTCGCGGTTATCGCCCAGCATCATGTACTCGCCGGCGGGCACCACCAGCGGCGCAAAATTGCGGCGGGCCTTTACCTGCGGCAGGAACTGGATCGCGTGGCTGCTGGCGCCCAGCGTTTCATCGACACGCACCGCCGCCAGTTCGCCGACGCCCTCGATGGCCTCGGTGCCGTGGCCGATGGCGCTGTAGCCGGCCGGCTGGCCGTTGATGATCAGCTGCTCGTCGCGCATCTCCACGCGGTCGCCGGGCAGGGCGATCACGCGCTTGATCAGCCGCGTGCCGTTGGCGGGCGAGGAGAAGGTGACGATGTCGCCGCGCTGCGGCTCGCCGGTGTGGCCGATGACGATGTCGGTCAACGGCACCTTGACGTTGTACGCCAGGCGGTTGACGAACACCACGTCGCCTTCCAGCAGGTTGGGGTGCATGGACGCCGACGGGATCGGATTCCAGTCGGCGACGGCGGTGCGGAACACGCCGAACAGCGCCAGGAACAGCAGAAAGCCCTTATTGGCACGTACCCAAGTCTTCATTGTCTTCCCCCCAAATGAGTGATGTTGTGGTCATGTGACTGGCATTATTATTGTGAGCAGATTCTTAATCATGGCTTATCCGCCGGAGCGATTATGAAACCCCACGACCTGCCATTTCCCACCCATGCATTAGCCGCCGTCACGCACCACAATCCGTATCCGTATTACGACGCGCTGGCGGCCGTGCAGGGCTGGTATTTCGATCCGGGTCTGGACCTGTGGGTGGCGGCCAGCGCGGCCGCGGTGGAGGAAGTGCTGGCGCATCCGTGCTGTCAGGCGCCGTCGCCGGCCGCCGGTGCGGTGGCCGATCTGCGCGAGGCGCGCGAATATGCGCGGCTGATCGGGCGCCGTCTGTGGCGTCCCGACAAATTCCCGGAATGGATGACCTGCGTGCCGGAGCTGGCGGTGGCCGGCCTGGGCGGCGCCTTGCCGGCGCTGGGCTACGAGGCCGCCACCGGCTTGATCGGCAACGGCGTGCTGGCGCTGCTGCGCGAGCCCGAGGACGAGCGCAGCGGCCTGTCCGACATGGAGGCGCTGGTGTGCGCCGTCAGCCGTTTCGATCCGCCGGTGCAGAACACGCGCCGCGTCGTCACCGGCGATTGCGAGATCGGCGGCGTGGCGCTGCGTGCCGGCCAGAAGATCCTGCTGGTGCTGGCAGCCGCCAGCCGCGACGTGCGCGGCGGCTGCCAGGCGTATGGCCTGGGTTTCAGCGACGCCGATTGCGCTTACCATCAGCTGGCGTGCGCGCTGGCGGCCGGCGCGCTGCAGGGCATGCTGACCGCGCTGCGCGACCAGCGCGGCCCGGCGCTGCAGGCGTGGTTGTCATCGTTGGTGTGGACCTACCGTCCTTCGTCCAGCCTGCGCATTCCGCAATTCAGCCAGTGGACCTGACGCCGGCCTAGTGCGCGCTCTTTTGCACCAGCGCGCTGCCGACGCCGTGCCGGTGCCCCTCGCTGACGGCCGTCACGGTGCCGTCCGGATTGAACACCAGCGCGTTGGCGGCGCCGATTTCTTCCGGCTCCTGGCTCCAATGCTGGCCGGTCTTTTCCAATGCCAGCGCCTGGGCGCTGCCGGCGAATCCCGGCTCGACGTCGGTGGCCATGCCGTTGCGCTCCGACAGGCGCGGCGCATCCACCGCCTGCGGCATGGTCATGCCGAGGTCGATGTAGTTGAAGATGGTCTGCAGCACGGTGGTGATGATGGTGGCGCCGCCCGGGCTGCCGACCGAGAACGCCGGCTTGCCGTCCTTGAACGCCAGCGTCGGCGACATGCTGCTGCGCGGGCGCTTGCCGGCTTCCGGCACATTCGGCGCCGGCCCGGTGAAGTCGAAATCGGTCATCTCGTTGTTCAGCAAAAAGCCGTAGCCCGGCACCACCATGCCGCTGCCGCCCCAGGATTCGATGGTGTAGGTGTAGGAGACGATGTTGCCGTCCTTGTCCGCCACCGTCAGGTGAGTGGTGTGCGCGCCTTCGGGCAGCAGCTTGCCGGCGCTGGGGCGCAGCGGCACGCTCTGATCGTTCTGGAACGGGTAGGGATCGCCGGCCTGCGCCCGCGCGCTGGCGTGCGCCGGATTGATCAGCTCGCGCCGGCGCGCGGCGTACTCCTTGCTCATCAGGCCGGCCACCGGGGCATCGACGAATTCGGGATCGGCCAGGTAGGCGTTGCGGTCGGCGAAGGCCAGGCGGCTGGCTTCCAGGTATAAATGCTCGGCCTGGGCGCGCGGCATGGCCTTGAGGTCGTAGCCTTCGAGGATGTTGAGCGCCTCCGCCACCGCCACCCCGCCACTGCTGGGCAACGGCATACCGTATAAATCGTATCCGCGGTAGGTGCTGTGCACCGGCTGGCGCAGGCGCGCTTCATAATTGGCCAGGTCGGCCAGGGTCATGTTGCCGCCATCGACGCGCACGCCGGCGGCGACCTGCGGAGCATTGACCGCATCGACAATGGCGCGCGCCATGCCGCCGCTGTAAAACGCGTTGACGCCGCCGGCCGCCAGCAGCTTGTAGGCCTTGGCCAGATCAGGGTTGCGCAGCGTGGTCCCGGGCGGGACGGCCTTGCCGTTGCGCAGATACAGGGCGGCGGTGGCCGGGAACATGGCGAACTTGGCTTCGTTGCCGGCCACCAGGTGCGAGAAGTTTTCGTTGACGGTGAAGCCCTTGGTGGCCACCTCGATCGCCGGCGCCAGCACCTGCCTGAACCGCATGCTGCCGTAGCGCTCCAGCGCCTCGTGCCAGCCACGGACGGTGCCGGGCACGCCGACCGAGCGGCCGCTGGCCACCACCGTATCGAAGTCCATCGGCTTGCCGTCCTTGAGGAACGCACCGGGCGTAAAACTGGCCGGCGCCGTTTCGCGGTGGTCGATGGTGATCACCCGCTTGTCCTTGGCCAGGTAGATCACCATGAAGCCGCCGCCGCCGATGCCGCAACTGAAGGGATCGGTCACGCCCAGGGTGGCCGCCGCGGCGACCGCCGCGTCCACCGCATTGCCGCCGCGGTCGAGGATGGTCATAGCGGCCTGCGACGCCGGTTCGCTGATGGTCGCCACCGCGCCGCCGGTGCCGGTGGCGACCGGGGTTTTGGCGGCGGCCGGCAAGGCCAGGGAAATCAGGATGGAGCAGATGAAGGCGGGATGAGGGAGAGGACGAGGACGAGGGCGCTGTGCGGTCATGGGCAAACTTTATGGTGGGTTAATGTTGCTCACCTTTAAGCTTACCTGATAATCGGGCGCCGGTTCGGTTTTGGCCGGCACGTCGGTCGGCTCGAAACCGGTCAGCGTGAAGCTCAGGCCGTTGCGCGTGACGCTGCCCGAGCCGCCGGGCATTTTGTCCGATAATACGAAGCTGCTGTTGCTGCCGTCCGGCAGCAGCAGCGCAAAGCTGAAGCTGATATAGCCAGCCCAGACGCACACGGCGCCGGGATGGCAGCGGCTGTCGTTGACCCGCTCCAGCCGCAGCACCGGCGCGGCGCCGCTGTCGCCCACCATGGCCGGTGTGATGGCCACACTGGCGCCCTGGCGCAGCACATAGGTGTTGGTGAAACGGGCCGGCGGGTTGGCTCTGGCGGCGCTGCAGGCGTGCAGCAGCGCCATCAGGGCGGCTAGCATGGGAAGGATGATCAGCTGCCGCAGGATTGCGTTTTTCATCATGAACCTCTTGCTACACTTTTTAACAAGCTTAGCAAAGCGGCCATATTGATGGCGCACGAACCAAACGCAAATACAGCGCCAGATCAAAGGTTGATGAAAAAAGTCCCGCGCGGCCATGCCGGGCGGGACAGCTGGGGAAACCTCGCGGACGGGCGCTGCTTACACGTAAGCGGCCAGCGCGCCTTTCATTTTCTTCAGTGCGGCCGATTCGATCTGACGGATGCGCTCGGCCGACACGCCGAACTCGTCGGCCAGGGTGTGCAGGGTGGCGCCCGAACCGTCGTCGTTGGCCAGCCAGCGCGCCTCGATGATGCGGCGCGAGCGGGCATCCAGCTTGCCCAGCGCTTCTTCCAGGCCTTCCGACTGCAGACGAGTCACCTGTTCCGCCTCCAGCACGTGGGTCGGTTCCTGCGCTTCCGACGACAGGTAGGCGATCGGCGCGAACTTGTCGTCTTCGTCGTCGGTCGGTGATTCCAGCGCGATGTCGCGGCCGCTCAGGCGCGTTTCCATTTCGATCACTTCCTCGCGCTTGACGTCCAGCGTCTTGGCCAGGGCGTCGATCTGCGCCGGGGTCATCGCGTCCAGTCCCTGCTTGTGGCTGCGCAGGTTGAAGAACAGTTTGCGCTGGGCCTTGGTGGTGGCCACTTTGACCAGGCGCCAGTTCTTCAGGATGTATTCATGCATTTCGGCCTTGATCCAGTGCATGGCGTACGACACCAGGCGCACGCCTTGGTCGGCGTCGAAGCGCTTGACCGCCTTCATCAGGCCGATATTGCCTTCCTGGATCAGATCGCCGTGCGGCAGGCCATAGCCCAGATAGCCGCGCGCGATCGACACCACCAGCCGCAGGTGCGACAGCACCAGTTGCTGGGCGGCGCCCAGGTCATTTTGATCTTTCAGGCGCTTGGCCAGGGAAACTTCTTCGTCGTGCGTCAGCATCGGCAGGCGATTCACGGCCGAAATGTAGGCATCCAGGTTACCCAGGTTGCCACTGAACCCGAGACCCAGAGCGGTATTGTTCGCAGGTACTACGGACATCGTATTCATTTTCGTTCCTTCGCTTGAGATTGCTTATGAGTACTAATGTACTCCTTCGAACATATATTAGCACTCTCTGTAGATGAGTGCCAATCATGCGAAATTAATGAGTCTGATAGTAAAAAACCTATCAGGACTTCTGTTGCATTAAGAATGCGCGATGGATCTTAGGGAGGGCTTAATCGATGGGAGCATCGTATGTGCCGGAAGAGCGGGCTTCCGTGCGCGGACGCACGGAAGCGTGACGCAGATCAGTTGAGGCGGGCTGTATGGCGCTTGACCGAGAGGCGGGCGGCGATCAGGCCCAGGGCGGCGGACAGGGCCAGCAGGCCGACCACGGCCAGCGGCGGCAGCGGCACCAGCTGAAATTCCGACGCGTACAATTTGGCGAACTCGGCAATGGCGGCGTTCAGGGGCCGCAGCGCCAGCGTCACCGCCGCCAGCGCCAGGCCGCCGGCGCACAGGCCGAGCAGGGCGCCGGTGTAATAAAACGGGCGGTGGATGAAGCTGTCGGTGGCGCCGATCAGCTTGGACACCAGGATTTCCTCGCGCTGGGTCAGCACCTGCAGGCGGATGGTGTTGAAAATCACCGCCACCACCACCGTGCCCAAGGTGGCCGCCAGCAGCAGCAGCGCCAGCCGCAGGATGTTCAGCAGCGCCGCCAGCCGCTTGACCCAGGCCGAATCGACCTGCACCGTGTCGACGCCGGGCAGGGCACGGATTTGTTCGGCCAGCTGGTCGACGTCGCCGCCGGCCTGGGCGTTGCGGAAGGCGTCCAGCTTCAGCACATAGCTGTCCGGCAGCGGATTGTCGCCCAGCGTGGCCAGCACGTCGGCCAGACCGTTCTTGTCTTTCAGATTGTCGAGCGCCTTTTCGCGCGGGGTGAAGATGATTCTGGCCTGCTTGTCCTGCACCGTCTGGCGCAGCTGCACGGCCAGCGCCTCGGCCTGCTCGCGCGGGGTGTCCTGTTTGAGGAACACGCTGATTTCCGGATCGACCGACAGCGTTTCCGACATCGGCCGCACATTGTCGAGCAGGGTCACGCCCATGAAGGGCAGGGCCAGCGCGATCGCCACCACCAGGATATTGAACAGGAAGCCCCCCGGCGAGCGGCGCAGGTGCACCAGCGCGGCGGCCAGGGCGTAGCGGTGCTGGCGGAACCAGTAAGTCATGCCGCCCCCTCCAGCTGACCCTGGTGCAGATGGATCACGCGCGCGGCGGCGTCCAGCATCTGTTCGTCGTGGCTGGAAATCAGGCAGGTGACGCCGGCGGCGTTGAAGGCTTTCAGGGTGTCGAGCACTTTGTTGGCGCTGGCGCGGTCGAGGTTGGCGGTCGGTTCGTCGGCCAGGATCACCTGCGGCCGGTTGACGATGGCGCGCGCGATCGACACGCGCTGCTGCTCGCCGCCGGACAGGGCCAGCGGCTGGGCCTCGGCGCGCTCGGCCAGGCCGACCTTGTCGAGGGCGGCGCGGGCGCGTTGTTCGGCCTGATGACGGGAGGCGCCGGTCACCAGCAGCGGCAGCATCACATTGGCCAGCACGCTGCGGTCGGTCAGCAGCCGCTGCTGCTGGAAAATCAGTCCCAGGTTGCGGCGCAAGAACGGCACCGCCACCGGCTTGATGCGGCTGATGTCCTGGCCGTTGACGATCACCTGGCCGGCGCTGGGCCGTTCCATGGCGGCGATCATTTTCATCAGGGTAGATTTGCCGGCGCCGGAAGGGCCGGCCAGGAACACCAGTTCGCCTTTTGCCACCGTCAGCGAGATGTCGCGCAGCGCGGTCACATCGGCGGAATAGTGTTTGGAGACGTTCCGGAATTCGATCATCGAGGTCTGGTTATCCAAGCAGGGCTTCTACAAATTCGGCAGCCACGAACGGCTGCAGGTCTTCGATCTTCTCGCCGACGCCGATGAAATACACCGGCACCGGCCGCACGCGCGCAATCGCCGCCAGCACGCCGCCCTTGGCGGTGCCGTCCAGCTTGGTGATGATCAGGCCGCTCAGCTGCAGGGCGTCGTCGAAGGCTTTGACTTGCGCCAGCGCATTTTGCCCGGTATTGCCGTCAATCACCAGCAGCGTTTCGTGCGGTGCGCCGTCCATGCCCTTGCCGATCACGCGCTTGATCTTTTTCAATTCTTCCATCAGGTGCAGCTGGGTCGGCAGGCGACCGGCGGTGTCGATCATCACCACGTCGGTGCCCTTGGCCTTGCCGGACTGCACGGCGTCGAACGAGACGGCGGCCGGATCGCCCGACGCTTGCGACACCACGGTGATGTTGTTGCGCTGGCCCCAGACCATCAGCTGCTCGCGCGCGGCGGCGCGGAAGGTGTCGCCGGCGGCCAGCAGCACCGACTGGCCGTGGGTCTGCATGTGCTTGGCCAGCTTGCCGATGGTGGTGGTCTTGCCGGCGCCGTTGACGCCCGAGATCATCATCACGGTCGGGGTGTGGCGGCCCAGCTCGAACGGACGTTCCAGCGGCGCCAGCAGTTCGATCAGCAGCTGTTTCAGCGCGGTCTTGACGGCGGCGGCGTCCAGCAGCTTGTCGTCCTTGACCTTGCGCTTGAGGGCGTCCAGCAGGTACCCGGTGGCCTCGACGCCGGCGTCCGACATCAGCAGCGCCGCTTCCAGTTCGTCGTACAGGTCGTCGTCGATCTTGGCGCCGACGAACAGGATGGACAGGTTGTTGGAGGTTTTCGACAGGCCGGCCTTCAGGCGCGCCATCCACGACTGTTTTTTCTCGGCCGGTTCTTCGATCGGCAGCAGATCGGGCATGCTGTCCGGCAGCGGCGCCGCCGCAATGACGGGAGCAACGACGGGCGCAGGGGGGGCGACGGGCGCTTCGGGAGCGACAGGTTTTTTCTTGAAGAAACTAAACATGGATATGTGATTGGGGGCGCTTCAAGCAGATGCCCGGCTGCGCCGGACACGGGATCAGTGCTTATTTTACCAGAGCGCCGTGGCGGTCAGCGCTCAGCCGGCGACGGCGGCCGGGTGACGGCCGCGCCATTCGACGATCGCGCCGGCCAGGTCGGCCAGCTCGAATACCCGCACATAGGCCGGCCGGCGGCGCTTGAGCGCGGCGTTGCTGCCGCCGGCCCACAGCTCGGCGGCGCCGTTCAGCCGCGTGTGCAGCTCGGCCAGCCCATCCAGCGCCTGGCGCGGATTCATCGCCACCGAGAACGACAGCGCGACGATGTCGACTTCCTGCACGCGCGCCGCCTCGACGATGTCCAGCAGCGGCGTCTGCACGCCCAGCGAGATGCAGTGGGCGCCTTCCGCCACGCACATCGCTTCGGCCATCAGCAGGCCCAGGCCGTGGCGTTCCTGCGGCAGCGTGGTCAGCATGATGCGCGGCGCGCCGACGCTGTGGCCGTTGGCCTGGGGCATGGCGAAGATGGCGCTGCGCATCACCACCGTCAGCGATTCGGTATATAAATGTTCTTCGAACGTGGCCAGGTGGCCGCCGGCCCAGGCTTCGCCGACCAGGTTGGTCAGCGGCGCCACCAGTTCGGTCACGAAGCTTTTCAGGCCCATCATCAGCAACGCCTGCGACAGCTTGCGGCGCAGCGCTTCCATCTGGTGACTCTTGCAAAGCTCGAGATAGCTCTGCAGTTCCGGCACGCGCGCGGCGGCGGCATAGCCCATGCCCGCCGCCTTGCCGGTCAGCGCCTGCAGTTCGGCGGCGCTGTACTGGATGACCTTGCCGGGACGGTAACCCAGGTCGATCAGCCGCTTCACCAGCCGCAGCTTGTGCACCTGTTCGATCGGATACACCCGTTCGCCGTTGGGATCGCGCAACGGTTGCGGAAAGTCGTAACGCCGTTCCCATACGCGCAGGGTTTCTTTGGCCACGCCGGTGTCTCGCTCGACGTCGCTGATGGTACTCGCTAGTTGTGAAGAAACTCTGTTTGTCATCAGGCAAATTGGCACAGGGTCGGGGTGCGGGGCGTTTGTGACATCGCTGTCTTGACGCGCCCTGCATTTTACTCGCGTTTTTCGCCCGAAAGTACGGTGCCAAATGGGCTGCCTGCTCCTGCCGCTGTAAGAAAAAACCGCTTGTCCACGACACACAGTTGTCCTGAAGAACTAATCCTCGGAATACGGGTGTTACTCACCTTTTGTCCAAGACAAAAAAATTCTCAACCGGTGTTGCACGTTTGCTTTGGACACTTATGTCATCCACAACAGAAAATCGCGGCTGAGCGGCACCGTCACCGCCGCCAGCAGGGTCTGCACGGTGATCAGCGAGGCCATCAACCGCGTATCGCCGCCCATCTGCTTGGCCATGATGTAGGCGTTGGGGGCGGTCGGCAGCGCGCAATAGAAGCAGGCGGCCAACGCCACCGGCGCCGACACCTGGCACAGCAGGCACACCAGCGCCGCCAGCAGCGGCATCGCCAGCAGCTTCAGCAGCGAGGTATAGCCCAGCGCCACCGGCCGCAAGCCCTGCAGCGAAAACACCAGGCCGCTGCCGACGCAGATCAGGCCCAGGCACAGCGCGGCGCGGCCGAGGATATCCAGCGTGTGCAGCAGCGGCGCCGGCAGCGGCAGGCCGGCCAGGCTCCACAGCACGCCGGCCAGCGTCGACAGGATGATCGGGTTGCTGGCCAGGTTGCGGGCGATGCGCCGCGGGTCGGCGCGCACGCCGCTCCACCACGACAGCGCGATCACCGAGATCACGTTCACCACCGGCAGGCCCAGTGCCAGCGCCAGCATTACCAGCGAGGCCGTGTGCGGCTCGAACAGCAGACTGGAGACGGCGATGCCGAAATAGGTGTTGGGCCGGATCGCGCCCTGCACCACCGACGAGCGCGAGGCGCCCGGCAGGCCGCGCGCCGCAAGCAGACTCAGCAATGCGGCCAGCATCACCAGCAGGGTCGGCAGCAGCGTCGCCAGCGCCAGTTCGCCCACCTGGCCGGAACGGAAGCTCAGCTTGGCGGTGCCGCTGAACAGCAGCGCCGGGAAGCAGATGTTGTAGGAGAATTTTTCGATGGCCGGAAAAAAGGCTTCCGGCAACCAGCCATAGCGGCGGATCGCCACCCCCAGCAGGATGATCAGAAAAACCGGCAGGATGGCGTCCAGCATGCTGACTCCTTAATCGGCCGAGATGCCGGACGGGCCGATGCGCTCGGCGTTGGGCGTATCGGAAATGCGGATGCGGATCAGATGGCGCGCCGCGTCGGTGTAGATGGCGCGGCCGTGCAGGGTACGCTGGTTGTCGGCCCACAGCAGGGTGTCGTCCGGCAGCTGCTGGCAGAAGCGCGGCGCGCGTAGTTCGATCACTTCGTTCAACAGCTCCAGCGCGGCGCGCAGCGCCGGCGTGTCCAGCTGCGGCCGCGCGGCCAGCCCTTTCAGGATCGAGTCGTGGCGCCAGCGCATGGCCAGTGCGCCCTCCAGCGCGGCCGGGCGGTGGAACACCGGCGCCAGGTGGATTTCGATCTGTTCTTCATTGGCGGCGTACACGGACGGCACGCGGAACGGCACCGGCGTGGTGCTCAGCAGGGCGTAGGCGGCGCGGCCGGCTTCGCTGCGCTGCAACTCGGTGTGGATGTCGTCGACGTCGATCAGCAGCGATTCGCCGCCGCCGCAGCGCGCGGCCGCCACCACGTACAGCATGAATTGTTCTTCCGGCATCGGATAGAACGAGGAATCGGTGTGCATGTCGGCATTGCCGACGCGCTCGGAGAAGGTGACGAAGCGCGCCTGCTGCTCGCTGCCGGCGCGCGCGCGGATATCCCAGGCCACGCGACGGGTGCGCTGGTCGGTCGAGGTCGGGAAGCCCTGGCACAGCGCGATCGCGTACAGCACGGCGTTGCGCGGCGCCTCATCCATGCCGGCCAGGCCGAGGTTGGTGATGGCCAGGCCGCGCGCGCGGGTGTCGCGGATCATCGCGCTCAGGCGGCGCAGCGACGGCACCGCCTGCAGCTCGCGCTGCAGCGCCACCTCGTCCGGATGCGGATAGAAGCCGTTGCCGTTGAAATCGCTGAAGCGGCTGCCGACCAGGGCCACGATGGTGTCGAGGTCGCTACCCCAGTCGAAGTCGCGCGCGGCGACGAAAATGTTTTGCGGCTGATTGAATGATGCGCCCATAGTGGTACCCCTAAAAAAAGTTCCATGTGGAAATACCGCTGCATCTTACGGCAATAAAATATTGCGGCGCAACAAAAATAAGGTGTTGTCCTAAGGGCATCCCTTATCGCAAGTCCTTGTTTACAACCAGATTTAAATTTCCTTCAGTGCTAAATAGTATATTGCCGTACGGAATCATAACTAAAAGATCGATGTGGAAACTACGTAGTCGGCCGCGGAAAAATCACCAAAACGCTGTGTGCGGCACGTGATTTTTGGTGAGTTTTCTGAGGGAAATGGCCGTTCGGGAGATGTCGGCCGGGGTGACCGCGGCTATCGTAGCGGTTTCAAGCAAGAGATATTGCATTGCGGTATCATGTTGCCATGTGGAAATTGCAGCAACCTTGTTTCATTTCCGATAAAACTAAAAACAGATGTGCCGAGACTCCGCCCTCTGAACTCTTTAAGGAATACACAATGAAATGGCTACATGACTTGAAGCTGGCCACCAAGCTGGGCCTGGCTTTTGCCGCCGTGCTGGTACTCACGGCCGGCGTGGATGCGTTTGCGATCGTCAAGCTGGCGCAGGTGAACGGCACCTCGACCGAGTTGTCCGACCGCTGGATGCCGGCGATGCGCGTGGTGCAGGATTT
Organism: Duganella callida; assembly: GCF_004614165.1. Lineage (GTDB taxonomy): Bacteria > Pseudomonadota > Gammaproteobacteria > Burkholderiales > Burkholderiaceae_D > Rugamonas > Rugamonas callida. The sequence continues at coordinate 16,345 of NZ_SPVG01000090.1, read as the reverse complement.
GAAGGCGCAGATCGCCCGCGTGCGCACGCGGGAATTGCAATACATTATCTCGACCGACCCGGCCGAGATGGACAAGTATGACAAGGTGATCGCCAACGACCTGGCCGATCTGGCCAAGATGCACGCGGAATACAAGCCGCTGATTTCGACGCCCGAGGAAAAAGCCCTGTACGACGAATTCCTGTCGATGTGGGAGCGCTACATGGTGGAAGACGGCAAGATCCGCGCGGCCGCCCGCGCCGGTGACGACGCCAGCGCCAAGCAGCTGATCCGCGGCGAATCGAACAAGCTGATCGTGGCCCTGCGCGGCCAGGTCGACAAGCTGGTCAAGCTGTACCGCGACGGCGGCAATGCCGCCTCCGAGCGCGGCAACCAGCTGTATGCGTCGGCGCGGTTCTGGATCATCACCCTGCTGATCGGCAGCGTGATCCTGGGCGCGCTGGGCGCCACGCTGATCACCGCCTGGCTGGTCAAGCGCCTCGGCGGCGAGCCGGACTACGCGGTGGCCATCGCCGGCAAGATCGCCGGCGGCGACCTGTCGGTGCAGGTCGACACCCGTCCCGGCGACCGCAGCAGCCTGCTGTTCGCGATGAAATCGATGCGCGACAGCCTGGCCGACCTGGTCGGCCAGGTGCGCGCCGGCACCGATACGATTGCCACCGCGTCGGAGCAGATTGCCGCCGGCAACGTCGACCTGTCGGCCCGCACCGAGCAGCAAGCCTCGTCGCTGGAGGAAACCGCCGCCTCGATGGAAGAACTGACCAGCACGGTCAAGCAGAACTCGGCCAGCGCCAGCGAGGCCAACCAGCTGGCGCTGAGCGCCTCGTCGGTGGCGCAGAAGGGCGGCGCCGTGGTCACCCAGGTGGTGCAGACCATGGGCTCGATCAATGAATCGTCGCGCAAGATCGCCGACATCATCGGCGTGATCGACGGCATCGCCTTCCAGACCAACATCCTGGCGCTGAACGCGGCGGTGGAAGCGGCGCGCGCCGGCGAGCAGGGCCGCGGCTTTGCCGTGGTGGCCACCGAGGTGCGCAGCCTGGCGCAACGCTCGGCCGCCGCCGCCAAGGAAATCAAGGAACTGATCACCGCCTCGGTGGAGCAGGTCGACACCGGCAGCAAGCTGGTGGTGCAGGCCGGCGCCACCATGGAGGAAGTGGTGGTCAGCGTGCGCCGCGTGACCGATATCATGGGCGAGATCACCTCGGCCGGCAACGAGCAGCGCGCCGGCATCGAACAGGTGAATTCGGCCATCGCCGGCATGGACGCCGTCACCCAGCAGAACGCCGCGCTGGTGGAAGAGGCGACCGCCGCCTCGCACAGCATGCGCGAGCAGGCGGCCAACCTGGCGCAGCTGGTGGCCGTGTTCCAGCTCGACCAGCAGGGCGAGCGCGGCCGCATGCGCGTGGTGCCGGCCAGCGCCCGCACCCCGGCCTTACCGCGGCTGGAAACGGTTGCAGCGCAGCGTCGCCGTGCCTGATTGAGGCGAATTCATGCACTAAAACGGTGCGCAAGGGGAAAAATCTGCACCGTTTTGTCTCCAATCCGCAACAGGTAGCAATTTCTTACAAATCGGTAACGACATGCAACTCCGTGTCGATTTGACAGAATTTACTACACAAATAAAGGTGTAACACCATGAGCAAAATTGGTTTTGGCCCAGTTTTGCTTGAAAAATTCACCAAACAAAGTCTGGAAACGCCCGCCCAATACCAATCGGCAGAGAGGAGTGTGCGGCGGCTTCAGTATAAAATGACGTCAGAAATAGCAATGTGGCTATTTTTACTTGGCCCGACGTCGATGTAGTAGGCATGCGGAAATCTCCGCATCGGTGGTCAGGATGGGTGGCACAACCGCCCGTCTCACCGTGTTCTGCGTTCGGAAAACTGGCCTGTTCCGCTTGATCGGCAGGAAATATTGCGATGCGGTAAAATGCCGCTGCTTTGACAACTAGGCAAAAGAACAAGCTGTTCAATATGAATGGTTTTACACTTGATCTAGTTTCTTTGCATCAGTATAGTGCCGCCTCCGGCGCTCCGGGGAGCGCCGCGATACAGCCGGCGTAGACAATCGGCCGCGCAGTGAACGCATCCCGCAGACGGATGCACAGTGGCAGCTGGGGAGTTTGCCCTCACGCGCCAGGCACAGAGCCGAGCAGCACCGAACACGCCGCACTACAGGCTTATTTTTACAGCAACACAACTGAAGGAAACATGTAATGAAAAAATCCCTTATCGCTATCGCAGTTCTGGCAGCAACCAGCTCCGCAGCGTTCGCCCAGTCGAACGTGACCATCTACGGTATTCTGGACGCAGGCATCACCAGCGAGCGCGGCGGCGCAGCTGGCACCGTGACCAAAGTCACCAGCGGCGCGGCTTCGGCTTCCCGTATCGGTTTCAAAGGCACCGAAGATCTGGGTGGCGGTCTGAGCGCAATCTTCAAGCTGGAAGCCGGCGTGCGCGTGGACGATGGCACCCTGGACAACAGCGCCAACCGTCTGTTCAACCGTGAAGCCTATGTTGGTATCTCGTCGAAGACCGCTGGTACCCTGACCATCGGCCGTCAGTACACCCCGTACTACGAAGTGCTGCGCGACGTGGCTGACCCGTTCGGCGTAGGCTACGCAGGTACCGCGAAAAACCTGTTCCCGGTTGCCAGCTACATGACCCGCAACGACAACGCCGTGGTCTATAAGACCCCTAACCTGAACGGCTTCACCGGCGCCCTGTCGTACAGCCTGGGTGAAACCGCTGGCGACGCTTCGGCACAGCGCCAGGTGGGTGGTTCGGTAGGCTACAGCAACGGTCCGCTGAACGTCTCGCTGGCTTACAACAGCAAGAACAACGACACCGCCACCCTGAAGACCGCCGGCGTGGGCCACAACTCGATGATCGCCGCCAACTACGACTTCAAGATCGTGAAACTGTACGGCGCCTTCTCGAAAGACAAGGGCCTGGGTTCGGCTCCTCTGAACGGCCCGGCAACCGCCTACGGCTACACCTTCACCGCATCGCAGAACAGCAACGACGCCCTGATCGGTCTGACCGCTCCAGTTGGCGACACCGCTGGCACCGTGATGGCTTCGTTCATCCGCAAGAACGACAAGGACGTTGCCAACCGCGACGCCGACCAGTGGGCAATCGGCTACAGCTATGCTCTGTCGAAGCGCACCAGCACCTACGTTGCTTACGCCAAGATCAAGAACAAGAACGGCGCTGGCTACACCGTGGGTAACAACACCGAAACCGGTACCGGCGACAAAGCCTTCAACCTGGGTTTGAAGCACTCCTTCTAATCTGATCATTCAGGTTTGATCCACAACGGCTGCCTGGTGCAGCCGTTGTTCTTTTCCGAAAGCCGTAACGATGACGATGAAACGACGCGCGCTGCTGGCCGGCGCCATCCTGCTCGCCTCCTGCGCCGTGCTGGCCGCGCCCAGGGCCAAACGGCCGTCGGCGCCGGGCACCTTGCCGCGTTACGGCATGCTGGTGTATTCGGATCTGTGCATCCATCCGGACAGCGGCGAGTTCGGCGGCCAGCGCATCACGCTGCAGCGCTTCGCCGAAGTCGATACGGTGCTGTATGAATTCACGGCCGGCGGCTTGAGCTGGCCGGTGGTGGCCAGCGACGTGACCGTCGATCCGCGCGGCCAGCAGTTTTATTTCACGGTGCAGCCGCCCGACGAGGATGAGCGCACCATCAACGCCAGGGTGGTCGACGGCGGCAAGGCGCTGCTGCTGGACGGCGGCTATTGCGACGACCAGTCGGTGCCGATGCGGCTGTCGCTGGTGACGGACTATAGCCGCCGCGCCGGCGTATGCCAGGCCTGTCCGGCGCCGAAGATCAGGAAGGACAAGGAACGGGAGGAAAAGCACCCCGTGCTCGAGGTCGGCCCTTCCTCCACCACCACCGCCGGTCTCTGATCAGCTGGCCGCGCGCGCCGCGATGGCGTTGTTGCGGATGGTCTCCAGCGTGGCGCCCGGCGTGATCAGGTTGCCGTCGTAGCGCAGCTCGATGACGGCCGGCAGATTCTCGCCGCGCGTGTAGGCCAGTGCGCGCTCCAGCGCCGGCGCGAAGTCTGCGGTTTTGTCGACCACTTCGCCCATGCCGCCGTAGGCCCGCGCCACCGCGGCAAAGTCCGGATTGTGCAGCGTGGTGCCCGACACCCGGCCCGGATACTCGCGCTCCTGGTGCATGCGGATGGTGCCGAACATGGCGTTGTTGAAAACGATGATGATCACGCCGGCCCGGTACTGCACCGCCGTCGCCAGTTCCTGGCCGTTCATCAGGTATTCGCCGTCACCGGCGAAGGTGATCACGGTGCGCGCCGGATCGATGATCTTGGCGGCGACGCCGGCCGGCACGCTGTAGCCCATGGCGCCGCTGGTCGGCGCCAGCTGCGTGCGCATGCCGCCGTAGCTGTGGAAGCGGTGCGCCCAGGTGGCGTAATTGCCGGCGCCATTGGTGATGATGACGTCGTGCGGCGCCAGCCGGTCGATCTGTTGCACCACCTGCCACAGGTCCAGCGGCGCCTGCCCGTCCTGAAAGATGGCCGGCTGCCGCTGCCACGCCTGCAGCTCGGCGCGCGCCTCCGCCACGCTTGCCTGCCAGGCGCTGCTGTCCAGCGCCGGCATCGCCGCCAGCATGGCGCACATCTGCGGCATGCCGCTGTTGATCATCAGCTCGGCCTGGTAGACGCTGCCCAGTTCCTCGGCATCGGCGTGGACGTGGATCAGACGCTGTGCCGGCACCGGCGATTGCAACAGCGCGTAGCCGCTGGTGGTCATCTCGCCCAGGCGCGGGCCGATGGCGAGGATCACGTCGGCATCGCGCACGCGCGCGGCCAGTCTGGGATTGATGCCGATGCCGACATCGCCGATGTAATTCGGATGGTCGTTGTCCAGCAGATCCTGGAAGCGGAAGGCGCAGCTGACCGGCAGGTGGTTGGTTTCGGCGAAGCGCTGCAGGTCGGCGCAGGCTTGCTGCGTCCAGCCGCCGCCGCCCAGCAGCAGCAGCGGTTTCTTCGCGCTGGCCAGCATGGCGCGCACCACGTCGAGCTGCGCGGCCGAGGGCGAGGCCTGGACTGGCTGATAGTGGCCGGTATCGGCGACGGCGGCCTGGGTGACCAGCATGTCCTCGGGCAGCGCCAGCACCACCGGGCCGGGACGGCCGCTGGTGGCGACCTGGAAGGCGCGGGCGATGTATTCGGGAATGCGGTCGGCGCGGTCGATCTGCGTCACCCACTTGGCCATCTGGCCGTACATGCGGCGATAGTCGATTTCCTGGAACGCCTCACGGTCGATGAAGTCGCTGCCGACCTGGCCGATGAACAGGATCATCGGCGTCGAATCCTGAAACGCCGTGTGCACGCCGATCGAGGCATTGGTGGCGCCCGGTCCGCGCGTGACGAAGCAGATGCCGGGCTTGCCGGTCATCTTGCCGTAGGCGTCCGCCATGAAAGCGGCGCCGCCTTCCTGGCGGTTGATGATGAAGCGGATGCCGGAATCGTGCAGCGCGTCCAGCACGTCCAGATAGCTTTCGCCGGGCACGCCGAAGGCGGTGTCCACGCCGTGGATCTTCAGGGCGTCGACCAGGATCTGGCCGCCGCTGCGGGAGGATTGCGTCATTATGGTTGACCTTATGGGTATCGATATCCGAGCATTCTAAGGCCGCCGTCCGGGCGCGGCTTTTGGATAGGCGACACCAAATTACAGAATTGCCGGCCCGGCTGGTACAATAGCGGCTGATGCAAGCCAGACAGCCGCTGGCCAGCGCGTAATGCCTGGCGGGAGGAAGGTCCGGACTCCACAGAGCGGGGTGACGGTTAACGGCCGTCCGCCGAAAGCCCCTCGGGGTATAAGGCGAGGAATAGGGCCACAGAGACGAGCGTATTAAGTTACGGTGAAACGCGGTAACCTCCACCTGGTGCAATTCCAAATAGGCACGCGATGATGTTGCTCGCGGAGCGTGCGGGTAGGAAGCTTGAGCGCTGGAGTAATCCAGCGCCTAGAGGAATGGCTGTCATAGCGCAGGTTCGCCTGCGCCGTAACAAAATCCGGCCTATCGGCTTGCATCAATGAACAACGACCTTACGCGGCGCCGATGAAAAAATACATCCTGGCCCTGGATCAGGGCACGACCAGTTCGCGTGCCATCCTGTTCGACCGCGAGGGCCAGCTGTGCGGCTGCGCGGCGCAGGAATTTCCCCAGCATTTTCCCCATCCCGGCTGGGTCGAACACGACCCGCTGGATATCTGGAACAGCCAGCTGGCGGTGGCGCGCCAGGTACTGCGCGAGCAGCACATCGATCCGCACCAGATCCTGGCCATCGGCATCGCCAACCAGCGCGAAACCACCGTGGTATGGGACCGCAAGACCGGCGTGCCGGTCGCGCCGGCCATCGTCTGGCAAGACCGCCGCACGGCCGAATTGTGCGATGCGCTGCGCGCCGATGGCAAGGCCAAAAAAATCACCGACATCTCCGGCCTCGAGCTGGACGCGTATTTTTCCGCCACCAAGCTGAAATGGCTGCTCGATCACGTGCCGGGCGCGCGCCAGAAGGCCGAGCGCGGCGAACTGGCGTTCGGCACCGTGGACAGCTGGCTGGTCTACAAGCTCAGCGGCCAGCATGTGACCGACGTCTCCAACGCCGCGCGCACCATGCTGTTCAACATCCACCTGATGCGCTGGGATTACGACCTGCTGCACTTGTTCGGCATTCCGGAAGCGGTGCTGCCGCAGGTGGTGTCCTCGAGCGAGGAGGTGGGCCACACCCATCCGGGCCTGTTCGGCGCGGCGATCCCGGTGGCCGGCATCGCCGGCGACCAGCAGGCGGCCACCTTCGGCCAGGCCTGCCACCGGCCGGGCATGGTCAAGAACACCTATGGCACCGGCTGCTTCATGCTGATGCACCTGGGGCGCCAGCCGGTGGCCTCGCACAATCGCCTGCTGACCACGGTCGGCTGGCGCATCGATGGCGAAACCGACTATCTGCTGGAAGGCAGCGTCTTCATGGGCGGCGCCACGGTGCAATGGCTGCGCGACGGCCTGGGCATCATCCAGTCCTCTGCGGAAGTGGAGGCGCTGGCCGCCAGCGTGCCGGACAGCGACGGCGTGTTCATGGTGCCGGCCTTCGTCGGCCTGGGCGCGCCGCACTGGGACGCCTATGCGCGCGGCGCCCTGTTCGGCCTGAGTCGCGGCAGCACCCGCGCCCACATTGCGCGCGCCGCGCTGGAAGCCATCGCCTACCAGAGCGCCGAATTGATGACGGCCATGCAAAAAGACGCCGCAATTCCGCTGACCGAAGTGCGCGCCGATGGCGGTGCCGCCCGCAACGACCTGCTGATGCAGTTCCAGGCCGACCTGCTGGGCGTGCCGGTGGTGCGTCCGCGCGTCACCGAAACCACCGCCCTGGGCGCGGCCTACCTGGCGGGTCTGGCGGTCGGCTTTTGGGACACCCAGGAAGAAATCGCGGCCCAATGGACCTGCCAGCGTCGCTTCGACCCGGCTATGGGCAGCGACCAGCGCGCGGCTCGCATGGCGCGCTGGAGTCAGGCGATCGACCGCTCCCGCAACTGGCAAAGCTGATTCGGGGTCAGAGCCGACATTCGGACATTGCATCGCGCGCGATCCAATGTCCGAATGCCGGCTCCGACCCCGATCGTTTGCGGCGTATAATAGTGCTGGTGCAGTGCAAAATTTGTCTATACAAGTTAATGATATTGCCAGGTTTTTTGTGCACAGTGGTGATGATTTTGTGAAGCTCTTCATTCCGCGTCCGGGCGCTCCTGATGCGACCTCCTGACGTTTCCGCCGGTCTCGATCCGCACTTCTCCCCATTGCCCATTTGTCGCTCCGATGTTGGTTGCTTGCAACTTTATGCATTTAGATCAATTTTTTTATTTGATCATTTTGCGGGTCAAACACATGGGCACAGATGAGGTAGCACATTCACAATCTTTCATAAGTACTTAATTTGTCGAAATATTTTGTTTTTATGTGGCTTCAAGGAATCACGCTAAGTCCTTAATTTCATTAATAAAATCGCTGTTTCGATTGGCTGAAACTGCTTGACCCCAGTTATTGCTTCCTCTAAAGTGGGCACCTGTGTGAAAAAGTGTCTTTTTGTGGGAAATTTCGCCTGACTTAGCGGACAGGAGAGATGAACGGCGAATTGTCATGGTTTCATGCTCCGCTAACCATACTGAGGTCAAAAGGTCTTTCCGTGTTTCAAGGCGCGTCAGCTATCAATCTCGATGCCAAAGGCAGGATGTCGATTCCTGCCAAGCACCGTGACGCGCTCGCGATTCAGTGCGAAGGCCGCCTCACCCTGACGCGCCATCCCGACGGCTGCGTCATGCTGTTCCCCCGTCCCGTGTGGGAACAACACCGTCAACAGATCGCCGCATGGCCCATGCAGGCACGCGCCTGGCAGCGCATTTTCCTCGGGTACGCCACCGACGTGGAAATGGACACCGCCGGCCGCATCCTCATCTCGCCCGAACTCCGCGCCGCCGTCGGCCTGGACAAAGAGGTCATGATGATGGGCATGGGTTCCCATTTCGAGATCTGGGACGCCGCCAAGATGGCGGAAAAAGAAGCGCTGGCGATGGACGCCGGCACTCCCGATGTACTCGCCAATTTCTCTTTCTAAGGCCCCGTCCCATGACCACGACAACGGTGCCTGAATTTCAGCATCGCACGGTGCTGCTAGACGAAGCGGTCGCAGCGCTGGCGCTGGAGGGCGCGCGCGCCAACGGCGTCTACGTCGACGGCACCTTCGGCCGCGGCGGCCATTCGCGCCTGATCCTGTCGCAGCTGGGCGCCGGCGCGCGCCTGATCGCCTTCGACAAGGATCCTCAAGCCATCGCCACCGCCGAACAAATCAAGGATCCACGCTTCACCATCGTCCACGACAGCTTTGCCACCATGCGCGAGGCGCTGGCGGCACGGGGCGTGGACAAGGTCGACGGCATTCTGCTCGACCTGGGCATCTCGTCGCCGCAGGTCGACGACGCCGCCCGCGGTTTCAGTTTCCGTAACGACGGCCCGCTCGACATGCGCATGGACACCACGCGCGGCATGTCGGCGGCGGAGTGGCTCGCCACAGAAAACGAACAGACACTGGAAAAGGTGATAAAGGAATATGGGGAAGAACGGTTTGCTTTTCAGATTGCAAAGGCGATTGTTGCTCGCCGGGCAGTCGAACCAATTTCAAGCACACGACAGCTTGCCGGCATCGTGGCAGGCGCGGTCAAGACTCGGGAAAAGGGCAAGGATCCGGCAACCCGCACCTTTCAGGCTATCCGGATTTTCATCAATAAAGAGCTTGAAGACCTCGAAGTCGGTTTGAACCACGCCTACGCCAGCCTGGCGCCAGGCGGCATCATGGCCATCATCAGCTTCCACTCGCTCGAAGACCGCATGGTGAAGCGCTTCTTCGCCGCCAAGGCGAACGTGGCGCAGCCGGACCGCCGCCTGCCGATCCGCGCGGCCGATCTGCCTCAGCCGGAACTCAAGCTGCTGGCCAAGATCAAGCCGTCCGACCAGGAAGTCGATGACAACCCGCGCGCCCGCTCGGCGGTGATGCGCGTGGCGCGCCGCCTGCCGATCCCCGTGGAGGACGCATGAGCGGCAAGATCAACCTGGTGCTGACCATCCTGCTGGTGGGCTGCGGCCTGTCGCTGGTGAACGCGCAATACCAGGCGCGCCATCTGTTCATCGAACTGGAACGCGCGCAGCAGCAGGCGCGCCAGCTCGATATCGAATGGGCGCAGCTGCAGCTGGACCAGTCGACGCTGGGCAAGCACGCCCGCATCGAGGAAATCGCGCGGCGTGATCTGAACATGACGCAGCTGACCGCCGCGCGCACCCAATACCTGACGCCGGAGCCAAGCAAATGAGCCGCGGCAGCAACCTGAACACCTCCCGCGTGGCGGCGTCGAAAGGCGTGGCCTTCTCGAAGAGTCCCGTGCTGGCAGTGCGTCTGCCGACCTGGCGCTCGCGCGTGGTGCTGTTCGTGTTGTTTGCCGCCTTTGCCGCGCTGGCCGCGCGCGCCCTGTGGCTGCAGGGGCTGTCCACCCAGTTCCTGCAGAAGCAGGGCGAGATCCGCTACGCGCGCACGCTGGACCTGCCGGCCACGCGCGGCAAGATCACCGACCGTGATGGCCAGGTGCTGGCGTCGTCGGTGCCGGTGAAGGCCATCTGGGCGATTCCGGACGACGTGCAGGAAGCGCCGCCGGCCAAGCTGAAACAGCTGGCCAAACTGCTCGACATGAGCGACGCCGAGCTGCAGAAGAAACTCGATTCCGACCGCGGCTTCGTTTACCTGAAACGCCAGGTGGAGCAGGACGTGGCCGACCAGATCGTCAAACTGGGCATCGACGGCATCCAGACCCGCAAGGAATACAAGCGCTTCTACCCGCAGGGCGAGGTGACCACGCACGTGGTGGGCTTCACCAACGTGGAGGACGTGGGCCAGGAATCGATGGAGCTGGCGCAGCAGAAGACGCTGCAGGGCATCCCCGGCAGCCGCCGCGTGATCAAGGACCGCCTGGGCCGCATCGTGGAAGACATCGAGTCCGTGCGCGAGCCGCACGACGGCAAGGATCTGGTGCTGTCCATCGACAGCAAGATCCAGTACATCGCCTTTACCCAGGTGAAGGACGCGGTGGAGAAGTTCCACGCCAAGGCCGGCGCCGCCGTGGTGCTGGACGTGCATACCGGCGAGGTGCTGGCGCTGGCCAACTGGCCGACCTACAACCCCAACGACCGCTCCAAGCTGACCGGCGAACAGCTGCGCAATCGCGTGATGACCGATACCTTCGAGCCGGGTTCCTCGCTCAAGCCGTTCACGGTGGCGCTGGCGCTGGACGAAAAACGCATCTCGCCGCACACCATGTTCGATACCGGTCCCGGTTACATGGTGATCGCCGACCGCGTGATCCACGACACCCATCCGCACTACATGATCGACGTGCAGGGCATCATCCAGAAGTCGTCCAACATCGGCACTTCCAAGATCGCGCTGGGCATGCCGGCCGAAGACATGTGGGAGATGTTCACCAAGGTCGGCTTCGGCCAGCAGCCGAAATGGGGCTTCCCCGGCGCCGTGGCCGGCCGCGTGCGTCCTTATAAATCCTGGCGTCCGATCGAGCAGGCCAACATGAGCTTCGGCCAGGGTATTTCGGTATCGCTGATCCAGCTGGCGCGCGCCTACACCATCTTCGCCCGCAACGGCGACATCATTCCACTGTCGTTCCAGAAGCTGCACGAGGCGCCGCACGGCACCCAGGTGGTCAGCCCCAAGACCGCGGCCGAGATGCGCGAAATGCTGGAGATGGTGACCCAGCCCGGCGGTTCGGCCGTCAAGGCGCAGGTGCCGGGCTACCGCGTGGGCGGCAAGACCGGTACGGCGCAGAAGTTCCTGAACGGTCACTACTCGCAGACCAAATACATCGGCAACTTCGTCGGCATGGCGCCGATGACGGACCCGCGCTTCATCATCGCCGTCATGATCGACGAACCGGGCGGCCCGGTGCACGTCGGTGGCGACGTGGCCGGTCCGGTGTTCTCCGCGCTGGCGGCGCAGGCGCTGCGCGCCAAGAACATCGCGCCGGACTCGGACCTGACCCATATCATCATTCCTGAATCAGCAGCACAGGGGAACATGTGACGACTTCTACTTTCGACCCAATGGCGATCGTTGCCGAGATCCGCAAGCTGGCGCCTGGCGCGCAACTGGCTTCGGATTCGCGCCGCATTCAGCCGGGCGATGTGTTTTTCGCATTCGCACCCGCCGCCGGTGAGAACCGCGATGGGCGCAGCTTTATCGGAAGCGCCATCCAGCAGGGCGCGGCGCTGGTGGTGTACGACCCCGCCGGTTTCGATTGGAACGCCGAATGGACCGTGGCGCGGATCGCGGTCGACAACCTGAAGCAGCACGCCGGCGCCATCGCCCATGCCTGTTACGATCAACCGGACCGCGACATGTTCACCGTCGGCGTCACCGGCACCAACGGCAAGACTTCCAGCGCCGTATGGCTGGGCCAGGCCCTGTCTCGCGGCGCCCAATCGGCAGCCGTCATCGGCACGCTGGGTGTGGGCCTGTTCCGTCCGCGCGGCGAGGTGGATTACGACGTCACCGGCTACACCACGCCGGACGCGGTGTTGCTGGCCCGCTCGCTGGCGCAACTGCGCGCGAAGGGCGCGGCGGCGCTGGCGATCGAGGCGTCGTCCATCGGGCTGGATCAGGGCCGCCTGTCTGGCATGCACTTCGACGTCGCGCTGTTCACCAACCTGACCCGCGATCACCTCGATTATCACGGCACCATGGAAGCCTACGAGGCGTCCAAGATCAAGCTGTTCGACTGGCCTGGACTGAAAACGGCGGTGGTCAATCTGGACGATCCGGCCGGTGTGCGCATCATCGATCATCTGAAAGCCAAGTCTGCGCCGCTGGCCGGCGCGATTCCGCTGATCGGCTACACGCTGCACGACGCCACCGCGCGTCCCGATATCGAGGGCGTGCTGATGCTGCGCGCCAGCCAGTTGCGCGCAGGCCGCAGCAATGGCATGGAATTCCATCTGGAGTGCCCGCTTGGCGTGGCGCAGGTGCGCACGCATCTGGTCGGCAACTTCAACATCAGCAATGCGCTGGGCGTGATGGGCGCCATGCTGGCCAAGGGCGCAGGACTGCGCGCCGCCATCGATGCGGTGGAAGCGCTGGAGCCGGCGCCGGGCCGCATGCAGCAGGTCGGCGGCCATGATGCGCCGCTGATCGTCATCGATTACGCGCACACGCCGGATGCGCTGGAAAAGACCCTGGCCGCGCTGCGCCCGGTGGCCGCCGATCGCGGTGGTCAGCTGTGGTGTGTGTTCGGCTGCGGCGGCGACCGCGATCCGGGCAAGCGTCCGCAGATGGGCAGGATCTCGCAGGTGGCCGATCACGTGCTGGTCACCAGCGACAACCCGCGCAGCGAAGATCCGCACTCGATCATCGAACAGATCATGGCCGGTATGGACCTGAACGACCCGGCATCGACGGTGCAGGCGCTGGACGACCGCGCCGCCGCCATCCTGTCGGCGGTGCGTCACGCGGCCAAGCCGGATGTGATCCTGCTGGCCGGTAAGGGTCATGAGCCATACCAGGAAATCAAGGGCAAGAAGCTGCCATTCTCGGACGCCGATCACGCGCAGCTGGCGCTGACGGCGCGCTTAACCATGTTGAGGACGAATTGATGCGTGCAGCACTCGCACAAATTCTGCCTTCACTGACCGGCGCCCGCTTGGTGGGTGCCGGCGATGTCGTATTCAACGGCGTGTCGACCGACAGCCGTAGTGTCACCGCGGGCGCCTTGTTCGTGGCCTTGCGCGGCGAGGTATTCGACGCCCACAGCTTCCTGGAGCAGGTCGCGGAGAAGGGCGTCGGCGCTGTCGTGGTGGAAGAACTGCCGGAAGGCTGGAAGCTGCCAGCCATCGTGGTCCCGAACACGCTGGTGGCGCTGGGCCAGATCGCCAACTACTGGCGCAGGCAGTTCGCCATGCCGGTCATCGGCGTCACCGGCAGCAATGGCAAGACCACGGTCAAGGAAATGATCTCCGCCATCCTGGCCGCCGCCCATGGTGAAGAAGGCCGTCTGGCCACGCGCGGCAACCTGAATAACGAAATCGGCGTGCCGCTGACGCTGTTCCGCATGGAGGCCAAGCAGCAGTCGGCCGTGATCGAGATGGGCATGAATCATCCGGGCGAAATCGGCCGCCTGGCAGCCATCGCCGCGGCGAATATCGCCATGGTCAATAACGCCCAGCGCGAACATCAGGAATTCATGCATACCGTGGAAGCGGTGGCGCGCGAAAACGGCTCGGTGCTGGCGGCGCTGCCGTCGGATGGCGTGGCCGTGTTCCCGCATGGGGACGAGTTCACGCCGGTGTGGGAAGAACTGGCGGCGGGCCGCCGCTGGCTGCGCTTCGGTTTCACCAAGGACGCTGAAGTCAGCTGCACTTTCCGTGCCGGTGATTTCGACAGTCACCTGTTCATCACCATCGGCGAAGCGGAAAACGATGTGCAGCAGTTCGCCGTGTTCCTGCAGGCTGCCGGCGAACACAATGTGCGCAACGCGCTGGCCGCCGTGGCCTGCACCTACGCCGCCGGCATCCCGCTGGAGAAGATCAAGCTGGGTCTCGACACCTTCCAGCCGGTCAGCGGCCGCCTGCAGAAAAAGGCTGCCGCCAATGGCGCGGTGGTGATCGACGACACCTACAACGCCAATCCGGATTCCGTGCGCGCCGCCATCGACGTGCTGTCCAAAGCCGCCGCGCCACGCGTGCTGGTGCTGGGCGACATGGGCGAAGTCGGCAACCAGGGACCGGAATTTCACGCGGAGATCGGCGCATACGCGCAAACGAAAGGCATCGAAACGGTGCTGGTTACCGGCGAGCTGGCGGCGCATATGATCGGCAACGATCGAGGCGCCAACATCCGCCACTTTGCAAACTTTGGCGATCTGCTGTCCGCTGTGGAAGCGGCGGTGTCGCCTGATGTAACGGTTTTAATCAAGGGCTCCCGTTTCATGAAAATGGAGCGGGTCGTGCAGCATTTGATTGGGTCGCAACAAGCTAACAAGGAAAGTCACTAATCATGCTGCTCTGGCTCGCTCAGTTTTTCCAGCAGGACGTCGGGATACTCCGCGTCTTCAACTTCATCACCTTCCGCGCGGTGTTCGCCACCGCGACGGCGCTGTTCCTCGGCCTGGCCGCGGGTCCGGCGGTGATCCGTAAGCTGACCGCCATGAAAGTGGGCCAGGCCGTGCGTACCGATGGCCCGCAGACTCACCTGAAAAAACACGGCACGCCGACCATGGGCGGTGTGCTGATCCTGATTTCGATCGCGATTTCCACGCTGCTGTGGTGCGACCTGTCGAACCGTCTGATCTGGCCGGTATTGGTCGTGACGCTGGGTTTCGGCGCCGTCGGCTGGGCGGACGACTACCGTAAAGTGGTCTATAAGGACCCGGAAGGCATGCGCTCGCGCGAGAAGTATTTCTGGCAGTCGCTGGTCGGCATCGCCGCCGCGCTGTACCTGGCATTCTCGGTGTCGGCCACCGGCACCACGCAGGTGTTCGAGCTGTTCTTCGCCTGGGTGCGTTCCGGTTTTGAAATGGACCTGCCGCCCAAGGCCGACCTGATCGTCCCGTTCTTCAAGACCATCAGCTATCCGCTGGGCGTGTGGGGCTTCATCGCGCTGACCTACTGCGTGATCGTCGGCTCGTCCAACGCGGTGAACTTCACCGACGGTCTGGATGGCCTGGCCATCATGCCGACGATTATGGTCGGTTCGGCCCTGGGACTGTTCGCTTACCTGACCGGCAGCGCGACCTATTCGAAGTACCTGTTCATCCCGCACATTCCCGGCGCCGGCGAACTGATCATTTTCTGCGGCGCGCTGGCTGGCGCGGGACTGGCCTTCCTGTGGTTTAACACCCATCCGGCGCAGGTGTTCATGGGCGACGTCGGCGCGCTGGCGCTGGGCGGCGCGCTGGGCACCATCGCCGTGATCGTGCGACAGGAAATCGTGTTGTTCATCATGGGCGGCATCTTCGTTGCGGAGACCGTGTCGGTGATGATCCAGGTGGGCTGGTTCAAGTACACCAAGAAGCGTTACGGCACCGGACGCCGCGTGTTCCTGATGGCGCCACTGCATCACCACTTTGAACAAAAAGGCTGGAAAGAGACCCAGGTCGTCGTGCGCTTCTGGATTATCACGATGATCCTGGTACTGGCTGGACTCTCGACCCTGAAACTGCGCTGATGAACTACGAAGGCAAAACCGCACTGGTACTGGGGCTGGGCGAATCCGGCCTGGCGATGGCGCTGTGGCTGGCCCGCGGCGGCGCGCGCGTGCGCGTGGCCGATACGCGCGAGTCGCCCGAGCGTCTGCCTGCATTGCAGGTTGCCGTGCCGTCGGCGGAATTCGTCGCCGGCCCGTTCGGCGCCTCGCTGCTGGACGGCGTGGACTTCGTCGCCGTCAGCCCCGGCCTGGCGCCGTATCGTGAGCTGAAGGAGATCAACCCGGCCGCCATGGCAGCCGGCATCCCGGTGTGGGGCGAGATCGAACTGTTCGCGCAGGCGCTGGACGCGTTGAAGGAACAGCGCGGCTACGCGCCCAAGGTCATCGCCATCACCGGCACCAACGGCAAGACCACGGTCACCACGCTGGTCGGCCAGCTGTGCGAACGCGCCGGCAAGACCGTGCGCGTGGCTGGCAACATCAGTCCCGCCGCCTTGGACGTGCTGCGCGAAGTGCTCGATGTCGCCGCAGCCGCCGCCGGGCAAGCTGCCGCTGACG